>CAILMG010000123.1 GCA_903835265.1 uncultured Methylococcus sp.
GTAGGACTCAACGAGCTGAACGTACTGGCGAGGACCCGATGATGTGATCTTGACATGCATGCCACTACTTTACATGGCCTTATGGTCATGTCAGTACAGAGAATAAGTGATACTGACGTGCAACCACAAGGATTTGTGAATTCAGGAAGCTAAGCCACTAATTATTCTAGCCATGAGGGTTCATAAAAGGGCTTTTTTAGGCGCAAACTGTCGAACTCGTGAGTAAAAGTATTTGTAATGCTATGAGACCCTCTTTATAATTTTTCGCGTGATTTTTGGCCTATAAAGGCCATTCTTCTCCAGTGATCTAGTACTGCTTAAATTGACTCATCTTTGTCAATAGGCCTTTTTCCTGGGTGGTGTAGTTCTCTTTATCTTCGATCCACTCTCAAGAGGGTCTTCATTGTTACTAAAAAGGACAGATCTTATGAAAAATAATTACAGTTCTATTGTCTTCGTACTTCTCGCCGCTCTCTGCTTAGCTGAAACGGCAGAGGCAGCGTGTAGTTTTAGCCTCATCGTCTCTCTTGTTGCCCTCAAGCCAGTTGATATGGGACAACCTGGCTTTAGCATGGGTGATGTCACCAATATGGATGCCGACCTAAAGTACAAGGGAAAGACGGTTGGTAGCGCAATTTTCAACACGGTGACCAACAGAATGCCTGATCCCACGGCGGTTGATGAGCATCGCCGTTTAGAACAACGCCTTGGCATCGCTCAATACCATTTTGGTAATAATAACGACTCCTTGGTGACCATCGGCGAATTTATCTACACTGAACCGAGCTCTCCGCAGCCTTATTCCATCTCACAGGTTCGGGCGGTTACGGGTGGTACCGGTAAATTTAAGTATGCTCGTGGTCAAGTGACCCTGACACGGATCGATGCCACCACCTTCAAACATGACTTCGAGTTGGATGCCAATCCAAAGTTGTGTAATTTTTAGAGTGTATCTACTGCAAAGGGCTAGAGCCTCGATGCTCCCTTAAGAATCACCAAGCTTAGCCTGGTGATTTTTTTAGAAGCTGTGTTTTGATGAAAGGGATGGTCAATCGGCGTTGGGTGGCGAGACTGGCTTTATCTAAACGTTCCATCAGTGGGATTAAGGCATCCAGACTGCGGGGTGCGTGCGTCACCAGGTAGTGACCCACGGCGGGTGTCAGCTCCATTCCAAGCCGTCGAGCCCGATCAATCAAGACGCTGAGGAGATCTTCATCGCCCAAGGATTTGAGACTGAGGGTCAAACCGCCCGTCAATCGACTCGAAAGATCTGGAAGGCACTCTTTGATATCGCCGAGGGGTTGACTGAGGCTCACTAAAAAAGGTTTTCCGTGGCGCTGTCTTTCTTGAAGCAGCATCATGAGAGCAAGATCCCACTCCCTCTCTCCAAGCACCCGGTCTACATCATCAAGACAAAGACAATCGAGATGATCAAGATCTTCAAGGATTTGAGGACCGCTGCTTTTAAGTTCCCTTAAGGGAAGGACTATAGACTGCTGCTGATGGGGGTGAGCCTCTTCTGAGACAGCATTCAGGAGATGTGATTTACCTTGGCCTTTGCCGCCCATTAACACGATCAAAGGATGCGTTAGGGAGCCCTTTGCAAAGGATCTGAGATGAGCAACCGTCTCGCTATTAGGTCCTTCATAAAAAGATTCAAAGGTCCATTCTGCATGCCGACTTAAGGGCAAAGGCAGTTGTTCAGCCACGGCTGCCATCGATAGGGTGAGCCGCGAACGCCTTCGCGGTATGAGCGATTCGAGCACCCAACACACGGCAAATCTGATGTTCCTCTTCGCTGATTTTGGTGGATCCACCTCCGGTATAGCGACTCGGGCCATAAGGGGTTCCGCCGGTTTTCGTGTGACTCAACGCCTTTTCTCGGCTCGGGATACCCACCAGGATCATGCCGTGATGGAGGAGAGGGATCATCATACTGAGAAGCGTTGCTTCTTGTCCGCCATGGAGCGATGAGGTCGCGGTAAAGACACCGGCTGGTTTTCCTGAGAGCGCGCCTGAAAACCAAAGACTACTCGTCGTGTCGATGAAATGTTTCATCGGGCCGGCCATATTGCCAAAATGTGTTGGACTTCCTAGCGCAAGGCCATGGCATTCCCGAAGATCATCCAGCGTCGCATAGGGGGCACCAGAATCCGGAATCTCGCTAGCGGTCGCTTCACAGACCGTCGAGACTTCTGGAACGGTCCTTATGCGGGCACTGGCTCCTTCAACTTCCTCAATGCCTCGAGCGATCAGCTGGGCCATATCACGGGTACTCCCATGGCGGCTGTAATAAAGAACTAGAATGTCGATCATAGGGGGGTGTGCCGAGGTTGAGGATGCAGTGACTATGGAATTAGAGGATCGTTAGAACCTGTTCGGGTGGTCTACCGATCACGGCTCGATCCTGATGAATGAAGATCGGTCGCTCCATCAGAATGGGATATTCGACCATCGCTTCGATGAGCCTTTGATCACTCAGGGTTTTGTCACTGAGGTTCAAGTCCTTATAAGGGGACTCCTTGGTTCTTAGGAGCGCTCTTGGGGCGATCCTAAGCATTTCTAAGAGCGATAGGATGGTTTTGGCGTCCGGTGGATCCTTGAGATACTCCCTGATAGCCGACTCAATCCCTTGGCTTCTAATGAGTTCAAGGGCTTCTCGCGACTTCATGCATCGAGGGTTGTGGTAAAGCGTTGTGGACATGGACGATTCCTATGATGGATGGGGTCATGAAGCGACTAGATATCAACGCGTTCCATCTGGATGACCTCACGGAGCACGGTCGTCGCATAGGCGCCTGAAGGCAAGGTAAAACTGATCTTCAATGCATCCTCTGAAAGCCCTTCGTAAGTGAGCTGTTGTGGGCAAAGCCTAAAGGGACGACGCTGCGTTTCAAGGCCCTCTTGCCGGAGCCCTTCGATGAGATCTTGATGCTGATGTTCAATGGCTTGTTCAATGAAACGGGCGTTCCCGGTCGCCGTTGAGGGCGCTTGACCTACCATGACGCCACTCGGGTGGATGGTCTTCATGGCTATCCGATCCCTAATCTCCAGATCATTTGGATCTGGAATGAAGAAGCTCTTGGAATCCTCAAACATAAAGACGTCGCCTTCGACCCATTGGTTCCAGTTGCCCGCTTTGACCCTGATGGCCAAGAGGTCATTGAAAATCTGAGAGCGGGCTGCGGATAGAAAGAGACCGCGGCGATGTGCGTCAATTCGTTGACCTTGCTCTTTAAAGAGTTGGCGCGCCCGTTCGGTGTTATCGCCTTGATGGCCAAAGCGCTGGGGACCGAAATAGTTTGGAACCCCATCGCGTTGAATTGCTGAGAGTCTTGATTCAAGGGTTTCAGGAGAGACCGTCAGGTGACGAAGACAAAGGCTGAATCGGTTCCCTTTAAGCGCTCCTTTGCGAAGTTTTCGTGCGTTGCGTGTGGCGGTTAGGATCCTGATAGAGGGGGTATTAAACTTGGACCAGTCAGGATCCTCTTTTCCAGGTAATTGAATACTGAACCACTGTGTGGTCAATCCGTGACGATCTTTCATTCCCGCATAGCTCACGTCCCGAAGTTTTACGCTACAAAAGCGTGCCAGTTGCCGGGCCACACTATCGGTATTTTCCCCGGCTTTTTCGACCTGTATGAAGGCGTGCTCGCCGTCCCCCGAGGGTTCAAACCCTAAAACCTCCTCGACGATAAAGTCCGTGGGAGTCAGTTTAATGACCCCATATGCTTCTGGAAAGCCATGGACATGCGGTAGTTCTAAGGTGGGGTCTGACATGGGCTAAGAGCGTTTTTCTAAAAGTGCGACCGCCATCGAAGAAATGCCTTCGCCGCGCCCTTCAAATCCCATGCCCTCTGTCGTGGTGGCTTTGACGTTCACGGCATCGATCTCGATGTTAAGGTCTTGAGCGATGGTCGCACGCATACGGTCGATATAAGGCGCAAGCTTTGGGAGTTGCGCAATGATCGTGACATCGACATTGATGACGACATAGGATTGGGCGGTCAACTTAGCGAAAATATGTCTAAGGAGAATGCGGCTATCGATGCCCTTAAAGTCTTGGTCAGTATCTGGAAAATGACGGCCAATGTCACCCATGGCTGCAGCCCCTAACAGGGCATCCGACAGCGCATGCAGTGCCACATCCCCATCAGAATGTGCCGCGAGGCTTTTTGAATATTCGATCGGAACGCCACCAAGGACTAATTGACCGCCATCCGTAAATCGATGGGCATCGTAACCTTGTCCAACTCTGATCATGAGGGGTATTCCTTAATTAAGTATTTAAAAATAAAAAACGTTATTAGGGGTTTGAGACTTTAAAGGCTCATCAAGGCTTCGCGATTTCTTAGGATGACGATGCGTCCTTGAAGCGCTTTATGAGACGGTCTCATGTATTTGCTGCTCAAGATAAAAGGCGGCTAGTCCGAGATCCTCTGGACGAGTCACCTTGATATTGTCGGAACGGCCTTCAATGATTTTCGGTTGAACACCGGTCCACTCCATCGCGCTCGCTTCATCAGTGATCAGTAGACCCTCATGAAGTCCTTCCCGAAGTGCCGTCCTTAAGGCTTCAAATCGGAACATTTGTGGGGTCAATGCACGCCATATTTGACGTCGATCAGGGGTTTCTGTCACCCGATTCCCTTCAACTCGTTTTAACGTATCACTGACGGGTACGGCGAGTAAGCCACCGATGGGATCTTCACTCAACGTCGACATCAGCTTTAAGATATCGGCCTCTGTGATACAGAGTCTTGCGGCATCATGCACTAAGACCCAATCCATGGGTTCGGCACGATCGCTTAAATGATCCAGTGCTGAAAGGACTGAATCAGCCCTTTCAGAACCACCAGACGCTCGAATAATGCGGGGGTTATGGGTAAAGGGGAGGGCCTCCCAATAACCATCCTCCGTTCCAAGGGCTACGGCGATCGCCGTAATCTCGTTAACCTTCAGTAACCGTTCGAGGGTATGTTGAAGGACAGGTTTACCAAGGATTTCAAGGTATTGCTTGGGTCGGTCGGATGCCATCCTTTTGCCCGCACCAGCTGCAGGGACGACGGCCCAGAAACGTTGGTTCATCGGTGATGAATGGGTCTTAAATCAAAAAGAATCAGTATGAACCGAATCTTCAATGTTTGATCAGGGCGGGGCTCTTCCCTACCGGCTTTTTTGCCTTCGGATGGTCCTTCGTGCGAGGTTTAGGCTTATCGATATTGGCTTCAGGCGTTAATGGTATGACCGTCGCCTGCGATTCTTCATCGTAAACCTGGACGTATGTCTCTCCAGGTTTGACCATACCAAGATCGTGGCGCGCCCTTTCTTCGACGGCATCGGATCCATCACGAAGATCAATGACATCAGCAGCCACCGCAGCATTTCGGACTTTCCGCTTTTCGCCTTCCTGCTGGAGTTCATCAATACGGCGGGTGGTATCACGATACTCTTCAATACCACCATCACCGAGCCAAAGTCGGTATTGGAGGGCCGCAATTAACAACAGCAGGAAAACGATCAGCTTAGACAAGGGTCTGACCTAATGGTAATCAGAACGCGCGCTTGAAAGCGCTCTTGCCTGCATACGTGGCCTTATCACCCAACTCGGCTTCAATCTTCAGGAGACGATTATATTTCGCGACGCGATCAGACCGGCTGAGTGAGCCTGTTTTAATTTGTCCAGAGCGTGTGGCCACCGCGAGGTCAGCGATGGTTGAATCCTCCGTTTCGCCCGAACGATGCGACATCACGGTGGTGTAATCGGCACCATGAGCCATCTCAATGGCTTCAAGGGTTTCAGTTAAGGAGCCAATTTGATTGACTTTGATCAGGATAGAATTTGCAACCTTCGCTTCAATCCCTTTTTTCAAGATAGAAGGGTTCGTCACGAAAAGATCGTCACCTACAATCTGAATGCGATCACCCAACTTATCGGTCATGAGACCCCAGCCGTGCCAGTCGCCTTCGGCCAATCCATCCTCAATGGTGATGATCGGATACTTATCAACCCACGCGGCGAGATAGTCGACAAACTCTTCAGAGGTGAACTTTTTGCCTTCTGATTCGAGATGATAAATGCCCTCTTGGTAGAATTCAGAGCTGGCGACATCAAGGCCTAAGAAGATGTCTTTACCGGCGACGTATCCCGCATTCGCAACCGCCTCAAGGATTACTTCGATAGCCGATTCATTGGATGGGAGATTGGGCGCAAAGCCGCCTTCATCACCGACCCCGGTGGCCAAACCGCGGTCATGTAGGACCTTCTTCAGCGCGTGGAAGATTTCAGCACCATAGCGGAGCGCTTCGCGGAAAGAGGGGGCGCCGACGGGTAAGATCATGAATTCTTGCATGTCGACACTGTTATCGGCATGAGCGCCACCATTGATGATGTTCATCATCGGAACGGGCAAAACGTAGTTCCCTGAGTTGTTGAGATAGGCATAGAGCGGTTTACCGGCTTCAACGGCAGCGGCCCGTGCGGTGGCCAGCGACACGCCTAGAATAGCGTTTGCGCCAAGACGGCCTTTGTTGTCGGTGCCATCGAGTGCAATCATCTTATGATCGACCGCTTTCTGGTCACTGCCTTCTATCCCGATGACGGCAGAGCGGATTTCACCATTGACGTTAGCGACCGCTTTAGTCACACCCTTCCCGAGATAGCGGGATTTATCACCATCCCTTAATTCGATGGCTTCACGTGAACCTGTGGAAGCCCCTGATGGCACCATTGCGCTACCCGTCGCACCAGATTCTAAAATGACATCGACAGCGACCGTTGGGTTGCCGCGTGAGTCTAGGACTTCGAGGGCTTTAACATCGATAATTTTACTCATAAGGGATGATCTCCTTTGATCGATTGAGATAGATAACAATTAGAGAAGGGGTTGCGCCTTGACCGTCATGTCAATGGTCTTTAAAACTTCAAGTAATTCTTTCATGCGGGCCATGGGCCAGGAGTTGGGGCCATCACTCAAGGCCTTTTCTGGATTGGGGTGCGTTTCCATAAAGAGCCCTGAGATCCCGACGGCCAACGCGGCCCGGGCCAGAGCGGGGATAAATTCACGTTGGCCCCCTGAGGACGTTCCTTGACCGCCAGGAAGCTGGACAGAATGGGTCGCATCGAAAACAACAGGGCATCCGGTTTCACGCATGATGACGAGAGAACGCATGTCAGAAACCAGGTTGTTATAACCGAAGGAGACACCCCGCTCGCAGACCATGATTTGCTGATTTCCGGTGGCTTTGGCTTTATCGACCACGTGCTTCATATCCCATGGGGCTAAAAACTGGCCTTTTTTAATATTGACCGGTAGTCCGAGCTCCGCGACTTTTTTTATAAAGTTGGTTTGGCGGCAAAGAAAAGCGGGGGTCTGAACGACATCGACCACGTCGCTGACTTCGTCGAGCGGAGAATCTTCGTGAATATCGGTGATCACCGGAACGCCGATCGTTTTTCGAACCTTCCCTAGAATTTCTAGGCCTTTCTCAACGCCAAGACCCCGAAAACTGTTGCCTGATGATCTATTGGCCTTATCGAAGGAGGATTTATAGATGAAGGGGATTCCAAGGGTTTCAGTTAATTCCTTGAGTGTCCCTGCGGTCTCCATAGCGAGCTCTTCGCTCTCAATCACGCAAGGACCGGCCATCAAGAAGAAGGGCAGCTGTTCTCCGATTTCAAAATGACAGAGTTTCACAATCGTTACGACTCCTCTTTGACGCGAGTGCGGGCGGCTTCGATAAATCCAGTAAATAAGGGATGTCCCCGGCGTGGGGTGGACGTAAATTCAGGGTGGAACTGACAGGCAAGAAACCAAGGGTGGTCGGGGATTTCAATGGCTTCCACCAGTTTGCCATCGAGGGACGTACCCGCTACCCGGAGCCCTTTCGTTTCGAGGGTTTCAAGGTAGTGATTATTGAATTCATAGCGGTGGCGATGCCGCTCAAAGACCTCGTCTTGACCATAGACCTTCTGGGCCAGAGAGTGTTTGACCAAACGGCAGGGCTGTTCGCCCAGACGCATCGTGCCCCCAATCTCAGAGGATTCGGTGCGGACTTCCACCTGACCCGATGCATCTTTCCATTCGGTGATCAAGGCGATGACTGGATGCGGGGTTCCGATTTGGAATTCGGTCGAATGGGCTCCTTTTAGTCCAGCGACGTTCCGTGCAAATTCAATGACGGCGACTTGCATCCCAAGACAGATACCGAGATAAGGGATACCGTTCTCGCGGGCATAACGCACGGTGTTGATTTTGCCTTCAATGCCGCGTTCACCAAACCCACCAGGAACGAGAATGGCATCAATGCCTCGCAGCATGACGCTCGGGTCATCACCAATATCCTCCGAGTCGAAGTAGTGAATGACCACGCGACTCCGCGTTTTGATTCCGGCATGGGTCAGCGCTTCGGTTAAGGATTTGTAAGCATCCGTGTGGTTAACGTATTTACCGACCATGGCCACGTTGATTTCAGTATCCCAGTGCGTCAGGCCATCAGTGACCTGGTGCCATTCTGAAAGGTCCGCGGCCGGGGCATCAATGCCTAACTTTCTGACCACGATTTCATCAAGACCCTGTTCGTGAAGACTTGAAGGAATGCTGTAGATGGTGTCCGCATCGACCGCTGAAATGACGGCTTGTTCACTGACGTTAGTAAATAGAGCGATTTTTTTTCGCTCTGATTCGGGGATGGCTCGATCGGAGCGGCAAATTAAAATATCTGGTTGTATGCCAATGGTTCTGAGCTCTTTGACAGAGTGCTGAGTCGGCTTGGTCTTCAATTCCCCAGCCGTCCCGATATAAGGAACCAAGGTCAGATGAATGAAGAGGGTGTGTGCTTCCCCAAGTTCGACCCGCATTTGCCGGATGGCTTCTAGAAATGGCTGCGATTCAATGTCGCCGACGGTCCCACCTATTTCAATCAACGCCACATCATGGCCTTCTGCGCTGAGCTTGATGACACGCTTTATTTCATCGGTGATGTGTGGGATGACTTGCACCGTCGCCCCAAGATATTCGCCTCGTCGCTCCTTGCGAATGACATTTTCGTAGATCTGACCGGTGGTCCAATTGTTGACCTTGCCCATGGTCGTGCTGACGAAGCGCTCGTAGTGCCCGAGATCAAGATCGGTTTCAGCACCATCTTGGGTGACAAACACCTCGCCGTGCTGGAAGGGGCTCATGGTACCTGGATCCACATTAATGTAAGGATCCAGCTTGGTCATCGTGACCTTCAGCCCGCGGGCCTCGAGAATCGCCGCGAGGGATGATGCCGCAATGCCCTTGCCCAGCGATGAGACAACGCCGCCAGTAATGAAGATGTATTTGGTCATTCGGGATGTTGGTGGTGTGTGCGTGGTTTGCCATCACCATCACCTTGATCGTCGGGTTTTGGCCTGGCAGCCCCTCCATTTTACTTCACCGTCAGGCAGCCGTCACCGGATATGGCTTCTTGATTCGGCATAATCCGTTTAAAATTGGAACATTGTTGCTTTTTGAGGCCTTTCTGATGCGCATTTCATCCATCGTTCTTCTCTCCATCACGCTGTCGGTCGCCGCCCTCTCTGGTTGCACTTGGGTTGAATTGAAGCCTCAAGGCGAAAAGGTCAGGGTGCTCACGATGCGTGACACCCGAAAATGTAAGAAAATCGGTCATGTGACGTCGAACACGACCGACTCCGTGGCTTATATCCCAAGAGATGCTGATTCAGTGAATGATGAACTCAACCGGCTTGCGAGGAACTACGCGGGCCAAATGGGTGGCAATGCCATCGTCCCCCTTGGCCAACCCCAGCTTGGGGAGCAATCATTTAATGTCTTCTACTGCAAATAAAAAAGGGGGCTAAAAGCCCTTTTAGGGTTTTCTATGCTCGATTTTTATGCCGTTGCAGTTTTTTAATTCAGCAGAAAAAGCTTCCTCAATCCAGAGATCACCCACAGCCGCCAGTTTGTCATCGAGAAAAATGAGGGGCATTATGTTGCGTTCCCAAGGGGGGACGCCCACTTCTTGAAACAGTTTGCGAAGCGCATGGTGGCCAGAGCGCCCTTTGATCTTGATCCTTTCGCCGCCCCGTCGGTAGTGGATCATCACGGTATGCGCGTTCCAGTCAGCAAGTGCAATGCCCTCCCTGAAGGTCTCCTTCAACACCAGACGTCCATTCGCTTCAAGCGGGATCAATCTTGCCGTAGAAGGGATTGCGAGGGACGACATCTCAGGAATGGAGGGATGGACGGGATGCAGGGAGATAAGGCCCCTATAGCGACGAATGCTTCCTTGCGGCCATGCGATGACGGGATTCCGATCGGGGGCAGCGTTCAGTCCTTCGCTGAGGATCCGTTCAACCATCTTGGTCGATGGGAGTCTAAAACCAAGTGATCTAATCCAGCGCCTCACAATGGCCCGCTGCATCTCAGGCGCCCATCTTTTGAGTCGCTCAACATCAAGACAAGGTCCCTTTAAGGTCCTTTGGTAAGGCTCTTCGATGGCTTCTTCGAGCAGTTGCTCGGCCTCGGCCAAATGTCCTGCACTCCTTGCGATAAGGGATCCCGCTCTGGGCCAACGTTGTTGGATGAGAGGGAGGATGTCCCGCCGGATTAAATTACGATCAAAGCGGGTGTCCTGATTACTCAAGTCCTCCACCCAAGGAACCCCTAATGTGAGGGCGACATTCACGATGTTCTCGCGTGAAACCCCTAAAAAGGGTCTCAAAAGATGTCCTTGTTGAAAAGATGCTCTTATTGGCATGGCCGAGAGACCGCGCGGTCCAGCGCCTCGAAAGAGCTGCAAGAGAAACGTCTCGGCCTGGTCATCTTGATGCTGGGCTAAGAGTAAAACATCGCCTGGTTTCATGATGGAGGCAAACGCCTCGTAGCGACAGTTTCGAGCCGTTTCTTCAGGGCTTTCGCCTCGGGCGTGGCGGGCTTTTACTTCTTTAATGACCAGCGGGACCTTGAGCGCACGACAATAGGAAGAACAATGCTCACGCCATTTGTCAGCCAGTTCATGGAGTCCATGATGAACATGGATTGCTTTGATGCTGCTCTCGAAGAGAGAGGGACGAATCGCAGCGCAGAGGGTTAAGAGAACACTTGAATCGATTCCTCCGCTATAACCGACCCAATAGGTCGGTGCCATGGGCCATCGCTTCAGCTCATGAAGGAGATAATCCGGGGTCAGAAAGGACTGTGCGTTCAGAAGGATCTAGATCAGCCTGGATTGGCTTCCTCAAAAACGCCATACGACATCAGTTTCTGATAGCGTTTTTCAAGAAGCGTTTCTAATGAAACAGCGGTTAATTCAGCAAGAGCCCGCTTCAAGGCAGCCGCGAGGTGTTCTGCTGTTTTCTCACGGTCACGATGACAGCCACCGAGTGGTTCCGGAATAATCTCATCAATCAGTGAAAGGCCAAGAAGGCGATCGGAGGTAATGCCCATCGCTTCAGCCGCGAGCTCGGCCTTATCGGCACTTTTCCAGAGAATCGAAGCACATCCTTCCGGTGAAATCACGGAATAAGTGCTGTATTGGAGCATCATGAGTCGATCACCCACCCCGATGGCTAAAGCGCCTCCCGAGCCCCCTTCACCGATGACGGTGCAGATGATGGGGGTTTTGAGGGTGGCCATTTCAAAGAGATTTCGAGCAATTGCCTCGCTTTGGCCGCGCTCTTCGGCATTGATGCCAGGATAGGCGCCAGGGGTATCGATCAGGCAGATAATAGGGAGTTTGAAGCGTTCGGCGAGTTTCATGAGACGGAGCGCCTTTCGGTAACCCTCCGGTCGGGGCATCCCAAAATTGCGAAAGATTTTGTCCTTGGTGTCTCGCCCTTTTTGATGGCCAATGATCATCACCGGGGTGCCGCCAAGCTTCGCGAGACCACCGACGATAGCGGGATCATCGGCGAAGGTGCGATCACCGTGCAATTCATGAAAATCTTCGAAAATGAGTTCGATGTAATCCAGCGTATAGAGCCGTTGCGGGTGGCGTGAAAGTTGCGAAATCTGCCAGGCCGTCAGAGAGGTGAATACGGATTCCGTGAGTTTCCGGCTTTTTTCCTCAAGTTTACTGATCTCCTCTGAGATGTTGATCTCATTGTCAAAACCGACACGACGCAATTCATCAATTTTCGCCTGCATATCGGCAATGGGTTGTTCAAAATCAAGAAAATTGAGATCCATAGCCAGTCATTCTCATCACGCAAAGAGGTTTATTTTAACACTTCCGTCAGAAAGTCTAGTAGACATTGGTGGGATCGATCATCGGTGATCGGGTTATAGACGGTCCCAAACCCTGGGTCATTAGCCTTAGGATTGGTAAAGGCATGCATTGTGTTGGAATAAAGATGCATTTGCCAGTCGGCACCCCGGCGAGTCAGCTCGTGACCCAGAGAGACGGCGTCCTCTGGGGTCGCCATCGGATCGTCAAAACCGTGGAGGATCAGAATCTTAGCTTGAATCGGGGGGGTAGGAAGGCCCTGAGGCGCGTTGAAAAGGCCGTGGAAACTGATGACTCCGCGGAGATCAGCACCACTTCGCGCTAAATCAAGGACACTGAGGCCTCCGAAGCAAAACCCCATCGCGGCCACCCGATCGACGTCGGTCTCAGGTTGCGCTTTGAAGGTATCAAGGGCTGCCCAAAGGCGTTCTTTGAGGAGATTACGATCGCTGAGAAGGCCGTTCATCAACGCGGCATTCTCTTCGGTTGTTTGTCCCACTTTCCCCCCTCCGTAAAGATCGACGGCAAAGGCGGTATACCCCCATTGGGCCCATTGATCCGCTTTATGACAAGCGAATTCATCGCGTCCGACCCAAGTATGAACAATCATGATCGACGGTTTTGGTGTTGAACTCCCAAGAGCGGTAGCTAAATAGCCCTCAAATCCAACGCCTTGATGCTGATAATGAACCGTTCGGGTAGTGAGTCTCATAGTCTCCTCCAAATGATCGATCGTATCGGATGATCCGTCATGATGGGAAGTCCATTCCGCATGCATCAAGCGTTAGCTGTCTGTCTTTGGTGTCCTTATCTTGACGTCGATGGGCCGCTCATTGAAACTCTTCAAGACCCTTTATTGGGCGGTACTTGGGGCGTCATGATGGCCAAAACCTCATTTTCACTGGTGGTCCTTGCGATCGCCGCAAGCAATCAACTATGACCGGGATGAAGGGGTTGTGGGGTTTCATTTGGCCTGCTCTTGGGAGCGGGGTTCTTGCTTGCTGTGGACCATTGGCGCCGAGGAGTTGCTATCGCTCTGGCCGTCGTCCTCGAGAATATTCCTGAAAGTCTTGCAGACGCCCTAACTCTAGTGGGTCTTGGCTATCGGGGAGAAACAGCGATTCTGATCGCTTTAATGACAGGGCTTATTGAGCCCGTCGGCGGTATTTTAAGTCTCGCTATGGCTACCAGTTTCTTGCCGTTCCTGCCCAGAGGGATGGCCATTGATGCAGGCGCGATGCTCTTTGTCATCCTAGAGACATCATCCCTCAAAGCAGTCTCGAGGTAAGGCGCGTTATGAGACCTTTGCCGCTCTGATGGGATTTATTATTATGTTGGTTCTTGATCATCATATTCTGAACTTTTAGACCCGTCGATGCGTTCTCTTTTGCTGTTGTCTCTCTTCATGATCCTAGGCTGTGGTGGCCAAAAAAACATCAAGGACCCGTCTTCTGGCACAACAGGTGCGATGACGGTCATTTACCAGGGGCCCCTTAACCCTGGATCTATGTCCCCCATCCAAAGTATTTGGGAAGTCGCTGATGTCGAAAAGGGCGTTACCTCAGGCGCGGTTCGATTCACGCTTCGGTTGACCCTTGAGAATGATCAGATCAAGACGGTGGTGGTGTCTTCGATGGAGGCCATGTGTGAACCGTTTGCTAAATCACGTTCACTTCCAGGTCCCATCAGCGTAGACACGACCTTCTCTGATGGTCGGCATAGTCACGAAACCGATCCTGCGAAATCGGATATTTGGCAAGGTTTTCAGCATGCCAAAGCCCTCAAGGATCTCTGTGAAAAGGCCGGCGTTCCTTATGGCTGATGTCTTTTGTTGAAGATCATTCTCTCTCGAATCGCTCCGTTTGATGGCACAGGGCGTTCGCCAAGACAACCGGGGCGCTAACCCCAGCGTAAGAAGAGCTTATTGAAGGATTTTACGTCTTCAATGACCGTTCCGGTCCCCCGGGCCACCGCAGACAAGGGGTCTTCGGTGACGTGAACCTCAAGACCTGTTTCCTCATTGATTCGTTGCGCCAAGCCCTTGAGAAGGGCGCCACCGCCGGTGAGATGAATGCCGCGAACAATGAGGTCACTGGTTAATTCAGCGGGCGTTACCTCAAGGACGTTGAGAATGGACTTTAAGATACTGCTCGCTGCAGGTTCGATGGCGAGGCGCACTTCTTCGGGTGTCAATTCGATCGCCCGCGGTTTCCCAAGGGTTAGATCGCGCCCTCGCGCCGAATAGTTATCGATGTCAAGGACAGGCATCACTGAACCGGCAACGCATTTGATTTCTTCGCCGGTTCGATCACCCACCAGAAAACGTCGTTGAGTTTTAAGGTAACGAATAATGCATTCTGTTAGTTCGTCACCCGCTATTTTGATGGTCTCACCCACCACGATGCCAGAATTTGAGATGACAGCGACTTGGGTGGTGCCGCCGCCAATATCGACCACCATATGGCCAGCCGATTCTTTGACGTTCAGACCCGCTCCGATCGCCGCCGCTATCGGTTGAGAAAGGAGGAAAACTTTACGGGCATGGGTTTCTGCAATTGCCGCACAAACCGCCCTTTTTTCAACGTCAGTCACCCCATTGGGGAGGCTGATCACGACATTTCGTGGGACCTTGTGGATTCCCACAACGCTGTTGATAAATCGCTTCAACATCCCAGCAGTCATGTCGAAATCAGCAATCACACCATCTCTGATGGGACGAATGGTGCTCAGTTCGGGGTGAACCTTCCCCATCATCGCGCGTGATTCAGAACCCACGGCAATGATATCGCGTTGCACGTGATCAAACGTGACGATGGAGGGTTCGTTAAGAAGGACCCCTTTTCCCCTAACGAAAATCAGGGTATTGGCGGTGCCAAGATCAATGCCTAAGTCGATGCGGGGAAAAAAATAACTGAGCATGGTGTCACTGGTTTCTGCCAACAAACATCCTGGGAGGACTTGATGAGATCCATTCCGTGGATGTGAGGGGCCTAAGAACGATATGAATGAATTGTTTACATTCTGCACAATGCCCTCATCCCACGCAAGGAAAAAGGGCGGTGAGGGGGTTGTTGATAAGGTGTTAATGGCCTTTTGCGGAACCAGACAACAGACATCGATGGACTATGGCTGTAAGGATAAAAACGGCGCCAATGAGGAGACTTCCCAAAAGAATGAAGAGTAATCCTTGCCAGAAGACATGATTCACCAAAGATCGTGATCTGATTTCTGCCTGCTGAGTCGCTTGATCGACAATCTGGGTCAGCCTCTCCAGTTGTTCAGGTGCCAACAAGGGTTCCAGCGTTTTGAGAAGCTGGGTCAGACGATCGGCCATCGCTTCAATTTTAGCAGCAGACTCCTCGTAATCTTTGATCCTAAAGGGGGGGGTATTCGCCGTCTCATTCGCCGATTTGTTGCGGGCTTCATGAAGGACGGATTCATACGTTTTTAGCATGGCACTCGTTGCATCGGCCATCTTACTGCCTTCACCAAACGTTTCGCCGAAGGACCTGGCTAATTGACCGAGTTCACTTTGCTCTTTGGCCAACGCCTCCAGAATTTTTTCTCGTTCCTGGCGAATGAGAGTGGGCATCAATTCAGCCGTCTTTCCGACTTGGGTACTGGCTTTGGCGATTTCTTGGGTGCTCTCGACAAAATGTTTCACTTCAGGGACGCGGCCGGTGCGGGCAGCCAGGAGCTCCATTTGCCATTCCATCAGTTGTGGAATGCGCTTACCCATAAAAAGCGTTCTCTCGCCAAATAGACGGGTCTCGGTGAGTTCCCGGGTTGCAGGATCAAGGCTCGCCAGTGGATCCAGATCAAGGAGAGAGAAAACGCTCGTATGCGTGGTATCGACCTGCTTAGTCTGGTCTCCCTTTTCAAGAATCTGGTTGACCAGGGTGATATTTGCAAGCTCTGCAAACCCTCTTTCTCGCTGTGGATTCAGTTTGTGCCAGGTTTGAACGGCAGCAGAGAGTTCATTCATCTGGTCTTGGGCAAGAATCGTGATGCCTAAGGCGCGTATGTCTTGATAGGCGTCAGCAACCACCTTTTCAAGTCGGTCAACAGAATCACCGAACTCCATCGGTCGCCAGTATTCACGGATACTGGTTTTAACGGACTCCGTGTAGACAATCAAGCTGACGAGATTGGCGAGTGGATTGGAACCGGTGGCGAGCGAGACCATGTCAGTTGCAATCTTGAGTTTGGCCATGACCAGAAACTCACGAGAGACCGGTTCGCCGGTGCGCTTCAAGGACTCTGTGGCGACACTGGTGCTGATGATGAAGTTATCAGCAAATCGTAATATATTTTCCTGTAAGTCAACGGGATCATACGTCTTATCAGTTTCAAAACCTCGGGCAATGATTCTGACGGCGACCACCGGTAATTCCGCTGCTTTTTCGAAGAGGGTACACCCTGAGAGACTGGCGATGATGACCGTCAGGAGCCCCATGAGGATCAAAGTCAATGGGCGCATCTTTTTTTTAAGTTGGATCAAAGGGGGGCGACAGGATCATTTGCAAGGATAGCCTTGTTTGCTCCATCTGCCGAGTGGAATTCTTAGACGTTCTACTCAAGTGGTGATCCTTAAGGATCACTCATTCGATCTTGAACAGGATGATTAACGCGATGCCATGTCCTCTTTTTCATAGTTTGACGGATCCGCTGTTGGCCTCATGGGTCACGCTAAAACCGGCCCAAGCGATCCAGGTTGTCGGAACCTCATCGCTTTTGGTCGCGGCGGCTGAATTGGGTGATAAAAGCCAAATGGTCGCGATGGCCTTAGCGTCTCGGCATCGCCATTGGCCGGTCTTTTGGGGGGCAACCATCGCGTTCGCGTTGCTGAATGCGATCGCTGTCTTTTTTGGATCGATGGCAAATCACTGGTTGCCTGCGCCCGTCTCGGCCTTATTGGTATCAGGGCTCTTTCTCGTATTCGGCCTCCGTTACCTTCTCGATGGCGGAGAAGATCCTGATGAAGTCCAGAAGGAGAAGCGTGGTCAGGGGGTTCTGGTGACCACCTTCATGATGATCTTTCTCGCAGAACTCGGGGATAAGACTCAATTCGCTGTGGCAGGCCTTGGAGCTTCTGAGCCTCCCCTTTGGGTGTGGGTCGGATCAACGCTGGGGCTGTCGTTCATCTCAGGACTTGGAATTTGGGCAGGACGAATACTCTATCGCAATCTTTCAACCCGGATCATTAATCGTTGTGCAGGGATTCTTTTTATTCTTTTCGGAAGTTATGCCTTCAACGAAGCCTTGAGGGGGGGTGGGGTTGACACGTTGATGTCGGTCTTCGATCGCGGTGCGATCCACTTCATCAGACACGATGAAGAATGAGTTCGATAACGAGCTTACTGCCAAAATAGGCCAGCATCAAAAATACAAAGCCTAAAAGAGTCCAACGAATAGCGAATTGCCCTCGCCACCCATAGCGTATCCGCCCTAAAAGAAGCCCCGCAAAGACCAACCAAGCCAGTATGGAAAGAATGGTTTTATGAGCGAGATGCTGGGCAAAGAGGTTATCGAGAAAAATAAATCCTGACATCAATGACAAGCCAAGAATGGCCCAGCCAGCTGCAATCAACTGGAACATCAGCGTCTCCATGCTCTCGAGGGAGGGGAGCGAGCGAATGAGAAGCCCACGCGGGTTTCGCTGTCTAAGGCAAGCTTCCTGTAACGCCAAAAGAAGAGCCTGAATGGCTGCGATATTCAAGAGGCTGTATGCCAAGAGCGAAGCGAGGATGTGGGTCGACATGGCGAGACCCTGATCTTTGAGAGCCTTAGCTGGCTCTTGGTAAAAGAGGGTCAAGGTCAGAATGATAATGGCAATCGGGTAAGTGACCAGACCGAGTTTATCAATCGGTTTAAAGACGGCTGCAATGACTAGAATCGCATTGATGCCAAAAGAAACCAGTGACAGGGCGCTCATGAAGCTCACGTTGAGACCTTCAGGGCCCATATTCGCTTCGAAAAGTAACCAGCCATGCAACCCAACGGCGAGGGCCCCCAGTGGTAGGTAACGCCAACGGGACTCCGCGCGCGAAACATCATGAAGGGATTGACCGACGCTGATGGACTGCAGCAGGACGCCAAGTGCCATGAGGTAAGTCAGTAGGGTGATCGTTGTGGATGCAGCGGTGGACATGGGATGGGCTCTCTCACGAAGCGTCTAGTCTGGCATAATGCGCGTTTTAGATGAAGCACCCGCTTCGCCCGACAAGATTCATGGATGTACGCCGATGTTTGACAATCTTACCGAACGATTAACACAGTCCCTCAAGAAGATTCGCGGTCAGGGCCGTCTGACGGAAGCCAATATCCAGGATACCCTTCGGGAAGTTCGTATGGCCCTTCTCGAGGCCGATGTGGCGCTTCCTGTGGTCAAGGATTTTATCGAACAAGTGAAGGATAGGGCGCTGGGTCAAGACGTTCAGTCTAGTCTTTCCCCAGGACAATCCTTCATCAAAATTGTCAATGAGGAATTGATTCGGGTGATGGGCAATGCCCATGAGAAGCTTAATTTGGCCACTCAGCCACCCGCCGTTATTCTGATGGCAGGGCTACAGGGGGCCGGTAAAACAACGTCAGTCGCTAAACTCGCCAAATGGCTCAAAGAGAACGAGAGAAAAAGTGTGGTCGTCGTCAGCGCAGACGTCTATCGACCGGCGGCTATTGAGCAGCTTAAGACCCTGGCGGCGGAGGTCGGCGCAGATTTTTTCCCCAGTGATCCTTCTGAAAAACCCATCGACATAGCCCGCAATGCGCTCGAGCATGCCCGGAAGCGCTACAAAGATGTCCTCATCATCGATACCGCAGGTCGTTTGGGGGTGGATGAAGCCATGATGGCGGAAATCCAGCAGCTTCACCGTGAAATGAAGCCGATAGAAACTTTGTTCGTCGTCGATGCCATGACCGGTCAGGATGCAGCTAATACGGCGAAGGCTTTTGGCGATGCTCTCCCATTGACGGGTGTCATTCTCACCAAAACGGATGGTGATGCGCGGGGTGGTGCGGCACTTTCAGTCCGTCATATTACGGGAACTCCCATCAAGTTTTTAGGGGTCGGTGAAAAGACCGCAGCCCTAGAGCGATTCCATCCCGATCGGATTGCTTCGAGAATTCTTGGTATGGGCGATATGCTCAGCTTGATTGAAGAAGCTGAACGGACCATCGATAAGACCAAAGCTGAAAAGCTCGCGAAAAAGATTCAAAAAGGGAAAGCCTTTAACCTCGTTGACTACTATGATCAATTACAACAGCTGAAGAATATGGGTGGTCTTAGCGCCATGATGGACAAGCTGCCTGGCATGGGTAACGTTCCCCAAAACATCAAAGAGAAGGTTAACGATAATGAGTGGCAACGCCAGATCGTGATGATCGACTCGATGACGCGTAAAGAACGTTTGGATCCCGATCTGATCAATACCTCTCGCAAGGAGAGGATTGCCCGTGGTGCTGGATCAAATCTTCAGGAAGTGAACAAGATGCTGAAACAGTTCGATCAGATGCAGAAGATGATGAAAAAGCTTAAAGGCGGCAACCTCATGAATATGATGCGTGGCGCAAAGGGAAACATGGGCCGGAATATGAATTTTAGAGGGATGTGATCCCCCTTCTTTTGCGAGAGGAGGCTCCGAGGATTCGTAAACGTGTTTGAAGACGCTTGGATCTTATGGATCTAGTCTATTTTCAAGAACGACAAACCAAGGCCTCTGCTCTGTGGGTTTTAAAAAACCCTTCTGCCCCAAAGGGATCTTGGTTTTTGAAACCGAGTTCCGAACATTGCCTCCTATCGTCATCAAGTACTCTTTGTTTTTCTCTACCACAATGTCGCAGTGAAGTTTCGCGTGTCCCATCAAGACCGTACTGGTGTTGAGATGGTCATAGACCGGAATGAAGCCATGGGATCCTCTGGTGGCACATATGAGGTCGCCTTCTTCAGGGGAGTATTCGGTAATTTTGTGAGTCGCAAAGGCGGCGGATGAATTTCCTTGCGTAAAATACCGAATGTAATTCCAGTGGGCATCCGATCCTGGAAATTCTCCGCGGCTTAAGCCTGCTGCCTGCATGACATAGCTGATGAAAGCTGCAGACCATGGTTGTTTGCAGTCGAACCCATCAAGGCTTGGTTTCCCTACGCTGCTCCAATAAACACGGACTCTGCTCGACCAAGGATCGCCATCATCCTCCCAATGGCCGACATGAGGAATACTTTCACCGGTGCTATCGAGCTGGATCGTTTGGCGACCAAAAAAATCCCATTCTGCTTCTGCCCTTTTGATGATCTCTTCAGAGCGCGATGGCCGTCCTTTTTTTTTGCCGGCGCCGGCAGCCTCCGTCTGAACCGCATCATTACTGGCTGTCGCTGGTTTCTTTTTTCCAGAACAGCCTTCCAATTGAAGGATCAAGAAAAGGGCTAAAAGGAGGGTGAGGGGCTTCAGATGATGCATAGCTTAACGGGGAGGTCGTTGCGTTGACTTAAACCAGTTCCTGTATTCTTCCATGCGCTCTTTTTGCTCCTCTGGAGCACGGCGATGGCAGGTTTCATACTCTGGGGTTTCAGGGAGGGCCCCCCATCGATATTCTGGGCAATCGTTTGGGTTATAAGCGGTCTCAATTCGGCTTTTTCGATCAATCAATTCTTTTAAACTTAACGTCCAATGACTGCCATCACTTCGAATGTACTCCACATGGTCTTCGTTGAGCGATCGTTCGTAAGCGTTACTTATCACGTTCTTCACGGCTTCTTTTGAATGATGGCCTAATTGAAAAAGCTCAGGATGGGAGACGGCTTGCCTTTGGAAGTCCTCCACCACTTTGATGGCGATCAACAGCCTCATATCTCTTGAGGGACTTGCATAATCTTCCCACGGGCCAATCGTTTCAAATATTTTAGAGCCAGAGGGCATCGGGATCACTGTCCCGCGATGTTGTCGCTGATAAGATTCCCCATTTTCAACCGCGGTCCCCCGGGTTTCAATTTGTTCGATGAGGGCTCGTCTTTTAGCTTCAAAAGCGACTTCGGGTGGGAGGCCCTGAGGGTTCATGATCAGAGCCATCGTGGCATAAAAATCATCGGGTTCAAGGTGTGACTGTGCCATTGAAAATGGGGCAACAGTGGCCCTTTTAAGTAGCGCCTCATTATCGAGAAGCCGGTCACGACCATCCTCATCACTCAAAGGGCGGAACGCTTTAAATCCTGGACCCGCGTTATCCGTTGTGGCAAAGAGAAAATTACCTTCCCAGAAGGTTTTCCGGGTCACCGAATGGTCCGGTTGGGCATCCACGCCAAGGAGGCGCCCACCGCCTTCCGTATCGCTCGGCAACCAGCGAGCTAGGATGAGCGTATGTCCATAAGGATCCGCAAAAACCGTTCCTGGCCAGAGACTTTTCCGGTCTAGAGGCACCGGATAAAAATCGGTCTCTTCATCAGACAGTTGGGTCCTAGCGCTCCCAGAGTGAACGGTATCGGCAATCGTCCGCATGAGTTGGACAAATTGGTTCGCAGCGACGGTGCCTTTGGTGAACCGATGATCGATTGTGGCCTGGCTACAATGAGGTGGTCGATGAGCAGTGCCTCGATCACACGCTCTATAACTGATCGGGAGGCCGATTTTCCAGGCGAAGTAGGTCCTGAGATAATAGGGCAGGTCTGCACAATCGGGACGGGCTGGAAGACTGCGATCTTCATCCATTTCAAGATGGTCATAGAGGAAATTTCGCTGAGGATCTCGAAGCACAGGTTCCAGGGATTTGAAGCTCAGCGTTGAGGCGGTATCCCCATCAAAGAGCTGTTCTACCCATGCCGAATAGAAGGCTTCAGTGGCCCGATTCCATTCGCTCGAAACGGGTCGTAAATCCTCTTGAGAATCCGCAATCTTCTGACATCCAATGATCTGATCGCCGGCTAGGGCCTCGATCGTTATATTCGAAGCGTTTGGGAGGGTGACGGCAGCGGTGAGGCTAAAGGGCGGACCACCAAGCGCATCGACGGGAAGAAGGGTGTATTGACCCTCCACCTCCAGCCGAAGTTGATCAATAGCCTGATCGGGAGAGACGGCTTTAATCAGAACATCCTCCCCGGGCTGGGCCCATCGAGGAGAGACCCAGATGACCTTTTCCTTTGTAAGATCACAATTGGCGAGAGTGTTGTGGCTGACTGCAGCGAAGATCACCCACCAGCAAAGTTTATAGAGAGACCGTTGAAACAAGGACATAGGTTTTTAAAAAACCAGAGGGTGATGAGATTTCTGTCTGATGTTGGCTACTTCAGAATAGCTTTTTTGTGGGTAAAAATGTGAAAACCTTGAGCGATAGTTTTAAATTTTGTCCGCGCTGTGCTGCCCAAAATCCTCTGATGGAGCATGAACGGCGTTTAGTGTGCCCGCACTGTGATCTTATTTTTTATGTCAATACCGCGGCAGCGGCCGGTGCCTTCCTCCTCTATGAGGATCAACTGATTCTCTGTCAGCGGGCCCTCGACCCCCAAAAAGGGCTCCTCGACGTGCCGGGCGGATTTATTGAGCCGGGGGAAACGGTTGAAGCGGGTCTTCGCCGAGAGATCTTAGAAGAAATTCATGTCGAGGTGGGACCTCTCCATTATCTTGGGAGTGCCCCTAATGTGTACCCCTATCGAGAGGTTCCCTACAAGACAATCGATCTTTTCTTTGTCGGGCATCTAGACTCCGTTGAAGGGCTCATTGCTCAAGATGACGTCGCCTCGATTCTTAGGGTTGATCCTTTCGCCGTCAACTCGGCTGATGTAGCCTTCGTCTCTACGCGGTTCGGATTAGCCTTACTCCAGAATTTTCTCAAAGCAAACGCTTAGAGACGCCGATAATGGGCCCAAATCCGCATAAAGGTCTGGGTCAGACCGTTCCCTCCCATCTCGATCCAGGCATCAACGGCTTTTTCACTCATCCATTGACCCTCTTGAATTTCTTCTGGTTCAAGGATCATCGGCGATTCGGCAACGGTTCTGAATAAAGAGATAAATTCCCAGCCGGTGGCCGCTTCAGCCTCGAGCTTTAGGAGACATTCAAGGGGGGTTTTAGGGGTAAGGCCAAGCTCCTCTTGAAGTTCTCGAAGGGCGCTGGTCCAGATATCTTCACCCGCATCCACATGGCCCGCCGCCGAAGTATCCCAAAGGCCCGGATTAATGTCCTTGTTGAGGGCTCTTCGTTGGAGAAAGAGGCGGCCACCTTGATCGAAGACCAAAATATGGACGGAGCGGTGCCGAAGGTTTAATCGATGAATCTCGCTGCGACGCTTTCGACCTTGTACCTCATCCTGTTCATTGACTTCATCGAGCCATTCATCGACATTCACGGGGCCACCCTCATGGTGTAAAGACCTCTTCGATAGACCTTTTGGCATCTTCTTGAGTTTGGAAGGTCTCCCATCCACCCCCTAAGGATTTATAGATACTGATCAGTGCGGCGGCGGTATCGGTAATGCTCCCCGCATACTCCCGTTGGTCTTGTAATAAGCGGCGTTCCGTATCAAGGAGATTGAGAAAGTCTTCAACCCCTTCCTCAAATCGAATGTTCGCAATGTCATACGCTTTAAGGCTAGCCTCTGAAGCTGTTTTTAAGAGGAGCTGACGATCCCTCAGCCGATCGTAATTAACCAACGCATTTTCAGTTTCTTCCAATGCGTTAAGGACGACCTGCTGGTATTCAGCCAGCCTTACATCAGCGTTCGCTTCAGAGGCTTTAATCCGTGCATACACTTGCCCAAGATCAAAGGCAGGCCAGGTGATTCTTGGGCCAAAGTTATAGGCACCGGTCCCTGGAGCGGCCAATCCTGTGAGGGAATTTGATTCAAGATTAAAGGCGCCGACGAACGTGACCTTGGGAAAGACATCGGCCATGGCAACGCCGATTCTTGCCGTTGCACTGGCGAGGGATCGTTCAGCCTCCTGGATATCTGGTCGTCTCCTCAGGAGACTTTTAGGATCACTCAGGTGAATAATCAGTGGGGGCTGTGGAATCGGAGCATCGATCAGCAACACCTTGAGAAGCGCCGAGGGGATCTGCCCTGTCAGTACCGAAAGTCGATGGATATCTTGATGCACCAAGCTATCGAGGGGAGGGATCAGAGCGAGCGTTGTATCGTACTGTGCTTTGGCACGTTGAGTATCGAACTCGGTTCCAATGCCTGCTTCTTGACGGGCGATGGTGAGGTCCCAAGTGGATTTTTGATTATCTGCATTACGGCGCTCCACAGCGATCTGATTTTGGTGACCCCGCAATACAAAATAATTTCGAGCTACTTCAGCAACGATGGTGAGCGTTAGATTGCGCCGGTTGGCTTCAGCGGCTTCAATCTCAGCTTCCTTTGATTGAACATCACGACGAATCCGGCCCCAGATATCCACTTCCCAATAAGCATCAAAACCGATGCTGTAGAGGTCGAGGTTTCTTGGGACATAGTTTTTATTGTTAAGGGCGGCGAGACTCCTTTGAAGACTATTCCAATTGGTATGGGTGGTCGGCTGAGGAATCAGGTTTAGTCCTGCCTCAAGAAATAACGCTCTTGATGTTCTGAGGTTCGCTTCGGCGGCCTTTAGATCATAGTTATGAATGACGGCGCTTTCGATCAGTTGGGTCAATCGTTGGTCTTTGAACTGTCGCCACCACAGGAGATCGATTGATTTGAGATCGTATTCCTTTTCATCTTGATTCCCAAACGCCTTGCCGGGATCCACGTTAGGCCGTTCATAGGACGGGCCTACGGGGCAGCCACCGAGTAAGGAGAATAAGAAAAGGAGGTAGAGACCCTTTAGGATGCGATGAAAAGAGTACTTCATCTTAGAGGGAAGTTTTTTTAGGCAGCCTTCTTTCGACTAAGGCACGCACCATGACAAAAAACACAGGCGTCATCAAAAGGCCAAACACCGTGACCCCGAGCATCCCACTGAAGACGGTCGTTCCAAGTATGCGGCGTACCTCGGCACCTGCGCCTTCGGCGATCACGAGCGGAAATACGCCCATGATGAATGCGAGCGAGGTCATCACAATGGGACGCAGGCGTAACCTTGCTGCCGTTAAGGCCGCGGTGACCCGATCTTCACCCTGGTCTTGCCGGCGACGAGCGAATTCAACAATTAAAATGGCGTTTTTACAGGCTAGGCCGACCAATACGATAAAGCCAATTTGAGTAAAGATATTATTGTCCATCCCTCGGAGCCAAATCCCACTCATGGCACTTAAAAGACACAGTGGCACGATCAAGATGACGGCGAGCGGCAGCGACCAACTCTCATATTGGGCCGCAAGGGCTAGAAAGACGAAGATCACACTGAGTGGAAAAATAATGATCGCCGTGTCCCCTGCCAGAATTTGTTGCAAGGTCAATTCGGTCCATTCAAAGCCCATCGTCGGAGGAAGGAGTTCTTTCAAGAGGTCTTCCATTAACTGGATGGATTGGCCGCTACTGATCGAGGGGAGGGTGATCCCATTAATTTCGGCAGCTGGATAGATGTTGTAATGGGAAATTTTGTCTGGTCCTGTGGTGGCTTTGACGTCGATCAGTGTGCCAAGTGGAACCATCTCCCCTTCGAGATTCCGTGTCTTTAGATCTTCAATATCTTTGGCGGTCGCTCTGAATGGACTGTCTGCTTGCGCGGAGACTTGATACGTCCGACCGAAAAGATTGAAGTCGTTAACATACAAAGAACCTAAGTAGATCTGGAGTGTCTGGAAGACATTCGACAGCGGAACCCCGATGGATTTTGCGAGCGTTCTATCCACATCGACCTTCAATTGCGGGACTGAAGCTCTAAAGGTCGTGAAGACCTTGGTGAAACCAGGAATCGCAGCCGCCTTTTGGATGAGCGCATTGGTGACGGCGGCGAGTTCATGTGGCCCTTGATTGCTTCGATCTTGGATTTGTAATTTGAAGCCACCGACGGTACTCAAGCCTCGGACGGGGGGGGGTGCGAATACGGCGATATAGGCCCCATCGATCATGGCAAGACGGTTCTGGAGGGTTTGAACCAACGCTTCAGTTTGAAGCCCTGGATGTCCGGCACGTTCATCGGCTGCAGTCAGTCGGGTAAATAGCGTACCCGCATTAGATTGATTGCCGCCACCGAGTACCGAAAAGCCCGCATAAGCGTTGACGTGGGCAACACCCTCTGTGTTGAGAATGATCTGACTCGCTTCCATCACCACTTTTCGGGTACGCTCAAGAGAGGCGGCATCGGGGAGCTGGGCGTACACGATGAGATAGCCCATGTCTTGGGGAGGAATGAAGCCGGTTGGAACCTCATGAAAGGCGACCCAATTGAGGCTGGTTAAGCCAACAAAGACCGTCAAAACCCAGCGCCAACGGCTCATCAAAGTTTGGACTACACGGCCATAAGCCGCACTAAACCGATCAAAAGAGTGGTGAAAGAGATCAAAAAAGCGACCGATCCAGGTGCGAAAGGCGTGCTGACTGTCACCTTCATGGTGATCGCGATCCAGCAAAAGGGCACACAGCGCCGGGCTTAAGGTTAATGAATTGAACGCCGATATCACCGTGGATACCGCAATGGTTAGAGCAAATTGTTTGTAGAAGGCGCCAGAGACACCGGTGATAAACGTGGTCGGAATGAACACGGCCACGAGCACCAGTGCGGTGGCAACAATGGGTCCAACGACTTCTTCCATCGCGCGTCGACTGGCTTCTTTTGCTGCCATCCCCAACGCCATATTCCGTTCAACGTTTTCAACGACCACAATGGCATCATCGACGACAATGCCAATCGCAAGCACTAAACCAAAGAGGGAGAGCGTATTGAGCGAAAGGCCCAAAAAAGCCATCACACTGAAGGTTCCGATCAGCGAGACGGGGACTGCGAGCAGCGGGATGAGGGTTGCCCGCCACGTCCTCAAGAACAGTAAAACGACCAAGACAACCAGAGCGATTGATTCGATCAAGGTGGTGATCACCTTATGAATGGACTGTTCGATAAAAACAACCGTGTCATAAGACAAAAGAACGTCAAGTCCCGCTGGAAAACGGGCTTTTAGGCGATCAAGTTCATGGAGTACAGCGGTTTTAGTCGCAATGGCGTTTGATCCTGGCATTTGGAAGATGGCAAGACCGACGCTCGTGTGGCCGTCCAAGATTAATTCAGAATTGTAATCTTTCGATCCTAATTCAATTTTGGCCACGTCTTTCAGTCGAGTGACTTGTCCCTCACGGCCCGTTCGAATAATGATATCGCCAAATTCCTCGGGTTCACTGAGCCTCCCCTGGGTCATGACGGTGTATTGAAAATCTCCCTGGTGAGCTGCTGGTGGGGCCCCAATGACGCCGGCAGCGACCTGTATATTTTGTTCACGGATCGACTGGACGACATCACTCGCGGTGAGTCCCCGAGCGGCTACCTGTCCGGGATCAAGCCAAATACGCATACTGTATTCGCGACCACCAAAGAGCGTTATGTCGCCAACGCCCTCGACGCGAGCCAAGGCATCACGCATTTGAAGCAGGGCGTAGTTGGTCATGTAGACGTTGTCATAACGCCCGTCCGGTGAAATCAGATTGATGACCAAACTGAGATCCGGGCTTCTCTTGCGGACCGCAATGCCTTGGCGGCGAACTTCTTCTGGGAGTCTCGGTTCAGCGAGTGCGACGCGGTTTTGGACCTGAATTTGCGCTTTGTCGAGGTTCGCGCCGGGTTTAAAGGTCACTGTCAATTGCAAAATGCCATCATTCGATGACTGACTGGACATGTAGAGCATGTCCTCGACGCCATTGATTTCCTGCTCTAGCGGCGTCGCGACCGTTTCTGCGAGAACCAGAGCGCTTGCGCCTGGAAATGCCGCTTTGACTTGCACGCTCGGGGGCGCAATGTCTGGATACTGTGCGATCGGCAACGTGATCATCGACAGCGCGCCAATCAGGACAGTGAGGATCGACAGAACCGCCGCAAATATGGGGCGTTCGATGAAAAAGTGAGTAAAGCGGTTCATGGCGAGGCCGAGCGATCAGCCATCATAGGGGAGGGTGATAGGCTCAGGTTTTACAAAGATTCCTGGACGTATTTTGGCGATGCCTTCGATGATGATCTCATCGGACGAGGTGAGTCCTTCTTTGATGACTCTAAAGGATCCATGAACTTCTCCCAGTTGAACTGGTTGGTATCCAATGCTGCCATCCGGATGGACCCGCCAGACATAGCGCTGATTCTGGTCGGTACCGATGGCTCTCGATGGAATCAGCAGTGCCGGAGCGGGACGCCCTGAGCGAATCCTAACCCTTGCAAAGAGACCCGGGGATAGGAGTTCATCATGGTTTTGAAAGACCCCGCGGAGCTTCAAGGTGCCGGTAGACGACTCCAGCTTAGGTTCGAGATAGTCAATCACCCCCCGATGAGGGTAGCCCTCTTCATCAATAAGACCAAGTTCGGCATCGAGATGCAGGCTATTCATCGGGCGATCGGTTCCCTGCAAACGTCGATAATAGAGGGCCGTTCTTTCATCGATATCGACAAAGACATACACCGGATCGGTTGAAAAAATAGTCGTTAGCAGGGTGTCGTCATTTTTGACGAGATTCCCTGGGGTGATCAGTTCACGCCCGATGCGGCCATTGATGGGCGCTCTTATTTGAGTAAACTCAAGGTTGAGCTTGGCCATGGCCAGCTGCGCTTCAGCGGCGTGGAGAGATTCCGTGCTATCGGCTTCACCGTTGACCCGCTGTTCGAATTCTTCTTCAGAAATGGCTTTGGATAGTTTGAGTCGAGTCGCACGGCGGAGGTCATTTTGAGCGAGTACACGGCGTGTTCTGACGCGTTCGAGTTCGGCTTGCGCGCGTTGAACTTCGATATCATAAGTCCGCCGATCAATCGCAAAGAGCAGTTCCCCGCGGCCCACCTTTTCACCATCTTTGACCAGGACACGGTCCAAATAGCCGCTGACCCTTGATCGAACGGCAACCGATTCAAGTGATTCCATCCGGCCGTTGAATTCATCCCAGCGCTCTATGATTTCTTGTAGGGGATGCATCGTTTTAACCGCCACAGGGGGCGGCTTTGCGCCTGTTGCCGTCGGATGCTCCGATGGACACCCAGACAGCAGAAAGGCCCCAAGCCAAATCGCTAAAACGATTTTTTTCTCAAAGTCACGTCGCACTCTTTGGAGATTAATCAACGGGAAAATCATCAGACACATCGGATCCAAAGGGCAGGGAAAAGCACCTTCACGCATTATTTCATGGACTCATCCATTTGTAGAAATGAACAGAGTGTTATGTGATGCCATAAAGGGTCGCTATAATGGGGGGTTATGCCATCCTACCATCTAAAGGTTTCCCATCCGCATGATTGAAAAGTTACGGAATATCGCCATTATCGCTCACGTTGACCACGGCAAAAC
>CAILMG010000124.1 GCA_903835265.1 uncultured Methylococcus sp.
ACGCTGTCTTGATGCAATCGGTAAATGTCCTTGATATGCATCAACCAACTATTGACCAGGGTCAGATGAGCCTGTTGCTCCGCCAAAGCAGCCTTAATGCCGCCACAGCCATAATGGCCGCACACCACGATGTGCTCTACTTCGAGGACCTCGACGGCGAATTGGAGAACGCTCAGGCTATTGAAGTCTGTGGTGATGATCTGATTAGCAATGTTGCGGTGGACAAAGATTTCACCAGGGGTTGCGTTGACGACGATTTCAGCGGGGACCCGGCTGTCTGAACACCCGATCCACAGAAACTTTGGGGTTTGCTGATCCAGTAATTTTCTAAAAAAATCAGGATCATGGGCTATCTTCTCGTCCGCCCATGCCCGATTTTCGAGGAGCAGCTTCTCATAAGGTTTCATCAGTAATCCTCGTCAAGCCTGTTAAGATCGCAGAAGCTTAAAACATTATCATGGCCTCAGGGGAAGTGTACCGATGTTCAAACTACCGACGAATGAACAAGGCTGGGGGCTCTTTAGCAAATTGATCGTCAATTTCTGGCGTTCGCAGCAAGGGAAGCAATCTGCTTTTTTATTCGGTTCACTGATCGGTCTGTTGCTGACGGTCAATCTCCTCAACATCATCAATAGCTTCGTGGGTCGTGATTTCATGAGTGCGCTGGCCGACCGGAACGCGGCACTCTTTGGTCATGAAGCCCTCATCTATGTCCTTGTTTTTGCGGCACTCACGATCGTTGCTGTGCTGCTTCGTTATTGTGAAGAGCGATTGGGTCTCTTATGGCGTGAATTCATGACCGATCAGTTCGTTGGGCTTTATGTCACCCCACCGACTTACTACCGGCTGAATGATGAATTGATCCGTCAAAGCGGCGTTGAGCATCCCGATCAAAGAATCGCCGATGACGTGAAGTCCTTCACAGCCACCACCCTCTCTTTCATTTTGATGGTGCTGAACGGCTTATTTACCGTCATCGCCTTTTCAAGCGTCCTTTGGATGATCAGCCCCTGGCTGTTTGCAGCGGCCCTGGTCTATGCCATCGTCGGCTCCTTCATCACGGTCCTGGTCGGAGGGCGTTTGGTGGATCTCAACTACCGACAGCTCGATAAAGAGGCCAGTTTCAGATCGGGTCTCATTCACGTGAAGGAACGTGCTGAATCGATCGCATTACTGCATCAAGAAGGACGAATACAGCCAAGGCTCTGGGGCCAATTCCAAGCGCTGGCCACTAATTTCAGGGTCATCATCGAAGTGAACCGGAATCTCGGTTTTTTTACGACGGGTTATAATTGGCTGATCCAGATCATCCCCGTCCTATTAGTCGCTCCTCTGTTCATGGAAGGCCGCGTTGAATTCGGTGTGGTCACCCAATCGGCCATGGCGTTTGCCATGCTGGTGGGCGCTTTTTCATTGATTGTCACTCAGTTTCAGTCCTTATCGTCTTTTGCTGCAGTGATTCAGCGTCTGGTCAATCTTTGGTATGTCATCGAACTCGCTCAGGCTTCAACGGTGGCGGGTCTCGATATTGTTGAGTCCAATGATGAAATTGCCTTCGATCATCTGACCTTATTGTCGCCGATTGACAAGCGCCTTCTGATCAAGGATCTCACCCTCGAGATAGGACAGTACCCCAGAGTTTTAATTACCGGCAATGACGCGGCCCGTGATGCCTTGTTTAAGGCCATGGCTGGTCTTTACGATGCGGGGAGTGGGATGGTGAGACGGCCGCCTCTCGATCAGATTTTGTTTCTCCCCGAAAGGCCTTATCTTCCCCCGGGGTCGCTTCGTGATGCAGTGATTCCTCTCTTCAAAGATGGGCACGTTCGTGATAAAGAGGTTCGCGACGTCTTACTGCTGTTGGGTCTCGGGGAGGTCCTTAAACGCGCGGGTGGCCTTGATGTTGAGCAGGAATGGGATGCACTTCTTTCCGCCCACGAACAACGCATCGTCTCCTTTGCGCGGATTCTTTTAGCAGAGCCACGTTACGTGGTGATGGCTAATCCTTATCGCGACATGGATCATGAGACCCGCACCAAAGTCTTTAGCTTACTCTTGAAGCGTAAAATGTCCTTGGTGACCATGGGGCATCTTGGTCGCCGTGATCAGGACGATCATGCGAGCGATTACGATGCCATCCTTGAACTGACAGACAATGGAGAATGGAACTGGCAAATCCGCGGGTAACTCAACCAGAGTGACCCAGCCCGAGATCCTCTCTATTGCGAGTGATGGTTGAATATTGTTAGATTGTAGGGTTATTCCTTACTGAATGAAGATATGTCTCCGATTAAAACCCGTTTTGCCCCAAGTCCAACTGGCCTGATTCATATCGGTAATGCGCGGACTGCACTCTTTAGTGCCCTCCTGGGTGACCAGTTTCTATTGCGGATTGAAGACACGGATCTTGAGCGGAGTCGACCGGAATTTGTCGATACCCTGATTGAGGATCTCCTTTGGCTTGGGATCTCCTGGCAGGAGGGACCTGAGAATCGCCAACCGACAGAGGCTTTTTTTCAGTCCCAGCGGGCTTCTGTTTATGCCGATTATTACCACCAGTTAGTGACCATGCAGAAGGCCTATCCTTGCTACTGCACACCCACAGAACTTGAAGTTTCAAGAAAGGTCCAGCTGTCGAGTGGAAGGCCACCAAGATACTCCGGTCGTTGCGCTGATCTTAATGCGGATCAGCGACAATCCTTGGCCGGGGAGGGTAGGGCACCCACCTTAAGATTTCGGGTCCCTAAAGGTGAAACCATTACGTTTGAAGATGGGGTTCGAGGGACCCAACGGTTTCAGACGGATGATATCGGTGATTTCATCATTCAAAGGGCGGATGGGACCGCCGCTTTCTTTTTTTGTAATGCCCTTGATGATGCCCTGATGGGTGTCAGTAAGGTCATGCGGGGGGAGGATCATCTGGCCAACACCCCGCGTCAGATCATGATTCTTAATGCGCTCAATCTTCCTGTTCCAGCGTATGCCCATTCAGCCTTAATTCTGGGGGATGATGGCGCTCCCTTATCCAAACGGAATGGCAGCCTCAGTATTCAAGAGCTTAGACAACGCGGTTATTTCCCGTTAGCCGTGATCAATTTGATGGCGCGTCTTGGGCATCATTATGAATCAGAGGAGCTCATGGACCTGGTGGCGCTCAAGGAAGGTTTCGCACTTCATCATGTCGGCCGCTCTCCCACCCGTTTTGATCACAATCATCTCAACCATTGGCAATCGCTGGCCCTTAGGCAAGTGAGTGACCAGGGCCTTGATGCCTGGCTTCAGGAGGAAACCCACGCTCTTATACCGAAGTCTCAGGCGGCTTTATTCCGTGACGTGGTTCGGAGTAACTGCCAGAATCCTTTCGAAGCTCATGAGTGGGCCCGTCTCTTATTTACCGAAGAGGCCTTCGAGGTAGACGCTGAATGCAAAATTTTGGCTGATCAAGCCGGTGAAGACTTTTATCGGCAGGCGCTTGATGCCGCTGCTTTAAACCCTGAGGACTTCACCGCGTTTTTAAGCACGCTCAAGGAAGCTTCGGGGGCAAAGGGTAAAGCGCTCTTTATGCCTTTAAGAGCGGCCTTTACCGGTCGTCATGACGGTCCTGAACTTGCTCAACTCTATCGCCTGATTGATCCCTCCATCTTGAACCGCCGACTTGCCGTCTATTTATCACCCAGTCACTGATGCTCCAGATCTACAACACCCTCACTCGCAAGAAGGTCCTTTTTACCCCCATTGAACCTCCTAAGGTTCGAATGTACGTCTGTGGAATGACGGTCTATGACCTGTGTCACCTCGGCCACGCGCGGGTTATGGTTGCTTTTGATGTGGTCGCACGGTACTTGAGATATTCAGGCTTTGAGGTGACCTATGTCCGTAATATCACCGATATCGACGATAAGATCATTCAGCGTGCTCAACAAAATGGCGAAACCATCGAGGCACTGACTGAGCGTTTTATTAACGCGATGCATGAGGATGAAAGGGCGCTCGGGGTCTTACCCCCTGATATGGAGCCACGGGCTACTGCGGCGATGACTGACATCATCCAGATGATCACGACCCTGATTGAGAAAGGTCTGGCCTATGTGGGCCTGACCGGTGATGTTTTTTATGCCGTAGCCGCCTTCAAGCGCTATGGTCTATTGTCAGGAAAACAGCTGGATGACCTTCGGGCAGGTGAGCGGGTCGATATTGATGATGCTAAACGCGATCCGCTTGATTTCGTGCTCTGGAAAATGGCAAAACGGGGTGAGCCTTCTTGGCCTTCACCCTGGGGTGAAGGGCGTCCTGGATGGCATATCGAGTGCTCTGCCATGTCCACGCGTTGTCTAGGAAACCATTTCGACATCCATGGGGGGGGGATGGATCTTCAGTTCCCTCACCATGAAAATGAAATTGCACAATCAGAAGGCGCGACAGGCTCTCCCTTTGTGAACATCTGGATGCATAACGGCTTCGTCCGCGTTCAAGAAGAAAAAATGTCAAAATCACAGGGAAATTTCTTCACCCTCCGAGAAATTCTCGCACGGTATCGCCCTGAAGTGATTCGGTTCTTCATCCTCAATAGTCATTATCGGAGCCCTTTAAATTATGGTGAAGAGCATCTTTTAGAAGCTCAGGCTGCGCTCAATCGCTTTTACACCGCGCTTCGGGGCCTGAACCTCGGTGACAAGCAACAGCCAGCCGCGATTGAATCAGGCTATGAAGCCCGTTTTAAAGCGGCCATGGATGATGACTTCAATACGGCTGAGGGCATTGCGGTTCTTTTTGATCTTGCCCGCGACATCAATCGGATCAAATCCCAGGACGTTCAAAAAGCACATGATCTAGCACACACCCTCCGAACCTTAGCGGGCGTGATTGGTCTTTTAGAGGATGATCCTGAGATCTTTCTTCAAGGGGGAAGTGATACCGCCTCAGAAGGTCTTGATGCGGCCTCGATTGATCGTTTGATCACTCAGCGCCTTGATGCGCGTCTGGCCAAGAATTGGAGCGAAGCGGATCGGATTCGTGATCTTTTATCAGAGGCGGGCGTTGTTCTCGAGGACGCTGCAGGCGGCACCAGCTGGCGCCGAGGCTAAATCGATTCATTTGTTCATAAGGAACCTGGACTGGGATCAGGGTCTAATTTATTTTTATTTATTGGAGGAGGTATCCGATGATTCAATTGATGTTAGTGCTTGTCGCTTTGTCACCGGTTGTTTTTTTAATCGGGCTCGTTAAGCCTGGGTGGGTTTTGTTTTGGACCAAAGAACCCGATCGTTTGATGGCATCGAGCGTCGGTATCTTGATGTTCATGGCGACCTTTACCGGTTATTCGGAGATGAAGGTGCGTCATAAAGCGGCGAATGCCCAGGAAATGGAGCGCCAGAAATCCCCTGAAAGATCGAATGATCTAAACCTCGATACTGCCCGATAGCCCCATTGGGTGATGGACCTTCGTTTTCGGGGGTCCAAGGGCCCACTGTTAAGCGCATAGAGCCCTTCAAAGACCATGATAAGGATGAGGATGCTGATGAACGAACAGGACGTAGAGAAGAGTCTTAAAGGGTGGATGGATCCCTATTTGCGGCAAGACCTGGTCAGCGCCAAGATGATCAGATCCATCGACATCGTTGGCGATAGCGTCCGTGTGGAAGTCGCTTTAGGTTATCCGTGTCAAGATTTCCATCCGGTGATCAGTGAGGCCTTGACCCAGAAGGTTAAAAGCGACACCGGCGCGCAGTCAGTCACCATCACGGTCGTCCAAGAGATCGTTTCCCATGCTGTTCAAAAAAATCTTAAACCCCTTAAAGGTGTCAAGAACATCATTGCCATCGCTTCCGGGAAGGGAGGCGTTGGAAAATCAACGACGGCGGTTAATCTTGCAGCCTCTCTAGCCCAGGATGGGGCTAAGGTCGGCATTTTGGATGCCGACATCTATGGACCTAGTGTTCCTCATATGTTGGGACTTTCAGGACGTCCGGAAATCAAGCCTGGCGATCGCATCAGTCCAAAGCGCGCGTTCAACTTAGACGTGATGTCGATTGGTTTTCTGGTTGATGAGGATCAGCCGATGATTTGGCGTGGCCCCATGGTGACTGGAGCGCTTCAGCAATTATTGCAACAGACCGATTGGGATGGGATGGATTACCTCATCATCGATTTACCCCCAGGCACGGGTGACATTCAGCTGTCGTTATCGCAACAAATCCCCGTTTCTGGTGCCGTCATCGTGACGACTCCCCAAGATATTGCCCTCTTGGACGCTCAGCGGGGACTCAAGATGTTTCAGCAGGTGAATATCCCCGTCCTGGGTCTCGTTGAAAACATGAGCCTTCATATCTGCTCCCATTGCGGTCATGAAGAACCCCTTTTTGGTGAAGGGGGTGGCCAAAAAATGGCCATAAAATACGGAACGGATCTCCTCGGCGCATTACCCTTGAATCTCGCTATTCGTTATCAAGCGGATCAAGGCACCCCGGTGGTCCTCGTTGATCCTGATGGTGAGATATCCCTACGTTACCGAGAGATTGCTCGGCGAATGGCCGCGACATTAGCTTTAAAGTCGAGAGACTATAGTGCTCGGTTTCCCACCATCTCTGTGGTCAATGACTGATCACCCCGCCTGATATCATTTCGTTGATGGGGCCTTTAATGTTGAAGCCCCTCTTTTTTGAGTCACCGGACCTTAAAAAAAACGCGCAGCGCATGAATGGGATCGGTACTCTCTGTCAGCACCATTTTGAGTAGGAAACTATGGGCATCAAATCTGATCGATGGATTCGCCAAATGGCTAAGGACATGAACATGATTGAGCCGTTTGAGGCGGGTCAAGTGCGTGAAGGATTGGAGGGTCGGAGCATCTCTTACGGAACTTCAAGCTATGGATATGATGTTCGTTGCTCAAACGAATTCAAGATTTTTACGAAC
>CAILMG010000125.1 GCA_903835265.1 uncultured Methylococcus sp.
CTGGTTTCCGGCTACAAGAAAAATCCCTAAGGCGAGGTAAAGGGGACCATCTGCCGTTTTAGAGGTCATTCGGGCCAATCGGACCAGCGTTTTTTTGGCTTTACGTTCAGCCACCCAGAGGAAGACGCTGACATCGAATTGGTGAATGGTATCGATGACTTTCATGACGATGACCTCTCTTTAGGTTGAATACTGAATGGGAGCCAGATGGCTCTCAAAGAGTCGCGCGCACTCGTCCCAGCTGTACTTGAGGGCGTACTCCCTGCAATCGTCGCGGTTCAAAAGGACGGCCTTCTCGACCGCCTTTTTGAGATCCTCATCGAGGATCCCAACGCGATCACTGAGAATGACGTCTTTGGGGCCTTGGACGGGATAGGCAGCGACAGGGACGCCGCAGGCCAGTGCTTCCAGCATGACAAGGCCAAAGGTATCGGTCCTACTTGGGAAGACGAAGACATCGGCACCTGCAATATGGGTCGCCAGATCCTCGCCGTGCTTGTAGCCAAGAAAGACCACCTCGGGGTATTTCTTTTCAAGGCTCGCTCTTTGGGGGCCATCACCGATGATGAATTTTGTTCCCGGTGTATCAAGAGAGAGAAAGGCCTCGATATTTTTTTCTACAGCCACCCTTCCGACATAGAGAAGGTGGGGCCCTTTCCCCTTAAGAGGGTCCCCTTGCCGCGGATGAAAGAGATCAGTGTCAACGCCTCTCGACCAAAGAACGGGGTTCTTCATGCCGCGCGCCCTAAGTTGTTCGACGAGACCGGGTGTCGCGGCCATGGCCCTTGCGCCGGCGTTATGGAACCAAGAGAGGAAGCGGTAGCCGACACTCAAAGGAATCCCGGTTCTGACATTCACATATTCTGCAAAAAGAGTATGAAAGGAGGTCGTAAAGGGAAGCTTTCGATGGAGGCAGTAACTTCTGGCGGCAAAACCCAAAGGTCCTTCCGTCGCGATATGGATCGCTTCGGGGTGGAAGGCTTCAAGGCGCTTGAACAATTTGCCTTTGGCGCCTAGGGCGAGACGAATTTCGGGGTAGGTCGGACACGGCCAATTACTGAACTGATCCGGGGTAAAGGTCTCCACCTCGTGGCCCAATGTTCTGAGCCGTTCAGTCATGGTTCTGAGGGTTGTCACGACGCCATTGATCTGGGGCTTCCAGGCATCGGTAATGAGCGCGATTTTCACGGTGTGTTTCCTCAGAGCCTCAACAATAGATCAAGCGCGGGTCATGGCATGGATGGGGTGTTCTCGCTCTTGCGGGAATCACGCCTTCTCATTCAGGGAGGGATCCTGTCATGATCCAGCGAGCCCTCAATCGTGACCAATTTATTATGGGAGTGTTAAGCCTGCGTGAAGGTCGTGTGACGTTTCTGTAACAATTCGGCCGACTGAGCCCTCGAACTGAGGGTCGGCGCCAGTGTTTCAAGGATTTGATCGCGGGTTGTTTTGCTGATCTCCCGGTAGCCAAGCCCTCCCTGAATGGTGTCGCAATAGGTGAGGTGGAGGTCGATAGTAGGAAGGCTCAGAATCCGAAGGAGGTGGGGCAGAAATTCATCATCATCAACAAAGGGGGCTTCCCTCTCTGCGATATTTTTATAGGACAGCGATAAGGCTTGAACCTTCACGGCGGCCAGTTCCGCCGGCCAGAAGAGTTTGCTGTGAAAACGAAGAACACTCTCGCCGCGACTGGTCGTCCCTTCAGGGAAGATGGCCAGGCGATAGCCGCGTTTCAGGAGCCAGGCCATGGTTTCGGTGACGCTGGAAGATTGAAGGGCGTCGCCTCGGCGAATGAAGAGGGTTCCGATCCCCTTCGCGATGATGCCGACAATAGGCCAGTGAGCGACATCCTCCTTGGAGACGAATTGGCAGGGAATCCTTGATCCAATGGCGATGATATCGAGCCAAGACACATGATTACTCACCATCAAACGGGCCTCTGGATCGGGGTGCCCGCTGGTCGTGATACGAACCTTGAGGATCTGACAAACGATCCGGCTCCAGGTCACAACGATAGTGTCACGCCACCTTTTTGAGCCTCTCCCAAGCAGCACCCGTCCAAGGGGGATCAGCAAGGTCGCTGCGAGGAGGCCGGCCACAAACATGCCGGCAATCAAAGATCCTTTAAACCAGACCCGAAAAGACGGCACGATCGACTTCTGGTTGGGTGGCGACAAAGCGTCGTTCGTAGCGTTCCTGAAGGCGCGAAAGATCGAGCAGAATGAAGACGTCCATGACATTGAAGTCCGCATCGAGACAAGGTTCACCAAGGATCCAGCAGCCAAGGCGAAGATAGGCCAATAAAAGGGGCGGGATGCCGCTTTCATCGCGGACACAGCGGAGTGCTTCAGGGACCGGGGTTTTGGGTCTGACCTGAAGCTCACTTGGACCAAACTGTTCAGGCTTGATCTGGCGGTAGACCGCATCCACTGCAAATCCGCTGGGGCCTGGTGAGATGCTGGCGCAGCCCATCAAGTAGTCAAAGCGCCTGGAACAGGCGTAAGCAGCCAGACCATTCCAGAGCGCGCTTAAAACGACGCTGCCGCGATAATCAGGATCCACGCAGGTCCGGCCGATTTCAAGAAAACGCCCCGGAAGAGCCAGAACCTTTTCGATATGAAATTCGCCTTCTGAATAGAAGTGACCGAGCCTTGCAGCACCGGTATCAGGGAGAAGCCTCGTTGAGGCGACGATCCCTCCTGTTGTCAGATCTTTTACTAAGAGATGATCGCAGAAGTCATCGACCTCATCGTAATCAAGCCCTTCAATGAGCGTATGGAGGTGAGCCCCCATTTCCCCTGAGAAGACCCGATAACGAAGGGCTTGTGCCTCCCGAATATCATCCAATGAGCTCGCGACTTCAGCGACAAAACGGCGTGGTTTAGCGGTGATCGTGTCGGTCGGCGATGATTTCATGAAGGGTCCGGCGTGTGTCAGGGTGACGGCGCACGATACCGAGGCTTCATGATGGAATGATTGCAGATGGGTTAAGGTTCTGTGACGGCCTCTAGGTTAACCTTGCTGTAACATCACGCTGAAATAATCGCCGCTGGCCATCGCCAAGGGACAGCGGGCCCCTTTAAAGTTCAAAGCAAGGGGGGCTGCTGCGTCTTGGAACTCACTCCGACTCGGTCTATGTCGCACCTTTCATTATGATCACTAGACGCTACAAAACGATCTTCATTTCGGACCTCCACATTGGATCAACCCAGTGTCAGGCAGATACCTTGTTGGATTTTCTGAAGCATAACGAGAGTGAAACCCTCTATCTGGTCGGAGACATCATCGACTTTTGGGCCCTTTCAAAAAGGGTCTATTGGCCGCGCGACCATAACACCATCATCCAGAAAATCCTTAGAAAGGCTCGCCATGACACCAAGGTGATTTACGTCCCTGGGAATCATGATGAAAATGTGAGGGAGTACGACGAACATGTCTTCGGTGATATCGAAGTCCGAAATTCGATTGTCCATACCACGGTCGATGGCAAGCGCTTCTTGGTGGTGCACGGGGATGAATACGACACGATTGCGAAATACCATCAGTGGATTGCCAAGTTAGGCAGCAAGGGCTATGACTTCCTCCTAGAGGTCAATCGGGCGGTTCGGGCCGTTCGTCGGGTGATGGGTATCCAGTCCCATTTCTCCCTGGCGGCCTACATTAAATTTAAGGTTAAGAACGCGGTTCAGTTTATTTCAGACTACGAACAAAGCATCGTGATGACGCTCAAAGATGAAGGCCTTGATGGGGTGATCTGCGGTCATATTCACCATGCTGAGATCAAGGAAATGGACGGCTTTCTTTACGTGAATACCGGTGATTTCGTGGAGAGCTGTACGGCGATCGTCGAGCATGATTGTGGGCGATTGGAGCTGATTCGCTGGGACCCTTCTTTGATTAGCAAAGTGGAGAACCTGGTCGAGGACATGACGGGTGAAAGGGATCTGCCGCCTGAAATGACGGACGCCGGTGCGGCTGTCTAAGGGATTAAGGGGGGTCCCTTCGGCTTTCATCAAGCCGTCATTCTAGGTTGATAAAGTTAGAAGATTACTAAGGCCCAAAGGGATGTCTCAGGTGGCGAGCGAAAAAAGCAAAGTACTCCACTATCTCGCCGAATGGGGCGTGACCATGACGGCCATCGCGACCGTGGCGGCCCTTTTTTTGATGGGCTGGATTGGAGAGAAGGGGCCTTTGGGTTTCTGCGGGGTCGTTGAAAACCTATGGACGCCGTTGTCGGCTCTGTGTAGGGCCAGTTAAATCATCAGTTTCTAGGCGGCTCTTGGGGGTGCAAACGCTCAAGAGCCGCAAGTTGGGGGACCCAGGCAACGTATCGCGTTTGACTGGTTATCATCCCGCCTCCTTTTGAGGCGGGATTTTTTTTATCTCCCAGATGATGCTAGCCAATTAATCTGGCAGTATGGATAAAATTTCCACCCCTATATCGAGAGGTCTCCGATGAGTGCCCTTGAATCTGACCATAAGAAAAAGAATCTCAAAGTCTCCAAAGAACAGAGCCATCAGGAGCATCTTGAGGCTTTGAAGGCGATTGAGCACTTACCTCGGGATGTCGGTTGGTTGCTTTTGGTGACGGGACTTTTAAGCGAGGTGGGCATGCCGGGGGTGCCGCCTTTTTGGATTTTTGGGATTTTGATCCTTTGGCCAGAGATGGGGGTTAAGGTCACTCGCCCTATTCATCGTCGATTTCCCTCCGCCTTTGGTGGCGCCCTTCAATTAGTGAACCGCTTTGCGGGCGATCTCGATGCGCGCTACCCCCCTCGAACTGCGCCTTTGGTGAACTCAGAAGAGGCGAAAGTCCTTGAAAGAGCCAAGGTCTCAAAGGGCCCTTAGGCTCTCGCTACTTCGCGATCGTCAAACTTGGAATGCCCGCGCGCGGCAGTTCTGTCACCGTCATCTGGAACATTTGGTGGAGGAGGGTAAAGGCTCCCCGGTTCCATTGGTAGCCAGTTTCAGGTCTAACCGCATAGTAAAGGCCATTAAACTTGATGGCGATATCGGTGTTATCAGGATAGTCCTCGGTTTCTATGATCTCGAGGGTTTTGGTGGGGTTTTCGGTCGTTGTTGGGGTTCTTCTATCGGGTGTCACCTGAAATTCAGGTTCTTCAGCCACGCTTTTTCCTACAAAATCAATCACATTGGCAAGGCTTCGAAGATGGAAGTTGCCTTCGATGGGGAAGTCCCCTCCGGTATATTCCTTTCGGATATCGACGATCAATTCGTTGTCAGGGCTCACTTCGGCCCATTCATTGAGGCGAATCTTCTCTTCATTCGATAAGGTCTTGGGGTCATAGTTGGACATCACCACCCGACCACTGACGATCTTTGAGAGTCGGTAGTGTCGACCATCGGGCGTAAGTTCCACCGTGTAATCCTTTTCAACGGTGGCGAGGGTTTCAGGAGTGAACTGGCTCAAAGGGAAATCCCAATGCTGCTCAAAACGAAGGGGTTCGATATAGAGCGAATTACGATCTTGGATCGATGACAAGTGAAGGACGATGCGTCTGAAATAGGCATAGTTTTTAGGGTCATTGGGTCGATTGTGATAGACCACTTCGTGGGAGCCCTTTTGTTTTGGGCTTCTAAATTCCCCTGCAATCAGTCGAAGCACGAGATCAACATCAGCCCCCTGTTCGATCAGAAGCGTCAGCATGCTCTCCTTAATCGGGGTGAGGAGCCGCTTGGTGAATTCTTCGCCTTCAATCGGAACGATGGTGATGGTCGGGTTTTCAGCGATGCTGCCACCGAAGGTTGGGACCAGCATACCGCCTGAACTTCCGGTCGCTGCAGGTCCTGCGCCTGCGTTAAATCGAAAATCAAAGGTCGCCGCAATATTTGAAACCGCCGTGAAATGGATCGGTTGATGGTGTCTTGCCCTTGCAATATTAAGGAGGAGTTGCTGTGAGAGAAGGTCCGTGGTGACCCGGTCATAGCTCATCACCGAGAGATCCAACGCCGGCGGGGCCAAGCAGCCTCCCGTCGGTATCGTCATCGACAGAACCAAAAGGAGGCGCTTCAGTCGTCCTCGAAAGCTTCGGTTCATGATGGGATTCTTAGGGTCATGAGGGGTCTTCAATAATCAAACGTATTCCAAAAGAATACATGAAAAGATCCGTGTGGCCGGATGAATGTGCGTGAGGGCCATGAAAAAGCTAAGGCGCTCAATGGGGAAGAGGGGTTGTGAGTGGAGGGGGATTTTTGGGGCGAGTAGAGAGCGGCCGGATCTTTCTTTGAAAATTCACGGATCTTTCTCTGAAATTTCATAGAACGTTCTCTAGGCCGCAACGATACCGTAATGGGTAAGCGTTATTTTTCTGCTGTCCAGTTACTAGAGACGGGTGGCCCCTCGTTCGTCGCCCCATAAAAATCGATTCGCTTACGGAGTAATTTAATGAGCAAAAACCTGAAGCAGGGAATGATGGTGGTGACTGCCTCCATGTTGGCTACCCTGAGCCTGAGTGCACTCGCTGCGACCCCAGATTCTTTTACCCCGCCACTTTCAAGCGCAACCTCTTGGTTTGATGCCGGTAAGCTGGCGGTAGCCGATGCCAAGAAACTCCAGAAAAATATCCGTAGAGCGAAGAATGTCATCTTCTTCGTCGGTGACGGGATGGGCGTTTCCACGGTCACGGCCACCCGTATTCTTCAAGGTCAGCAGCCCGATATCATCGGAACAGGAAATGGCGCCACCGCATCTAGCGGTGAAGAAAATTTCCTGAGCTTTGAAAAATTCCCCTATTTGGCGCACTCAAAGACCTACAGCGTCAACCAGCAGACCCCTGATTCTGCGCCAACCATGACCGCCATGGTCACGGGTATCAAGACCAACGGTGATGAGCTCTCGGTTAACCAGACCATGACCCATGGCACTACGGTGGCTGATTGTAATCGGACGGATCTTGCAGCCAATTCCCTCCCGACGATTCTTGAGCGTGCAGAAGATGCAGGTCTTTCAACCGGTGTTGTCAGTACCGCGCGGATCACCCATGCAACGCCTGCTGCCAACTATTCGCATACGACCAATCGTGACTGGGAAGCGGATTCCAATCAGCCCGCTGCGGGCTGCGTGATTCCAGACATCGCCCGCCAGTTGATTGAATTCAAACATGGCGATGGCATTGACGTCGTCTTTGGTGGCGGCCGTACCTATTTCCTCCCAAACACCGTCAAGGATCCAGAGTATCCAACGGTCTTAGGTAAGCGTAAGGACGGTCGTAATTTGACGGATGATTGGGTTAAGGCGCACTCAGGAGCTACCTTCATCACTGATACGGCGGGCTTCAGCCAAATCAATCCTGCATCAGCCAGTCATGTCTTGGGTCTTTTTGAGCCATCCCACATGCAGTATGAAGCGGATCGGAACACGACCCCAGCGGGTGAGCCGAGCCTTGCTGATCTGACCGACAAGTCGATCCGTATCCTCAAGAACAACAAGAAAGGTTTTTACCTTCATGTTGAAGCGGGTCGTATCGACCATGGTCACCACGCAGGGAATGCATACCGCGCTTTGACTGATGCTATCGCGCTGTCTGATGCGGTTAAGAAGGCGCAGGCGACCCTTGCCGAGCTGAAGCTTGATAAGGACACCCTCATTGTAGTCTCCGCTGACCACAGCCATGTCTTCACGATCGCAGGTTACCCGCAGCGCGGTAACAATATCCTCGGGAAGGTCATCGCGTTTGATAACCCTCAAGCAGGGTATGTACAGGCGGTTGACAAGGCACCCTACACCACCCTCAGCTATGCGAATGGTGGCGGCTACAATGTGGGTGCTGACGGGGATGCGGCTTATCCAACCAACACGGGGCGTACGGTTAATATGACGGACGTTGACACCACGGCTAAGAACTTTCATCAGCAAGCCTTGGTTCCAACGGGTACCGGTGGTAGTGAAACTCATGCCGGTGAAGACGTTGCGATTTATGCCACGGGCCCTTATGCGTACCTCTTCCATGGTACCCAAGAAAATCTCGTGATCTATCACGTGATGGCGACGGCGCTTGGATTTAAATAAATCCAATTCGTCCGACTGAACGACAGGGGCTTTTTAAGCCCCTGTTTTTATTTGTGCAGTGATCTCTATGACGATGTTCTCTCTTAATAAAAAAAGATTGTTGTTGGCAGCTTTACCTACACTGTTTCTGGGTTGTGCCTCCCTGTCTGGGAAAGATTCAAAGCCTTTGAGTGCTGAAATGCTCCATGGTCTTAAGGACATGGATCCCATGACCTGTGAGTATCAAAAGACCTGGGTGAAGGATCAAAAGACGTTCCATGCGAATTGGTATTTTATGCGGCAACCCAATCGCACGGAAACGCGCGATCTTGCGACCGACCAGGGTGAAATTTGGGAGCGTGACAATCAGGATCGACTGTTTAAGATCCGGCTCTTCAATCAAGATCGGGTTGCACTCGAATACACCGATGGGGATCTTAAGGCGTCCAATCGTTTAGTCCCTTGGTCGACGATCTGGTCGATTGTCGATGCCCGTCAATTTGGTAAGGATCTTAAGTTGGCGGCTAAAGAGACCTCTTATGGCGTGAGCCTCGAGACCTATCAGGGGAAGCTGGATGGGGTCGATGTCAAGATGGAGTGGCTCCCATCACTCAAGCTGCCGAAATCAATCTCAAGGCATGGGCCGGCGATAGATGAGGATTTGGACTTGGTGTCTTGCAAGTCGCCATCGACAGCCTCGATTAAGCCGATGACAACCGCCAAGCTCAATGATTACCGCCATATCGATTTCACCGATCTCGGGGATATGGAGCAAGACCCCGCGGTTCAGAAAATCATGCTTTTAAGTGGCGAGCACACCCATGATCACGGCGATCATCACGAGTAGTGAATGTGTGGGGTTGCCA
>CAILMG010000126.1 GCA_903835265.1 uncultured Methylococcus sp.
ATCGCTAAAGACTAAATCGAGCTGCATTCCGACGTTGAATTCACTCCACTGATTGACCCCGGTCTTGTAGACACTCACTGGCTGGTAGGGGAGGCTCAAAGGGGCATAGGGTGTCCGGGATATCCCATCTGGAAGCAGTGGGCGACCAATGTTCCCAAGGGCTCTCGGTGTCAGCGCGGTCCCATCAGAAAAAAGAGGGCCGGAGGTTGCAAAGGGAATGAAGTTTCGTGCCCTTTGAACATAAGGGTAAACATTGCTCGGTTCCAGTTGGGTGCCGGCATTACGGCTACTGAAAAAAGCGGCTGTTCTGGCCTTTTGAAGCCCGACATCGATGCTGAACATGGGCGCATCCTGACTCCTCAAGATTCCAAGAATATTGCCTTCGGTATCGACGACAGACACGGAGAGGCGGGCTTCGGTGGGTAACGGCCGCCGAATCTGGGCGCGCGCCTCATTAGCCACGCCAATTCCCTTTCGAAGGAGAGTGGTGACGTCGTCTTTCGTCAGTTGCTCTCCATTCGTTAGAGTTCCAGCCGTGGGTGGGTAACGGTTCTGACCGTTGGCATCAGACAGGATGTAGGCATTGAGTCCTTTGAAAAGGGCCGCTGATGAAGGGTCCTTTTTCGCGGGATAGATCCCAGAGGCGGCCTGTCCAAAGGCGAGGCCTGCCCGGACGGTGCCATCGAAATACCCAGCCAAAGCGAAGATTTTCCCTTCTCCATTGGCGGTAATGGTTGAGAGGGATGGGGCACTCGCCGGATTCGTCAAGAGATCTTGATCGCCGATCGAGGTGAAACGGAGTGTCTGTCCATTGACCGTGATGACATCGGCGCGGCGATTAAACGGCGCTAAAAAACCGGTTGCCCCCGCGATGGCGATGCGTTCATCGGGGCTGGGTTCTGGATTCGAGATATTTTGCTCAATGGTGTAGTACTTGGTGGCGATGACGCCGATCCCCCCCACAGGCGTCCCCCGGAGGTAGAGCGGTAAGCCGCCACGCTGACCTGAAAAACCAAGCGGTGAACGGCGTGGGCCGACCCCAAGGTCTGATCCTTGAGACACCAGGTCGCCACAGGGTAACTGGCTAAATTGCACGCCAAACAAGGGGCCTGCGGCTTGGCCAAGGACATTAGGATTGAAGTGTTCTTGAATGATCTGGGCGGCGGTGTAAGTTGAAAAGGCATTGCCTTCACTCGAGAGATAGGCCGCAGTTAAGGCTTTAGAAATGGCCGCGATCGAGCTTGGGACCTGGGCCTCTTCAAGGGCCTGACCTTTGGCAGTGTAAGGCGTTGGCGCTGGGGTATAGGTCGGTGGTGTAGCCGGAGGGGTTGGGGTGACGATGTTGAAGGTCTGGATTAAGGTATTAAGCGATTGTAGCGGGGGTAGGTCTGAATTGAACCGATTCGATCGAATGACCACCAAGCCGCCTACTGCGGGGGCGATATTTGGAGGAAAACCCGCCGCTTGGGCCTGCTGTTGGGCTGCAGTGCTTTCAAAAAGTCCTAAGACGTTGCCGACCCGATCCACAACAGCAATGGTCACGGCTTTGTTGCCGCCCGCCTTCGCCTCCTGGTAGGCCTGCGCAATGATGCGATTCACCTGATTGACGGTGAGGAAACTATTCGCGTTGGCGCAACCACCCGTGCAGTCACTAGCAATCTCAGCCTCTGCGAGTGGCTGAGCCAGCAGCAGCAGGACTCCAATCAGGATCGCCAAAGACCTCGTTGTCGTTCCGAAGGGCAGGTGCATAGCGGTTCTTAATTTTTACGGTTTAACAGGCGCAGGGCTGATGGCCCCATCAGGCGGAGTCCCATTGCCTTTCTCATGCCAAGGTTTGATGGATTCTGTCATGGGCGTGAATCGGTTCCCCTTCATATTAAAGAGCGGATCCTTGTGGAAGGTATGGCACTTGATGCAGTTTGAATTGTCAGCGTCATGGCATTCCGTGCAGCTCGCCTGGGCCGGAATGTTGACATCCTCAGGGGCCTCGGAGGATTCGACCTGATGGCAACCGTTGCAACCATAGATCTCATGCGCTTTGTGTTCAAACTTGGCGCCGGGGTACCACTTTTCGGTGAACTTTGGCTTGACGATGCGCCACTCTGAGACATCACTGGATGGCTTCAGCGCTTCGTGACACTCGGAACAGACGCCCTTTTCAAAGACGCGTTGGGTCATCTCTCGTGCATACCCATCGAGAGTGAGGTCACTTTGATCAAAATCAAGGCTACCGCGGCTGATCATTCGCCCTGGGAGCTCGCGGTCATTCTTATCAGGCGGCGAGGGAGGATCAATCCGGCTACCCTTGGGGCTTCCCGCATAAAACTCTTTGAGGAAAGAGAAGATCTTTTCAGCCTTACCATGGGGGAGTTCCGTGGTCGGCGATAGTTCATCAAAGGTCAGTTTATGGCAGCGTTGGCACTGATCCTCAAACTTGAAGGGCTTCATGCCAACCCCCTGATCATCCGGTTTGTGGCAGCTCCAGCATTCAAGCTTCATGATCTCGGCGCCACCTTTCCATCCGGCGCCAGAATACCGTCTTTATTTAAGTGATCTTTGTGGGAAAACCCACGAAGTCCTGAGTGCTCTTTGAGATGCTCTTTGTCATCCATTCTGACCCGGGTGACCACGGGATGATCTTCTTCATGGTTTGAGACCATGGAGGCCTTGAATTCAGGATGCTTCTTAGCAAAAAGGTTTTCTTCACCTGAAAAACCAGCGGCGATGGATTGCAGTTCGGATTTGGGTGCGATTTTCTTGATGTCGGCATGACACTGGAGGCATTGTTCAACCCGGTCGCCAAGAACAAGGTAGTTATCGGCAATATGTTCCTGGTGACAATCCCCACACATGGGCATGGGGTGTCCAGTCACTTCAGTCTTATCGACATTGAAGTGATGGCGTATATCCTCATGACAGGCATTACAGGCCTTATCTGGAACATTAGTGAAGGCCCCATCGGTATGGCATTTATCGCAATCATCGGCAATCCGGATGTGATAGCGACTGATGGGTCCTACGCTCCAGGACGTGGCGCTCATGGCTCGCATTAAAGGGGTGCCGCTTTTAAGGAAATGATTGAGGCTCGGAACGTAAACGGCGGTCAGCGGGATGAGAAACAGTAATAAAAGAGTTAAGACAACCGCAAACCAAGCGACCGGGCGAACACGAAGCTGATGGAGCTTTGCTTTGATCCAGCGGATCCATCGGTTGCCCCGATCGAGCCTTAAGAGATCCGCTTCGGCCTCTTCGTGCGTAATGACCTCGGCCTCAAAGTCATGCTCGCCATCAGGCGGAAGAATCCTAAGGTGAAAGTCACCAACGCTAACGATATCGCCGGGTGTGAGGCTCGCGACCTTACGGCTTTTGCCGTTGACGATAATGCCGCTATGGGCTAGTGCTTCAATATGGGTCTTGCCGGGGGCGTCAGTAGACTGAATGACGCCATGATAATCGGCGGCATGGGGGTTGTCCGTGACGAGTTCATTCTCAGGGCTTCGCCCGATTCGAAGGCTCTCGGTCTCGAAAATGAGATGGGCCGCATTCTCAGCGGACTGACCGGTTTGATTGCCATGGCGGATACGAAACTTCACGGGCAGTCCTGTCTCAATTTAGTAGTAGAAAACGGACACAATGTGGATCACCAACGCAATGAGAGTCGCTAGCGACAGGGGGACGTGGAACATCAACCAAATCTTGAGTCGGCTGTTGTAGACACGATCCAAATGCAGTTTATTGATACATGCGGCCTTTTCATTGATGAGATCCAACAACTGCTGGAGCTTTTCACCTGGCGAACGATTGAACGACAGATCGATAATAATCGCGGCCAGCCTCAGTTGTGGGTCACTGGACATCGCCATTTTGGGATCAATGGTCGATTCTTCGACCATGCCAGGGTCGATCTTGGTCAATGAGCAATAAGAAGCCTTCGAGGCTTCTTTGATGGTTTCACCAAAAGCAAACATGTCGGTCGCGGCTTTCTTGCTGGCCGGCTGGCGAGACTTCAGGGTGGTATGGATGCTATAGGCCATCATCTCGTGCACATGGCTATCGATCTGACGGGCGATATCGAGGGCCTTCTTGTCAATCTGATCGATGGTCTCGTGCAGTTGTTGGGCGTTTGAGGTTCCGATGTTCGATGAGATAAGGCTTGGTATGGTCAGATAGTAGTAAACCCCGATCATCCCACTCAGGATGGTCATCACCATCAGGATATAGGTGATCGTGTGGATGTTGTTGTCGAATTGAAACCCACAGTGGAGGGTGCCAATAACGAGGAGAGCCGTCCCCAAGTAGACGTGAGCCGATAACCACCGGGTCAGGCTGTAGCGGGTTCCCGTGTATTGACGTTTCCTGACGCCGAACCAGACCAGCCAAAGGATAATCAAGCCGCCAATGGTACCGAGGGTATAGCCTAACCAAGAGTTCCCGCTCGGTGGGCCGACCGGATCATCCACCGCATAGAGAAAGATAGAGATAAAGCAGAGGCCCAAGGCGATCTTGAGGTAGAGATATTGATCCTGCTGGATGAAAGAACGGTTCATCGGATTTCCTTGGGGGCCATCTTTAATGCTTCAGGTGCGACGCTTCAAAAATCCTGACCAGCTGATCAGGACTGGAGCGAAGCGCTGCACCCGTTGGACAGGCTTGAACGCAGGCAGGTCCTGAGGCCTGATGGACACAGAGATCACATTTGACCGCTTTCTTGCTGGTCTTACCGTCATGTAAGTGTTCCGTCTCTTGACCGGGTGAGCGTCCTTTCCCGAACAACAGCCAGGACAATAAAGAGGTCGGTTCCTGTGGCTTTGCCGCCACCAGCTGAACGACGCCGAAGGGGCAATTAGCGACACAGTTGCCACACCCAATACACGTATTGCCGTTGATGCTGATATCACCGTCAGGTTGCCGACTAATGGCATCCGGGGGGCAGTCCTTCATGCAGCTTGGGTCATAACAGTGGCGACAGGCTACCGGCACATGAATGGTTGCAAAGGTATCGCCGGCTTTACGATTTAATCGAGAGATACCGCCGTGCGACTCAGCACAAGCTTTCTCACAGTTGTCGCAACGAGAT
>CAILMG010000127.1 GCA_903835265.1 uncultured Methylococcus sp.
GGGTGAAGGTTTTTGTTGTAGCGCTGTTGTAGCGCTGAGGAAGCGTGGTAACCCTCAAAGAGCAGCCCATCTGGGGTATGGCTTTTTCATCAAGCACCCCGCAAGAATTTTTAAAATCTTTTCCCAGAAAATCAGGTTCTGGCGAACCCTACCCGGGGTTGTTAGCGCTGGTGTAAAAGCGCGTAAATTCGCGGTTTAAGCGCCGGACTTAAAAAAAGGGGGGCAGTATGCCCCCCTGATTTTGCCTTTCAGAAGTCTTCGTCTATTTCATCGTCATCCATCGATTCAGTCCTCCGGTCCTCAGCAAGATATTCGAGGATGGCCACCCCATAGGTTGCCGCAATCCAGTCATGAAGGATCTCCACCGCTTCCAGAAGATGGGTGGCCTGCTCCGGGGAGAGCGCCTCAAGCCTGATGCCATGATAGGGGTCGCCCCACAGACGCATTTCATTCGGGCTTTTCATGAGTATCTCCCTTGGCTTTGGTTGATTTTTTCCCTCGCTTCTCCTGACGCTCCATGGCCTCGCGCAAGCGGAAGGAGTCCCCTTCGATGCCGACGATCTCGGCGTGATGCATCAGGCGATCGACCAGCGAGGTGACGCATGCGGCATTGGGGAACACCTCGGTCCATTCCGAGAAGGGCCGATTGGTGGTTACGATGGTGCTTTGTTTTTCATAGCGTTGATTGAGGAGCTCGAACAGAAGATCGGCATGGCGGGTGCCATAGGACAGGTAGCCCACTTCATCAATGAGCAGTAACTGTGGCTTGGCGTAGTAGTTAATCCGCCGTTTCAGGCCGGAGGCGCTGTCGATGGAGGCCAGTTCATTCAGAAGGCTGCCGGCCGTTGTGCAGACAACTTGAGATCCCCGGATCAGGGCCTGGTGCGCAATGTTCAGGGCGATCATGGTCTTTCCAACGCCATTGGGACCGATGAGGATCACGTTGGCTTTTTCAGCCATGAACTCGAGTGACATCAGGTTTTCGATCGTCCCCCGATCACAGCGTCTGGGCCAGTTCCAGTCATAATCGCACAAGGGCTTGAATCGACCCAGTCGAGCCTGTTTGACGCGTCGGTCCAGACTCCGTTGCTGGCGAGCTACTTCCTCCCATTCGATGAGCTCACGCACCCATTGGGCCTCAGACACTTCGGCCCAATGGGCCAGAAGCCCATTCAGCTTCAGAGCTTTGGCCCGTTTCTTCAGATCCTCATCATTGGTCGCCATTCGAACCCCCGGTCAGTTGGTCGTAAGTCTTGAGATCATGCGGTGTCACGATGACGTCTCGGGCGCGCTGTGCCGCGGTGAGCCTGACGGCCACGGGCGGTGCTTTCTGTGCGTCCTCGAGTTGGCGGTCCAAGGTCAACTGGACGGCATTGATGTGGGGAACCCCCCGATCCAGCGCTTCGGCCATGGCGGACTGGACCTGTGCGGCGGGATGCCGTTCAAGTAGTTCCTCAAGCCCTCGAACGATAGGTCTAAGGGAGTAACCGGCCTCTGCGGCCTGGACGAGAAAGTCCTCCGTCAAAGGAATCGCCTGGGTCAGTCGATCGATGCCTCGGTGCGTTTTGGCTTTACGCTTCTGTTCGAGCAGCTGATCAAGATGCTCTTGGATCTCGACTTGCGCACCTTTGTCGTAGCTTCGGATGTGCGTGGCAATCAGGGTGCCCCCATCAACGACAC
>CAILMG010000128.1 GCA_903835265.1 uncultured Methylococcus sp.
GAGGTATGCCCCACATAACTGGCCGTGGCTGAATTGAGGATCAGGGCATTGGGCGCTGCATTACTGTTGACCACGACATCAAAAGCGGCGATCCCACTCGAGGTATTGATCAGTAATGAGCCTCCAATAGGCGAAGGCGTTGCCCCCCCAGCTCCTGTACCCAATTGAAAACGAACAGCATTGCCGTTAATGAATTCGGCCTGATCGCCATCAATCGCGTCGGTTTGTCCTGTACCACCGATGGTGAGGGATGAAGGTTTATAGGTTGTTCCAACCGGTATGAGGTCATCCAGGATGACCTGATCCGCGATATCCTCAGAACCATTGGCGTTCACAACCACGATTGAATACCGTAGCGTATCCCCTGGTTGAACGGGCGGGCCATTCCTATCCGTGTCCGTGACCGTTTTCTGAACGGTGACCTTGGGGGCATAGAGATCAATAGCGCTGGTGACGACGCCAGGGTAATAAGTCTCACCCCCCGTGGTCATCCGAATTTTTGCCGTACTGGCCGCATTCGCAATAATGTTATCGGCCACAATGAGATTGGCATCGAAGCCTAACTGATTGACGTAATTAGGACTTTTGGTCGAGACCAACGCTCCTTTATTCGCAATCGTGCTATTGAAGACGTTGTTTGGTGGGTTAGACGCATCGGATAACTGGACTGGGCCAAGCCCCCCATCAAAGAAGACCTTATCCCCTTCAGAGCCAAGATCCCCCTCATAAACCACGAAGCCCAACATGGCCTTCACCGGACCATTCACGGGCGACACGAAACCTGAGATATCGAGATTGATGGAAGGATCCGCGCTTCTGACCACACCATAGCCATCAAAAACCGTGAGATTCCTAGCAGGCTCATCCGGTGCACGATAGACCACCACCAGGGACCACCCCGCGTAATAGTCGGTGGCATCCTTAATCGCCTGCACATTGGCAACGGTATAAAGACCGGCGCCCTTCGCCTGAACAATCGCGGTGACATCCACGAAGCTTTGGTAATCGGTACCCCCCGTCCCGACCACGATTCCAGTGAGATCCCGATAGGTCAGATCATCAGGCGCCTTTAGCTTCACCAAAGGCCGCTTGCTCGTGAGCCCCGTCGGAAAGGTCGTATTGGTTCTCGCTCCCCAGTAAAGGCCTGCAAAAAGAACCTGCGCCCCTGCGGGCGTATTGAGTCTGGAGAGACTGGAATTGAAGGTCGATGGATCTGTATCTACATCGACATAGGTCATGATGAAATCATTATTGTTGAGCTTGGTCCCAACCCCATTTTGCGCATTTTGGGCAGCAGGGTCTGAGGCCGAGGCCGTCATCAAGGTATTGGCTGCAAAGGTAATATTGCCGGTATCGTTGGCGGTGAATCTTACCGAAAAAGGGGTGGTCACCGCCGCCTCGGTCCATGGACTGAGAACGGTCAAAAGAAAGGTCGATACCACCAGCAACGAAACGCGCCAAAGATTGAACATGAGAGTTATTGAGGTGAGATAAGGAAATCGAACGTTGGCCCGCCATGATCAAGATAAAAACCGGAAGACAGGCCCAAATTGGGCGCCATTATAGGGTTCTTGATCCCTTAAGAAAACGCTCTGCTACCCTAAAACATCGAGGGTTGAACACTCCTCATTGAACTGGCTCCCTTGATCAGGCTCAAAGGGGTATATTAGTCGGCTATCTTTGGGGCATGAATTAGGTAAATGCCCATCCCCTCATTTTTTAAATCCCAATCGAAACCCATCCGATGCATCGGGCACCTGATCTTTTTTCCTACCGAAAACACTGGGCCAAGCGCTTTGGTGTTGCGAAGCAGCAGCCAACCACCATGGCCGAAATGGAGGCCCTCGGCTGGGATTCCTGTGACATTATCATCGTGACGGGTGATGCCTATGTTGATCATCCAAGCTTCGGTATGGCCATTATTGGTCGCCTCCTCGAAGCGCAGGGTTTTAGGGTCGGGATTATGGCCCAGCCTAACTGGACCTCGGCGAATGATTTTAAGGCCCTTGGAAAACCCAATCTCTTTTTTGGGGTCACCGGCGGCAACATGGACTCCATGGTCAACCGCTATACATCCGATCGGAGGATCCGATCGAATGATGCCTATACCCCAGATGGGGAAGCCCATAAGCGCCCAGATCGATGCGTGACGGTCTACGCCCAACGCTGCCGTGAAGCCTACCGCGATGCCCCCATTGTTCTCGGAGGCATTGAAGCTAGCCTGAGAAGGATCGCCCACTACGATTACTGGTCCGACAAAGTCAGGCGCTCTGTCTTGATGGACGCCAAGGCTGATCTTCTGGTGTATGGGAATGGGGAGCGGCAAGTGGTCGAAATCGCCCATCGCCTAGCGGCAGGGGAACCCATTCGTTCGCTGGACAATATTCGAGGGACTGCCCTTCTTGGGAAAAACCTACCGGAGGATTTCGCCCTGATCGACTCCACGGAGGTGGATACCCCAGGCCCTCTTGCGCCCCCGGTGGATCCCTATCAGATGGAAGCCCCAGGCTGCAGCACCGAAAAAGTGGGAGATCGGACAGCCCTTCGATTTGAGCGTCGAAGGCTCGACCCCTTTAAAACCGTCATCCGGCTCCCAAGCTATGATCAGGTCAAGGAGGATCCGGTCCTCTATGCTCATGCTTCGAGAGTCCTTCATCAGGAAACGAATCCCGGCATTGCCAGAGCCTTGGTGCAACGGCATGGCGAACGCGATGTGTGGATCAATCCGCCGCCCATCCC
>CAILMG010000129.1 GCA_903835265.1 uncultured Methylococcus sp.
AGCGAGGATCGAACTCGCGACCTCTACAATGCCATTGGAGCGCTCTCCCAGCTGAGCTTTGGACCCTCTACGTCAAGCTGATAATTTTAACGATCAAGGCCTCATCTGTCCAGTAGTTTAAGTATTTTCATAGGGTGGCAGCTCCTTCTGCCACGCAAAGTGGTTTTATCCCCCACGTCTCTAGGTGCCTACCTAGCCGTTGAATTGATCCATGCGCACGCTTTATGGAGGCGTTCGATGGTTTTTTCTTTCCCCAGAATTTCGAGGGTCAGGTCAATCGGCGGGGATACCGTGGTCCCTGAAACCGCCACACGGAGGGGTTGTGCGATCACGCCCATTTTGACACCGAGGGATTCAGCGGTTGCGACAATCACATCATGAATGCTCTCACGAACCCAAGGCCTCAGCGCTTCTAAAGGACTCATCAGAGTCTGAAGACCTTGAAGCGCATCCCGCGTCAGATTCTTTTGAGCCGCTTTTTCATCATATTCTTCGAAATCTCGGTAGAAGAAAAGACTGGAATGCGCCATGTCTAGAAGGGTCTTATTGCGTTCCCTCTGCGCCTTCACGACCGCCACAGGATCAGGGCCTTGAGAAGGATCAACACCACACTGACCCAGGTGCCATCGAAGATGATGAGCGACATGCACAGGATCTCCATGCATGATGTAGTGATGATTGAGCCAAAGGAGCTTCTCAGGATTGAACGTCGATGCTGAACAGTTGATATTGGGAATATCGAAAGCTTGAATCATTTCATCAATCGAAAAGATTTCCTGATCGCCATGCGACCATCCTAGTCTGACTAAATAATTAAGGAGCGCCTCTGGGAGATAGCCTTCATCGCGGTACTGGAGCACACTCACCGCGCCATGACGCTTTGATAATCGTGCGCCATCTGATCCAAGAATCATCGGCACATGGGCATAAAGGGGAAGTGAGGCACCTAAGGCCTTTAAGATATTGATCTGCCTTGGGGTGTTATTGACATGATCATCACCGCGGATGACATGTGAAACCTCCATCTCAAGATCATCGACGACAACGGTAAAATTATAGGTCGGTGACCCATCGGAGCGGGCAATGATGAGATCGTCCAATTCCCCATTGCGAACAACGATATCCCCCTTTACGAGATCTTCAATGACCACTTCGCCTTCATCCGGATTTCTAAAGCGGACCACGGGGGTGATGCCATGGGGCGGGGACGTGAGGTGACGGCAACGGCCGTCATAGCGTGGTTTCTCCTTCTTGGCCATCTGCTCTTCACGCATCTGATCCAAGGTCTCCCGGCTGCAGTAGCAAGGGTAGGCCTTCCCTTCATCGAGAAGTTGGGCAATCAAGGCCTTATAACGATCGAACCTCTGGGTTTGATAGAAAGGGCCTTCATCATAGTCAAGGCCCAACCAAGCCATCCCTTCAAGGATCGCGTTCACTGATTCCGGCGTTGAACGCTCAAGGTCGGTATCTTCGATGCGAAGAATGAAGGTGCCACCATGTTTACGTGCATAGAGCCACGAAAATAGAGCTGTGCGGGCTCCTCCAACATGAAGATAGCCCGTGGGGCTAGGGGCAAAGCGTGAACGTATGGTCATGATTAATCCCTAAATGTGATGCGGGTATACCCAACAATAAGCGGATGGTCTTGATCCTCTTGATTCCTCAAGCGGCAATAAAGAAGGCCTTAAGCCGCCTTCTTAGAAGCCGGCGTTGCTCGTGTCTGAGACCATTGTCGGAGATGTTTGATCTGCTCCTCCATCGTTCTTGACAGAGGAACCATTCTTGCCGAGGTATAGGTGATGTCCTTTTCGTCAAAAAGACGACCTTCTTGAAAGGCATGAATCCTGGCTGCCTTCACGGCCTGTTCGATCTCAGCGCCGCTCCACTCTTTGGTGATAATGGACAGTAGGTTCATGTTGAAGGTGTCGGGGTCCCCACCATAGGCCGTGATATGAATCCTGAAAATGGCGCGTCGCTCTTCATCTGAAGGGAGATCGAGGAAAAATAACTGGTCAAACCGACCTTTACGGAGAACCTCAGCGGGCAGCTTCTCGATTCGGTTCGCCGTTGCGACCACAAAGACCTGGGGGGGTTTCTCCTGCATCCAGGTCAAAAAGCTTGAGAAAATGCTGCTGCTACCAGAACCCCCCGACATGCTGTCGTAACCAAAGCTGTTTTCCATTTCATCGACCCATAGGACCAAGGGCGATATGTTTTCAGCCGTTCGGAGCGCATGATCAAAAGCATACTCCGGGGATCCATAAGCTCCTGACATGACCAGATTCATGTCGAGACGAACCAAGGGCAAATTCCAGGCACTTGAAATAACTTTAGCCGCCATACTCTTGCCGCAGCCACTGATGCCCATAAAGAGAATGCCCGTGGGCATCGGGATATCGGTCTGAAAGGATTGGCGACTGAACAAAGATTTGCGGCTTAGGAGCCATTCCTTAAGATTCTCAAGACCACCGACCTGATGGAGTTCAATACTCTTCGAGATGAACTGGAGACAACCCTCCTTCTGAAGGGCAGCCGTCTTATCTGCGTAAATATCCTCAAGGACAGCAGCCAGTTCAAATTGCTCAGATTTAGCCCACCCCATCACCAGATGATTAATCTCATCAAGGCTCAAACCCTTCATCGCCGTGGCCGCCTGCATTTCCCATTCTTCATCGACACGGCCGTCACAGCCAGCCTCCGATAATGAGGAATGAAGATACCCCAGAATCTCTTGACCACTGGGCATTCCAAGATCAACCAACCACATCTGTCCCTTCAATTCATCCGGCAACAAGAGATTAGGATGAGAAAGAAAAACGAACACCTGGCGCCCTTCAAGATCCCGATAAAGATCCCTTAGGGCACGCACCAAAACAGGATGTCCTTCAAAGAGGGATGGGAGATCATGGAGAACAAAAAAGACATCGTCCTTGGACTGCCGAATGGCATCAACCATCGTCAGAGGGTCTTGAAGGGCACGATCACCATCAAGGCCGCTCGCGGCACTCCAAACCTTAAGGGGTCGATCATCACCGTAATGTGTCTTAGAGAGCGTCTTCAGCATGGTCAGAAGCCGACCTTCCTCGCGAGTTTTGACGTAGGTCAGGGGGTAATGATGATTGAGTCCCTTTTGAAGCCGGGGGTCGCTAATATCGGTCATTTGGCTTTAAATTCCATCAGGATGATTGCATTGAATTCCATCTATGCATTATATGGTCAATGAAGCGATCACCACAGCGCTGACCCGATGATCACGCACCCTCTTCCTCATCATCATGGCCGAAACGACGCAAGATAAGACTTTCGATCTCGAATCGTTCCTGAAGACACTTACCCAAAGGCCGGGGGTCTACCGAATGTTGGATGAGACAGGAGACGTGATCTATGTCGGTAAGGCTAAAAATCTAAAAAAAAGGGTGCTGAGCTACTTTTCAGGGAAAGAGGTTTCGCCGAAACAGCAGGCGATGGTAGCAAGAATTAGGAGCATTGATGTCCGCGTAACCCATACCGAAACCGAGGCGTTGCTGCTTGAAAGTCAATTGATCAAACGGCATCGCCCTCGATACAACATCACCTTACGGGATGACAAAAGTTATCCCGCGATTCATGTCTCGACCCAACAGGAATTTCCAAAAGTCACCGTTCATCGTGGATCAAAGCAACCCATAGGCCGTTACTTTGGGCCCTACCCAAGCGCCAGTGCCGTCAGGGAGAGCCTAAAGCTCATCCAAAAGGTGTTCCCCGTGAGGCAATGTCGGGATTCTTATTTCGATAACCGCACCAGACCTTGTCTTGAGTATCAGATTGAACGTTGCACAGCGCCCTGCGTTGGCTTCATTTCTAAAGAAGACTATGCCATGGATGTCCGTGACACCCTCATGTTTCTCGATGGAGATGGCCGACAACTGATTGACGTGCTCGCCGATCGTATGGAAAAGGCCGCCCTGTCACTCGCGTTCGAAAAGGCTGCTCGCTACCGAGATCAGATATCGACCCTTAGAACCGTCTTAGAGAAACAAGCCGTCCACGGCGAGCAAGGTGACCTTGACATCATTGCATCAGCGATTGAAGGGCAGACAGCCTGTATCCACATCACCTTCATTCGGGGCGGTCAACAAATGGGCGATCGAACCTATTTTCCCGTCATGCCCTATGACCATAGTGAGAGTCAGGTGCTTGAAGCTTTCTTGACCCAGTATTACCCCGGAAAGTCGATCCCACGAGAAATCATCCTTGGTAGCATCATCGATCAACGAGAGCTCGTTGAAGAAGTCCTCAGTCAACTGGCGGGGCATGCCGTTCGTGTAACCAGTCGTGTTCGCGCTGAACGGGCAAGGCGAGTTCAACTGGCAAGGACCAATGCTCAAACGGCGCTTGCCACGAAATTGGCTCAACGACAAAGTCTCAAGGTCCGGTTTCTAGCGCTCAAAGAAGCCCTTCAACAACAAGAAATTCCAAGGCGTATTGAGTGCTTTGATATCAGTCACACCCAAGGTGAACTGACGGTCGCTTCCTGCGTGGTGTTCGATCACCATGGTCCAATTAAATCAGCCTATCGACGGTTTAACATCGAGGGGATCACGCCCGGGGATGACTATGCGGCTCTTCAGCAGGCGGTAGAACGGCGTTATCGTCGCATTAAGAGCGGTGAGATTGATCGTCCTGATATTCTCTTCATTGACGGCGGCAAGGGACAAATAAACGCCGTTAAATCGATTCTGAGTGAACTTGGAATGGACGATATCGTTCTCTTTGGTATTGCCAAAGGACGTGAGCGTAAACCAGGCCTTGAAATGCTGATCGATCAGGATTCTATGAGGTCATTCATGCTACCCTCTCACTCCCCTGCCCTGCTCCTCATCCAGCAACTCAGGGATGAAGCCCACCGATTTGCTATCACCGGACACCGCCAGCGACGGGCCAAGGCCAGAAAACCGAATAGTCTTGAGGGGATCCAAGGGCTTGGACCTAAAAGACGACAACAGCTATTGCGCCAATTTGGCGGAATACGAGAAATCAGTCGAGCCGGTGTAGACTCCCTCAGCAAAGTCGATGGTATAAGCCTCCAGCTAGCACAACGTATTTACGATCTATTTCACGAACACGAAACCTGAGTCATGGAGTTAAACCTCCCCACATACCTGACCCTCCTTAGGATCGCACTAATTCCTGTGTTGGTGGGCCTTTTCTACTGGCCTTGGCCATGGTCCCATGCAGCCTGTGCACTCGTTTTTGCGTTTGCAGGTCTGACCGACTGGCTGGACGGTTACCTCGCACGTAAAATGGGTTTGACGACTCGATTTGGGGCTTTTTTGGATCCCGTGGCCGACAAGCTGATGGTCGCCGTGACCTTGGTTTTAATTGTTCAAGCGGATCCAAGCCCGATGGTTGCCATTGCTGCAGCCGTGATTGTCGGGCGGGAAATAACCATCGCATCCCTTCGGGAATGGATGGCAGAAATCGGCGAACGCCGTAAGGTCGCCGTGTCAGCACTCGGAAAGTGGAAAACGGCCGCTCAGATGGTTTCCATTACGTGCCTGCTGTTGGGGATGGACATCCTGAAAGATGATCTCCAGAGGATCGGGCAACTGTTATTGGTGTTGGCTGCCGCATTGACGCTGTGGTCTATGATTCTTTATCTTCAAGCCGCTATGCCCGCTTTTTCAAGAAAGAAAGACGCCGCCTGAGGCTGTCACAGTATTGACAATTTTAAGTCTCATATCTAAAATTACTGGTTCATAAAGACGCGGGAATAGCTCAGTTGGTAGAGCACAACCTTGCCAAGGTTGGGGTCGCGAGTTCGAGTCTCGTTTCTCGCTCTTTTTATGCCTAGGTGGTGGAATTGGTAGA
>CAILMG010000130.1 GCA_903835265.1 uncultured Methylococcus sp.
CCAGAACCCCCCTTGGCTTAGGCAGGTCAATCAACGTTCACTTCAGTAAACCTCCAATTATACCTTGCAGCCGTTTTACCGGCAACGATTAAGCAGATCCCCATCATTGGAGCCCACGAAGCCGAGATGCTTTTTAGGAACGATCGGGGCTTCAGGGAAGGGTGTTCGAGGTATAACGCTCGATCACCACACTAAAAGGCCGTCCTAACTGGTCTCTAAGCAGTGCGGTGATTTCAAAAAGATAATCGGACGGTAACTGTTCTCGAGACGGTGGGTCCCGATCAAGGATCCATAACGGCCGTAAATGAAGCAGTTGTCGATGAAATCCTAACGGTTTAACGACTTTGCCAAAGGGGGTGCGGGTCGTTGCTAGGGTGTTCAGCATTGACGACGTGAGGGCATCGGCTCGGTACCAGTTATCGGCTATGGAGAGGACGGAGGGGCCACAGCGAAGCGCGACTCTCCGATGATGAATAGGGGTTTGGGGGTTAGCCTCAAGCCAGGCCATTACCTTTGGGGGGGGCGGCTTCAATCCTTCATCGAGGGCTTCGGCTGAAAGGCTTGGCGGGACGCTAATGTGGTGAGTGCGGCACCAATCTTCAAGAACCAGGGTCGCACTATCATGACTCAAGAGTTCGACCTCGAGCCGCAACATCTCAGTTTCAAGTGCGTCACCGGCGACGTTCGTCCCAGGAGCCATTCCTGAGCAGCCTCCAAGGAGCCAGAGAGACCCTAAGGTCCCTAGGAAGAGCGATGACCTAAGGTGTCTTTTTCTGAGCGATCTCTCTATTTCCGTTATCCTTTCATTCATTTTTGTGGGAGGCTTTCGATATGCGTGATCTCATTTATTGGCTTTTCGCCATCCTCGGACTGGTCTTGGCCCTCACGATTTATTTTGAAAATAGGGCGACAACCTATATCACGTCAGATGGCGCGTGTCAGGCCTTGACCCCCAAAGATGACTGCTACTGAGTCTTATGCGCGCCTCATGATGTTGCCCTCTCATCATCAAGATCCTTCCTTGTTCAAAGTTATCCTGGTTGGACTCATTGGCAATATCGTTGAATGGTATGACTTTGCGGTCTATGGCTACTTTGCATCGGTGATTGGCCAGCTCTTTTTCCCAGCCTCGGATTCTGCGGTGTCGCTCATTGCCTCCTTCGGCGCATTTGCGGCTGGATTCTTGATGCGGCCCCTGGGTGGCTTGGTGTTTGGTCGGATCGGTGATTTAGTGGGCCGTGAGAAGGCGATGAGTCTCTCGGTCGTGGCCATGGCGGCACCAACGCTTTTGATGGCTTTATTGCCGACTTATGATTCGGTGGGTATGGCGGCACCGATGATCTTGATATTACTGAGGATGATCCAAGGCTTATCGGTGGGCGGTGAATATACCAGTTCTCTGATCTTTCTTGCGGAAAGTGCGCCTAAGAACCGCCGCGCTTTCACCGCGGTCTGGGGAAATTGGGGTGCAGCAGCGGGCATACTGCTTGGGTCCGGGGTCGGGTGGCTATCGGCATCGATCTTCAGTGATGCCGATCTGATGGCCTTTGGTTGGCGTATTCCTTTTGCGGTCGGGGGCCTTGTGGCGATGACGGGGTGGTGGATCCGAAGGAGCATCCCTGTTGCGCCTCATCAGCCACGTTCAGAAGCGCCCGTGAAGGAAATCTTCGGCCGCTATGGCTGGACGGTTCTGAGGGTTGCGCTGATCAATATAGGCCCGAATGTGGTGTTCTACACCGCCTTCGTCTACGCCGTGACCTACATTCGGAAAATAGACCAATTACCGGAATCATTGGCGCTTGAACTTAACACCTTTGCGATGTTGTTCATGTTAATCCTATTGCCTTTGGGGGCTTGGTGTTCTGACCGTTTTGGTCGAAAAAGAGTGCTGGTTCCCTTATTTAGCTTATTGCTGCTGCTGGGGTATCCCTTATTTGGGCTTATCCATTCCACCGATCCATCCCAAATCCTTCAAGGCGAACTGGCATTTGCCTTCCTCGTCTCAATGATGACCGGGAGCATGGTGGCCTTGAACGTCGAATTGATGCCCTTGCCGATTCGTTGCACAGGACTTGCGTTTGCTTACAATCTAGCTGCAGGCCTTTTTGGCGGAACGACCCCATTAATTGCCGCTTGGCTGATCCATGCCAGCGATAATCCCATCGCGCCGGTTTTTTGGGTGCTCACCGCGACCAGCATCTCGTTGCTGACCTTGATGTTCTTTATTAAGGAACCAGCCGTAGAAACGATCTAGCCAATGGGGCGCATCCTCCGAAGCTGCCAGGGGAGAACGATCAAGATGGTCATGACGATAATGCACCACCGGAAGACCTCCGCTGGAATCGGGTTTTGATCCATGGCACTCAGGGACTGATAAAGCATTAATAGTGCAACCGCAACCGAGAGAGTGACCCAAAGGTAGTTCATTTGCGCCTTATCCACCGCCTTGTTGATGGCGTCTTCTAGCGCGCTGATTTTGTCCTGATCGGAGTCAGCTGCTTTTATTCGGTAAAGATCAAGTTCATCGGGTTGATAGCGATTCATGGCAGTCATCGGTTTGAAGGTCAATCGTCTTTCAGTAAGAAAGACTCAGCCAGTGCGCATTTGGTTCACTCAAAGGAAAACATGAAACTCGTCATTGCTTCGATGAGCCTCATCCTTCTCTGGTCGTTGACCCCGCTTGCGATCAAATGGAGCGGAGAAGGTCCTGGCTATCTCTTTGGGGTGTTGGCTCGAATGAGTCTCGGGCTTCTGGGTGTGTTGCCGGTGCTGATCATGCGTCAAACGCCGTTGGCGTTAGATCCAAGAGCGCTGTGGAGCTATATCGCAGGGGCTGTCCAGATCTTTGGCTCGATGTGGCTGACCTACTGGGCTTCACAGCACCTTCCTTCTGGATGGATTGCAGTAGTCTTTGGCCTGACGCCTCTGGTAACCGCACCGCTCGCCTATGGCTTCTTAGGTGAAGCCAGCTTAACGCCCCTCAGGCTGCTGTCCTATATCTTGGGGCTCGGCGGGCTGGCCCTCATTTTTCATTCCGCGCTTCACCTTTCAAGTGCATCAGCGATGGGCATTGCTGCGGTGTTGCTGGCCTCTCTCGGGCAGGCGATCAGTGCGGTTTGGATCAAAGCGATTAAACGCCAACTGGATGGTTTCGTTCAGGTTGCCGGGAGCCTCATCATCGCCGTTCCCCTGTTCACCGGCACCTGGTTTTTGCTAGATGGCACGATACCGGCGTCTATCCCCCCAAGGAGCCTTTATTCGATCCTTTTCTTGGGGTTCATCGCCACGACCTTTGGTTTTGCTCTCTACTTTTATATCTTGAAACACCTATCGGCGAGTCGTGTGGCGATGGTGACGCTGGTGACACCGGTAATTTCTTTGGGTGTCGGTCATTTGATGAATCATGAGCCCCTCCATGGCTCGGTTCTAGGTGGCACGGGGCTCATTCTTTCAGGCCTTTTCTTGTTTGAATGGAAGGGGTTCCGAGAATCGGGTCACTCGCCACCCAAATCTAGAGGCTCGAGAAAGATCAAGCGTTGACCGAGGTTTTGATGACTTTGGTAACATTGATCCATTGCTGCATAACGTTTGACCCCTGATAAAGAACATCATGACGACTGAAAAAATCGACCATTCCTACCGGAATCTTTTAACGGCCCTGCTGATCATGATCAGCAGTTACCCGATTATGATCACCGGGGGGATTATCGGGAAACTCTTTGAGCTTGGCTTGACTGTGTCGGTTCTGACGACGGCATCGATTGTGAGTCTCGGCAACACCCGTCAAGCAATCATCACGATCCTCGTCGGAGTCGGAGTGGCTTCTCTGGCTGTCTTTGAATATGTTCACCCGATGGCCAAGTGGCTCACTCAGGTTCGTTATGCCCTGATCCTTCTCTATTATTTGATGATTTGTTGGAATCTCTCTCTGGATGTCTTCATAGGCAAAAGGATCTCCAAAACGAACCGCCTCTATGGGGCTATCTGCATCTATCTTCTCGTCGGCTTATCGTTTGGATATCTTTATATCTCACTGAATCTATTAATCCCTGATTCCTTCGGTTGCCAAACAAGCTTGTGCCGTGATGACTTCGAGCACCGGTTTGAGATGGGTCTCCAGCATTACTACAGCTTTACGACACTAGCCACGGTAGGCTATGGGGATATTTCCCCGATGACACCGGTCGCGGGGATGTTTTCGAATTTAGAGGCTATCTTTGGACAGATGTATGTCGCCATCGTGGTCGCGAGGCTGGTCGGGATCCATTTAATGGATGAGTCTAGCCATTAAAAAATAATCGGCGGTTCGATTTTGGCATCATCCCCCGGGGGGCCAAGGTTTAAAGGCGACAAGCCAAATGGGTCATCTAATGCGCCCCGAGGTGAGCGCTGAGATGGCTTTTTCATGGGGCTTTGAAGGATCGAACGCCATCATGCCTCAACCCTTAATCAGGATCAGGACTCCGACTGGAATGAGGTTCAGGGTCGGGTTCAGACGGTGGCGACGTATTGCCATAGTTTTCAACGGCACCATTCACAATCTGGCTACTGGGAATCGTCACCAGGGAACCTGTCTTCGTTTTAAGTCTGATGCTTCTAAAGCCAACATCTTCAACCATGCCCGAATGGCCCGAGACAAGGACAGAATCACCGATTGAAAATGGTTTTTCGAACATGATAATGAGGGAGCCTAAGAGGTTTGCAAGGGTTTGCTGTGCCGCTAAGGCAAAGGCCAAGCCGCCGACCCCAAGACTCGCTATGACTGAATAAGTCGGAAGCCCGATTTGCTCGCCACCGGTGATTAGGATGGAGATCACCGCAGCAATGGTCACTAAGCGCGCAACAAAGCGGATGACCTGGCTATCAATGCTGGTTGTTTTTATTCTCTCTGAAATGATGATGGTTTCGGCGACTGTCGCACCAAATGACCAGGTCAACCAAGTAATGCAAAGATAGAGGATAGACCACGAGGCCGTATTAAAGAAATAATAAAGTGAATCTGAGACGTGGATGACGTCAATCACTATTTTTGAAAAGAGGAAGGTGGTGATCACAAATCCCAATGGCTTGAGGAGCGCCCGCCAGATTGATGGGATCGTTTCCTGTTCATCGGTGATTCTATTCGCGCCACTCAGCCAAATAGAGATGTAGATTAAGAGATAACTGATCAAGGCGAGGATCATAATAGCAATCCAGCGCCAGAGCGGTTGTTTGAATAGAACGGATCGAGTTAAGACGTTCTCACTCATGAGGAGATGCGGGGGTATGACCTTCCTGAATAAAAGGGCTATGCCTGTGGGGAATCGACTACGTTCTTCATACCAATTCTTAGTGGTTGTCGTTTTATAGGGAAGGTCCTTGATTTTTTCGTAATATTCGGGAACCCGCTCAATGGTCTCCGCGGTGAAAACATATTCGCCCATACGATCGCCGGAATCAATCCGAGCGATCGTTATTTCAGTATTGGGTATCATCCATCGCTTGAATTCTGAAGAAGCCATCATCTTGGCATCAGGGATCTCGTCATCCGGTGGAATATCGACTCTGTCCAGAATCTCCTTCAACTGTATAAAGGTTTTTCTTGTAGCCTCTATAATCATCGCCGGTGGTATTTTAGAAAAGTCTAAGGCGCGGGAGGTTTGTTTACCCAGTGCTATGGCTTTATCTAATTTTTTTATATCCTCATCGCTTAAAACATCTTTACCTGTTTGGATTTGCTCCTTAATTCTTCCAAAGGCCATCGTGTAAGCTTGTGTTGAGCCAGCCATGAAGCCTTTAAGCGTCGATCTTGGGCTAGAGGTATCAATGGGTTTAAGGGGATAAGCATCCTCTGCATCGGCTGTCATAAGAAAGCCAGATAAAAAAACCATCATGGTCAATAGCTTTAATAGAGACATCATGGGCTTATGGAGAGGATATGGGAGTAGATACATCGCTTTACCTTGCTGTACGCCCCGTTTATTCATAGTCAATCAATGGATTTAACGAACCGGGACCGTTAGGACTGGTGCGGGGAACTTGGAGGCACCCGCCTGCAGCCTGAAGAGTTGTGTTAGGAGCATAAAGGTCGCTTTGGTCTCAAGATCACTAGGCTCAATATAATACCAGTGATCTAAATAAGGGACGGCCAGAAACCCATGTTGGGGTCTCCAGTCACTCTGACGAATCCTAAATATTTTTCCGGCGGGTGTTTGTGACCACTCGAAGGTGTTATTTCCATCTTTTGTCACTCTGACGAGCCCTGCCTGTTCATGTTCTGGAGGCGCATCCACATTATGTGAAAGATAGAACATAATACTCATCAGCGATCTAGATTCTATTGAAATGGTCTCTTTATTCCGAATGGAGCTGTTGCCAGTGACGATATAGTTATCTCGCTTTGGGTCAAGATCCAGCAGCTGTTTAATCTCCGTTATCTCCTTCTGATACTTTTCATTGTTTTTGACATGAATAATAGATTGTTTAGAGCTCTCATCGTAATGCCAAATGATGATATGGGCGGCGCGAACCGTCTCGACTAAATCCATGAGGCGCTGGAATCGATCATGAGCATTAGGTGCTGTCTGCGGCATGGGCCCGGATCCCGTAGGAACATTCTCAAGGTCATTAATGCGCTCCACACATAAGCCTAAGGTTCTTCGTGCACTCCAGCCTGAATTGGTGAGCTGAAAGATGGACTCTAAGGTAATGGGGCTCAGGAGACTTTTGACAAAAGCCTCTCCTTGGAGAGGTGCAAAAGAGATCGTGGGCTGGGTGTAGTACTCACTCCCCGCCGTAAATTTGATGAGATCACTGGCTGAATCGGTGACCCCCAGGGCCGTTTGATCAAGCCCTCCATTGAAATCGAGCTTCATCGTCGCTGCCACATTGGTCACATCAAGAAAAAAGGTGGGTTCGAAATAATGAAGTCTCACGAGATTCAGCATGAACTGTTCATTCATGCTGTCATTGATCGCCTCGTTATAAAGGGGGTGGCTCCCCTTAAGACTATCTGGTCCGAAGGAGTTGCAGCTCGTCAACAAAAAATTCAACGATAGGAGGAGAATAGATAGACGCATGGGTTCGAGTCGTCGATGACGATACCGGATACAGGGGTTGAGTAATCCATTCACTGAGGGAAAGGGGCTTTTTTAGAGGGTTGGGTCAAGTTCTGGTGAACCCTAATGTAAGCGCCATGGCCCCCCATGCTCAAGTCCTTACCGCGCGATCATAAAACACATCACCTTACTTTGGGGCAGGATTGCCTGATTTTTCAGGCACATCGGGAATGACCTCTCCTGAGACCGGGATCAGATGGCCTTTACCATACATGCACTGGAGATAATAAATATCGAAGTGTAATTGACCTTCGCCGAGACTCTGCGGTTGATGGGGAGCCAGAAGCAGCTGACTATGTGCAAGCTTTCTGCAGCTCTCATCATCCTGTCGAAACTGCTGTTGATCCTTGTGTTGACCCGGAAGGACCAGTGCACTCGGGCCACTTGGGATCGTCGAGCAAGCGGTTAAGGAAAGCGTGGTTAAAACTAACAGAATCGATCGTTTCACAAGGGCTCCTGGTGGCTAGTGATGAGGGGGTCTTTCATGACGCAAGAGAACTCCTGTGGGGTTATCGGCGGCCCCCAAAGCCTCGGTTCTCAAATCCACCCCCATAAAAGCGGTGCTCTCCTAATTCATTGCGGTACATATAAGCGCCTGATCGCGCCCCTCCATAATAGCCACCATATCCCATGCCGTAATAGCCCATCCCATAATAGGGATGATAGCCATAGCCCCTATAGCCTGGGCCATAGCCATAACCTTGTTCTGCACAGGACGTCAGTAAAAGGCACGATAATAAGCTAAAAAGGATGCTTTTCATGGTATTAGCTAATGGCTAGAACAATCTTACCCACATGGTTTTGGCTTTCAAGATGCTTGAACGCTTCGACCATATCTTCAAGCGGATACGTACGATCTAAAACCGGACGCAGATCATGGGTCTCAATCGCCTTAATCATGTCCTGCTGCTGAGAGCGATTGCCGACCAGGACCCCTTGAAGCTTCAACTGCTTGAGGAGGGCAGGGATGAAGGAGAGTTCGCCATGGATCCCCGTCAGAATCCCAATCAGAGCAATATGGCCGCCGATCCGTGAAGCGGTCATGGATTCCCGAAGCGTCAGGGGCCCCCCAACATCGAGGATATGGTCTGCGCCGAGGCCGTTGGTTAGATCAAGGACGGCGGAACCCCAATTTGGCGTCCGTTTGTAATGAATGACATGGTCAGCCCCCATCGCCGTCAGTCTTTCAAGCTTCTCTTCGCTCGATGAGGTTGCGATCACTTTAGCGCCGAGCATCTTGGCGAACTGGAGGGCAAAGATGGAGACACCGCCGGTTCCTTGAATCACCACCGTCGCGCCGGGTTTAAGATGATCATCGACCATCAATGATTTCCAGGCGGTGAGGGCTGCTGTTGGGAGGGTGGCGGCTTCAAGGTGGGTCCAGTTTCTTGGGGCGTGGGTGAAGGCCGTGACAGGGGCCGTGACGACAGATCGGGCATACCCATCGATGCCATCACCCGGGACCTGGCTGAAGCCATCGACGGTTGGTTCCCCGGCGAGCCAGTCAGGAAAGAACGTGCTCACGACGCGGTCACCGATTTTAAATTCGGTCACATCACAGCCCCGATCGACCACTTCGCCAGCCCCGTCAGCCATCGGGATACGCGGCTCTACCGGCCCCCAAAGTCCACTGACGACGGCAAAATCATGGTAGTTGAGGGAGTTGGCGTAGAGTTTGACGGTGATGTCATGAGGGCCCGGTGCCTTCGCGGGCCGGGTCCCTAGCGCCACCTGGTGATAACCACCGCCAGCGCCGACAATCATGGCTGGGTATTCCATAGATCGATCTCTCTAGATGATACGGGGGGGTCCCTCGGGTGATCGCGGGATCACGCTTCACACGGGGAAGGGAATGACCTCTATTATGCGCTCTAAGAAGCCTCATGGCCCAACCCCTTTTTTTGTCCATCGACTGAGACGGCCACCATGACACCCAAACAAATTCTGATGGATTCTGACCTGTGTCTCTATCTTGAAGCCGTCTCCCTTCGCGAACTGCCGCTGCAGAAGGCGCTTCGGGAGGAGACTCAGAAGCGACCCGACGCGATGATGCAAATTACCGCGGTCCAGGGTCAGTTCATGCATCTCTTGGTCAAGCTGATGGGGGCGCGGCGGATCCTTGAAATTGGTGTCTTCACCGGGTACAGCGCACTGGCTATGGCCCTCGCGATGCCGGAAGATGGCAAACTCATCGCCTGTGATATCAATCCGAACTTTACCGCCATCGCGCTGCGTTATTTCGAATCTCAAGGGATCCTCCATAAGATCGATCTTCGTCTTGCTCCCGCCCTAGAAACCCTTCATGCGTTGATTGTGGATGGCCTCGAAGACCAGTTCGATCTTTGTTTTATCGATGCCGATAAGATCCATTATGGTGATTACTATGAACAAGCGCTGCGCTTGATTCGACCCGGTGGCGTGATTCTGATCGACAACCTCCTTTGGGGCGGGAAAGTGAATGACCCTTCTTGGGTGGATCAGGAGACCGAGGCTCTTCGACAGATGAATCAACGGCTTTTGAAGGACGAACGTATTGACTATAGCCTTCTACCGATGGCTGATGGCCTGGGTATGGCCAGAAAGCGCTGATGTTGAAACGATCAGAAGCGCGCTGAGGATCCATGATCCCCCTGCTCAAATTAGTTTTTGATGGCTTAAAAAACCACCGTAGAACCCTTAACCGCCTCATGGTCGTCGCGTTGATTTATGGGGTGCTGGCGGGCATCGTTTTGCCTTGGTGGATCAAAGAGCAACTCCAACCGAGGGGTGATCTCGTTCCTGGTTATCAGATCGGTGTGGACCGATTGACCATCAATCCCTTTACCCTGGCCGCGACGATAGACAACCTGACGGTTCAAAAGGCTCAAGGCGCTCCCCTCCTTGAGGTCGCTCGAGGGGTTCTCGATGTTCATCTAATGAGGTCACTCGAATTGGCGCGACCCGTTATCGGGTTATCTCTGAGAGATCCGGTCCTTTTCTTATCGATGGACCCAGACGGCCATGGGGTATGGCCTGATCTCTTTAAGGATCAGGGGCAGCATTCCAGTGGGCCCAGCCCACGTTGGGCTGCGGTGCGCGTTGCAGGGGGACGCATTGCGCTCTCGCCAGCTAGAAAGGAGAGCCCCCTTGAAACCATCGGCCCCATTGATTTGACGATTCGCGATCTCGATCTTAAAGAGATCGGCCGTGGCTTCCTCCATCTCGACCTTAAAACGGCAGATCATGGCCAGCTAGACCTTCAAGGTCTCATCGGCTTTAACCCCATGGGAGGCGCTATCAAGGTGTCCTTGAAGGATCTTGATATGGGCTTTTATCAGAGGTTATTGAGTAAAAAAGGCACTGATTGGGTTCGACAAGGTCGGGTGACAGGAGACCTTTCGCTTCAATTTGATCACCTTGAAAATCCCGATGTCGGTTTAAAAACCGATGGTGTTCGATTCGATGGGATCGAAGGGGGCATGGAAGGAGCGGCTTATCAGTTGGATCATGTCGTGATCGAGGGGATCGATCTTGATCAGAAGACGCATGCTTTGACCTTTAAAAAGGTCCACGGTGAAGGGCTTAAAATGGCGTCCTTTGAGATCAACGGGATTGATCTTCAAGAAGCAACCGCGCACCTTGAGACCCAGGCGTATCGCTTTGAATCCATCAAAATTTCGAATGCGCTGACTCCGTGGGCTCGACTCCGTGGCCTTGAGGCTGGGCCTTTGGAATTTCAGCAACAAGAACAAACCTTCAGCCTTGATGGGTTGAATCTTTTAAGTTTTCAGACCCCAGAGGCCGAGGGAGAGAACCTGACGATCGAAGGCGTCCACGGGAGCAAGGGGATGGATTCCATCGCGATTGATCGATTGACAGCCTTGGCCATCCAAGCGCCTGACGTCACACTCGTTCAGCCGGTTATCGAAGCGGTCGAATGGGAACGCTCGCCCCAAGCACTGAAAGCGCAGCACCTCTCCATCGAAAGCGTCAAAGGCCAAAAGATCGAATCGCTCTCTGTAGATTTTAAGGGGATCGTCTATGACGTTCAAAAGGCCATGGCGACCCTTGGTCATGGCGAAATCAACCGCTTGAAAAGCCCCTGGGGGACCTTGTCTTCAGGGGTGGTTGATCGACTCCTCGTGCATATCAAAGGGCCTGAGGTTCGGTTTGGTCAGTTAGCATTGAAAGGTGCTTCGATTCCAACGCTATCCCTCAAAGAAGCGCTCTTGAAGGAGGCGGAATATGTGGTTGAGGATGACGTCTTGAGATTTGAGGACATTGATCTGGTGGACCTCAAGGGTGAAATCAAACGGAATGAGGACCTATTACCAAAGGTGGCAGAGGCGGGTTTTGGCTGGACCAATGAACCGCGTCCCCTGAAGATAGGCCACCTCCGTCTTCAGGAAGGGGCGATTGATTTCCTATGGCATCGGCTCCTTTTGACCCGATTGATGGTTGAATCATCGGTCTTTGATATCCGTAAATTAAAGACCGGAGGCGTTGAGTTGATGGGATTTGAGCCGCCTTCAATGACACCACTAGACGCTTCCTCTTCCTCAAAGCCCTCTTATCCTTGGCGCTATACCATTGATGACATCGGCGTTCTTGGGGTCGATGTTTATCTTCAGGATCTCTCCCTTGATCCCCCCGCGCGGCAACGATTCATGGGCACCGAGCTGGTCGCTGAGCAGGTGTCCAATGCCAAAGATCAAACCCTGAATTTCGCTCTCAAAAGCCATCTCGGTGAGAGTGGAAAATTGGAAGTGCAGGGGCGCGCCGAAATCAATCCCCTTAGAGCGAGCTTTCGATTTGGTGTCGATAAATTGAGGCTTCGGGCCATTGAGCCTTATTGGCGACCGCTCACGACGCTTGAGGTTGTGAATGGTCGACTCAATCTTTGGGGAGATGTGATCCTTCGGGAACATCGAGGGTTGGACGTCGACTACAGCGGCGGCGCTGATCTTGTCGGCCTCGAATTAGAAGATCAGCAGCATCATCCGATCGCTTCGTGGGACTCGATGAAATTCGATGGATTGTCGATCAGTCATCAGCCCTTCCGTTTTGTGACACGGGTGCTCACCCTCAAAAATCCTCATGCCAGCATTGAAATGAATGAACAGCGGGATTTAAATGTCAGTCACCTTCTACCCTCCAGAGAACCTAGCCTCCCCGCTTTATCCACCCACCACGAGGCAGTCCCACCCGTTGCATCAAAAGGCCCTCTCCCGGCCATATCCATTGGGCTTTTAAGGATCGAAAATGCCGGGGTCGATTTTAGTGACCTCTCGATCAAGCCTGGCTTTCATGTGGACATCAAAGACTTGAGTGGCACCAGTACAGGTATTTCATCGCGCGCTGATGCCAACGCAACGCTGTTAATGGAAGGTCACATCAATCTCCTGACCCCAGTGAAAATCTATGGTGAATTGGATCCGGTGGATCATGCTGAACATACCGACCTCGACCTCGCCTTCAAGGGTCTCAATCTCACCAGCTTCTCCAACTATAGCGGTCGGTTTGCAGGCTACCGAATTGAAAAGGGCAAGCTCGATATGGCTGTCCACTACCGCATGGAGCACGGTGTACTTGATATCGAGAATCAAGCGTCGATCGACAATCTCACCCTTGGTGATCAGGTGGATCCTGAGGCCTCGTCCTGGTTAGTGGATCTCGCCCTGTCATTACTCAAAAATAATGAGGGGAAGATCGATATGAATCTCCCGATCAGCGGTGATCTCACCAATCCAAACTTCAGTCTCTGGGCACTTTATCAGGATGCCTTGACCCATCTCCTCGGCAAAATGATTCGTTCACCCTTATCGTTAATGCCGGGTGATAGTGAGCCTTTAGCAATGACCGTCGATACGATTACTTTTGCCCCGGGGAGTGATGAACTGGATGAAACGGCCCGGGTGAAGCTGAAGGCCGTTGCTGCTCGATTGAAGGCGAGCCCCGGGGCTCATCTCGACATTCGCCCCGTGATGGCCCCCGGTCGTGATCACCATGGCCTAGCCCAAAGGGCTTTGGAGGCTCAACTCAAGGTGGAACAACGAATGGACCTTCGGCGCCGTGGTCTGAAGCTCGGTGATCAACCCATGCCGCCCATCACCAGCGACGATGCCGATCGCCTATTCACGATCTACTTTAGAAATAAATATCCAACACCCAATGACTTTCATGGGCTGGATGCCCAGGTGGCCTCTGTTTTAGCCCCGGAAGTCCTCCGTCAAGCCCGTGAAACAGTCCTTTCAGAGTGGCTCATAGGTGAAGTCGAGCTTCAGCGACTGGCGCTGCAAAGGGCAGAACAAATTCGGGAGATATTAGTGAGGGATGAGGCGGTTCCCGACAGTCATCTCTATCTGCGCGATCTCGCCACCATCACGAGCGACACCCCTCCCATTGCTGCTGAACTCATTTTGAACCGCGAATAAGCGGTGCTCCGCGGGAATCTTTTGGGGGCCTTTCAGTCTCAAATAATCAGGATTGGGCGGTAGATCGACAATGGTCCGTTTACCCTTTAAAGCGCCTTGAGCCTTTCCGTAGGTCTACAATGCGGCAACCTCCGATGCCTCGATGTTTCATTCCAGCTATAAGGAATCCCGTCATGCTAGATCTTTTGATCGATATCCCTTTGAGTGTCGCCCTCTATGCCGGAATAGTCTCCGGGTTCCGCTTTCTTCATCCCCTTCATGATCAGGCGGTACCGCTCGATCCTGTCGTGCCCTTGTCCGAAACGATCGATGTCCTCCCCCCCATCGCCGTCACGACGATGGTCGAATCATCCAGGAAGCTTGAAAACCTGACAGTGACGTTTCAGGGATCCGAAACAACCCAGCATGATCCGCTCCTCGGCGGACATGTGCCAAGCGATGATGTCCTCGAACGTCATTTTCTTCAGTACCTCGCCATGGTCTTTGAGGCGCTTTACCCTGCGCCTCAAGAATCGATTCAAAGACGCCATCATGTCCAGTGGATAGGTCATGAAGTCCTCCAGGTGCTGGCTTCAGAGTCTGCTTATGAAGACCTGATCGATCGCTATGAATCGCTTCAACAGCCCTCTCTTCCCCTAGATCATGGTGAAGAGCCATCTATTGAGCCTTTAGACCCCCTTCACGTCGCTGATTTAAAGAAGCACGACGATGATACGGTGGACGTTCAGTCGCTCTTGCATCTCCCAGAAGATTCCGTTCTAAGGCGTCATGTCATGCACCGACTGGTCAGCGAAGTCGAAGCCCTCTTTCCCCGTCCGACAGATAGTGTGCTCCGTCGCCACTATGATCAATGGTTGAATGCCGAATGGCATGAATGTCTTCACGTTTAGGAGAGGTATCTATGTCAACCATCTTTCATACCGAGGTCACTCGCATCGATGGGGCACTCACTTCCTTGAAGGATTACGAAGGGAAGGTCCTCCTGATCGTTAATGTCGCTTCCCAATGCGGATTTACTTCACAATATGAGGGCCTTGAAGCCTTATATCGCTCCTACAAGGACCAGGGGCTGGTGGTTTTGGGATTCCCCTGCAATCAATTTGGCCAGCAAGAGCCTGGTAGCGATGACGAAATCAAAACGTTCTGTCGCACCACTTACGATGTCACTTTCCCCCTTTTTAGCCGTATTGAGGTGAATGGTGACCATACACACCCCCTTTATGCGCACCTTAAGAAGGCCGCCAAAGGCCTTTTAGGCTCTGAGGCTATCAAGTGGAATTTCACCAAATTCTTGGTGGATAGGGAGGGTCAGGTGGTTCGGCGATATGCGCCAACCGATACCCCTGAAAAGATCGGGCGTGATCTTGCGGCCCTATTGTCCCCGTCCTCTGATGCTGGATGATCGCCGGCTAGCCAGGAGCGCTATTCAGCGTTTATGATTCTTTGTGCGCCGTGTTAGGCGCACGCTTTTTAGCTACCGTCTCCATTGAGGAAACCGACACCGCCATGAGCAAGATCACCATTGAACATCACCCCAGCGAAGCCCGTCTAAAAGAACTTGGCGTCGCCAGTTGGCCGATCTGGGAAAAAGAGATTTCAACCTTCCCCATCGATTTCGATGAAACTGAAACAGCTTATGTCCTTGAGGGTGAAATCATCGTCACGCCTTCAGATGGCGATCCTGTAAGAATTGTAGCTGGAGATTTGGTCTCCTTTCACGAAGGTCTCGACAGCGCCTGGGAGGTCGTCAAACCCTTAAGGAAACACTATAGCTATGATCTCCCCAATGGGATCTAATGAGATAGGCCTCTGATTCGATGAAGAAAAGCCGGCCTTGCGCCGGCTTTTTCAATACCACGACTTAGAAGGGGATATCGGGGCCGAGACTTTGATCGAGGGGATCCTTTAAGCTGTCCTGCCGCCGCTCTAAAAAGGTCAAGGTATCCCCCATAATTTCAATCACGGTGTGTTGCTCCCCTTCAGCATCAATCCATTGCCGTGACTGGAGCCGCCCATCGACGTAGGCGAGGGCGCCTTTTTTGAGATACTCCCCTGCGATCTCAGCCTTTCTCCCAAAGAAAACCACGCGATGCCATTGCGTGCTTTCGAGGGTATCCCCACCCGCTGGATCCTTCGTCCTGTGTGTGGTTGCCATCGAAAGATTGGCGATCGCCTTACCTTCTGCGGTATATCTAAGTTCTGGGTCATGACCTAGTCGGCCAATAATTTCAGTTCGATTCAGCATAAAAACACTCCTGATTCCCTGGCGGGTGATGCGGTGGATGGCCTTGACGACCGAGGGATGGCCAAACAGCAAAAGAGATCTGCTGGCGCTCCTGGTCGAAGGCATAGGATCCTCCAAGGGATCATCAGGTGGCCTTGAGATGATGATGAGAATCGTCATCTTCGAGAGGACCCCTCCTAGGGAGTCCGTTTTATCTAAAGATAGGAAACTCCAACCCTCTAAAAAGGTCTTAGGTTGTAGGAACACGATGACACGGAGAGAGGCCAAACGGTGATGAACATCGATCTCGATGAATGGAGCCAAAAAATAGCGGCTGCGAGAAACTCTCAAGTGCCCTATGGATTGCAGGATGAAGGGGATAGTGACCTTGCGTCCACGAAGGAATCGACTAGAGGTCCCTCACATCCTTCAGCCCATTCGATCTTGAAATGGATCGAGCGGTACCTTGAACACCACCGGGTTGGTCGCCATGCGCCTTAGAAGATGCCCGTTGATGATGGATAGTGAGGCATTTTCAGCATTTTAAATTGCTTAAAGGAGACAGGAAGATGAAAAGAATAAGAGCCTGCTTATTTTTGTTGATGTTCTTTGCACTGGATGTCTCCTCAAAAGGCGTCTGTCCATCGGTTCTAAACTACACGGTGAAGCCGCTATCGGGTGGAGCGCCGGTATCTTTGTGTGCGGCGTATCAAGGGCAGGTGCTTCTGGTCGTTAATACCGCGAGTATGTGCGGCTATACGACTCAATTGAAGGGGCTCGAGGCACTTTTTCAGCGCTATCGTCATCAAGGATTTTCGGTGCTTGGTTTTCCTTCTAATACCTTTAAACAGGAACATGAGGATCCAAACCAAACCCAGAAGGTCTCGAAAGAGTATGGTGTCAGTTTTCCGATGTATGAAACAAGTGCGGTGGCAGGGCAAAGCGCCCAACCTTTTTTTAAAGCCCTGACCGAGGCCTCAGGGGTTGCACCCTCCTGGAATTTCCAGAAATATCTGATCGATCGCTCTGGCCGGGTTTTAAAGTCCTACCCGGCGAACGTCAGCCCAGAAGACATCCTCCTCAAAATTGATCTCGAGGCGGCCCTTAAAGACCCGCGATAACTTTTCAACCCTTTTTTTGATCCGTATGAATCAGGCCGCTTTAACGTTCCTTAAGACCGCCGCTATATTGGTCCTACTGACCATTGTCTCGTACCTTTATTTAGACCACTGGCAAAAAAGCATCACGATTTATGCTTCGTCCTGCGAGACGGAGTCTGGTGTCACATTGCCCCGTTGGGTCTGTAAGGAAATCGTCAATCATCGCTACATAGAAGACGACGATTAATCGTTCTTAGAAGGCAACACCATCCTTGACGGCCTTGGGTGTACGCCACTTTTTAAAGCTTCGGTGTAACCAGGCTAAGGGGTTTTGGCGGTTTCTTTTTCTCGTGTGCCGAGTGATTTCAGCATCAAAAAACGCTCTGGAGAGCATTTCATCGGTTGGGGCATAGCCTTCAGAAGCCATCCAGGCGTCACGGGCTTTGACCATTAATTGATAGTAGGCAAAATCGTATGCGCCATTAGAATCATTTCGGAGGGGTTCAGACGCATGATCGATGCCTTCTCGCTCAATCGCCGCAACGAACCATTCTTTGAGTCTTAGGTAATCCTTCGGGGTGAAGACCTCAGAGTTCATCAGATAGCCTCAACGAAACTTAAAAAAACCGCAGCACAAAGGGGGAATCACTGCGGTCCAAGAGGATTTTATGTAACCATTTCTTGGAGGGGTGGCACCTCTATTAGTTCCAGATGATTTGGCGCCGCATCCAAGCGCATGGGTGTCCTGGATGATGTCTTAATGCAGCAGATGACTCAAGAAAAGTCCCATCACCCCCCCCAGAAAGATGACCTCAATCATCGATCTTTGATAACGAAATAGAGCGATGCCTGCGACCATGGCAAGGCCCAGGGACGCCGGATCAAACGGTCCGGTAAAACCCTCCGGCCAGAAGAGGTGATAGGCCAAAAAAAGGGCGAGGTTGAAGATCACCCCCACCACGGCAGCTGTAATGGCACTCAGGGGTGTCTTGAAGCGGATATCCTCACGGGTTGATTCGACCAGTGGCCCTCCAAGAAGGATAAACACAAAAGAGGGAAGGAAGGTAAACCACGTCACCAGGAGCCCCGCGACAAGCCCCCCTTCAAGGAGGAGATCAGGTCCTAAGGCTTCCTTTAAGTATCCGGTCATGAAAGCCACAAAGGTGACAAACATGATCAGGGGCCCAGGCGTCGTTTCGCCAAGCGCCAGACTATCGATCATCTGCCCCGGTGTCAGCCAATGACATTGCTCCACAACCCCATGATAAACATAAGGGAGTACGGCATAAGCGCCACCAAAGGTGAGGAGAGCGGCTTTGGTAAAGAACCAGCTGAGTTCCGTCAGGAGGTGATCTCGGCCATAGGTTTTGATGAGGAAGGCCATCGGTAAAAAAAAGGCCATCAACCCAATGAGGGCGACTCGTAGGAAGTGTCCCCATTGAAAGATCGCATGCGCTGGCGTGGGGCTGTCATCATCGATGACGGCCGGCCTCAACGAGGGTTTGACAGCCCCATGACCCAAGGGATGGCCATGCTGCTCAGGCCATAGAATGCCGAAGAGAGTCCCAGACAAGGCCGCTACGAGGACAATGGCGGGGTAGGGTGCATCGAAAATGAGAATCGAGAGAAATGATGTGACGGCGATGATCTTGAGTGAGACCCTGTTGAGGGATCGGCGGGCGATTCTGATCGCTGCGTGGAAGACGATGGCGGTGACCACCGGCTTGATCCCAAAAAAGAATTCGTTGACCAGCATCAGGTGCCCATAAGTCACGTAGAGCCAGGACAAAACCAGCATCAGGATGAATGAAGGGAGAATAAAGAAAAGGCCAGCGAGGATCCCCCCAAGACTTCGGTGCATCAACCAACCAAGATAGGTGGCGAGCTGTTGAGCCTCAGGTCCTGGCAGGAGCATGCAATAGTTCAGCGCGTGTAGAAAGCGCTTTTCAGAGATCCAGCCCCGTTTGTTGACCAGTTCCTCATGCATCAACGCCACCTGCCCTGCAGGCCCGCCAAAACTAATCCATCCCAACTTAAACCAAAACGTCAGTGCCTCTTTGAACGGAATAAAGGGCTCTTGTTGGCTCATACCAAGGGCGGGTGGATGCGGGTGGGTTGATCGGGAAGTTCGTTACCGGCAACGTCGTAACCCTTGAACACCTTGTTCATCTCGAACCCTAACGCCTTGATGCCATGGATGATGCCAGACTCAAATTCACCTGCCTTAAAAGCCTCTACCATCGACGATTGGATGTTGGTCCAAGCCTCTGCCGGAATACGACGAGCGGCCTCTCGATCGACGACAATTTCAAAGGCCTGATCGGCGATCAGCAGATAAATCAAAACGCCATTATTTCCTTCGGTATCCCAGACTCTGAGGGAAGAAAATAGGGCGTCTGCCCGCTGCCTTGGCGTCATATTTTTTTTGAGCTGATCAAGGCTTAAGGCATGTTCCACCGCGAAGATGATTTCACCCGTTTGCGCCATTTCCTGCGTTCTAATGGCGAGAGTAATCGCCGTCATCGAGGCTTTCGGTAATAGAGCATCGATCTGGTGCGATGAGGTTTTAAGGTGTCGGATCATTCTTTTAAGTCGCTTCATCACCAATTCCCCGATGCGCCACCGCCCGAATACCCGCCACCGCCGCCTGAATAGCCGCTATCACGATGACTGGAATCGCCACCTGGGAAGCCGCCATAGCCCCCACCACCGCCTCCTCCAGATCCCCCAGTCCAGCGGCCACCTCCACCGCTGCGGTTTGAGAGGATTCCAAGAAAGACAAAGATCACAAGGATCCCCGTCAGCCAGAAGGAGAGACCGAACAAGAGTGCTAACAACCCGGCGCCGAGAGCACCAGCGATACCCGCCGTCAGGGTGCTCAGGATCCTCTGCAGGAACTGACCAAGAAAAAGGCCTATGAAAAGAACCATCATCATGAGGCCCCCGGTATCCTCGGAGGGGTTGCCGGGAGGTTCAGGTGGTGGCGGTAAGGCTTCGCCTTGGATCCGATGGACGATGGAATCAACCCCTTTTCGAAGGGCGCCGGCCATGTCCCCTTGTTTCAGCAGAGGCGTCATTTCATCAGTGATGATACGTTTAGCAATGGCATCTGGGAGCACTCCTTCAAGGCCTCGCCCCACTTCGATCCGAAGGGTTCGATCTTGCTTGGCGATGATAACAATCACCCCATCGTCAATCCCTTTCCGACCGATCTTCCATCGATCTGCCACGCGAATGGAAGCCTGTTCGATGGTTTCAGGGAAGGTGCTGTCGACGATCAGAATGGCCATTTGAGCGCCCTTATCAGCCTCAAGCGCTCGGATACGTTGATCAAGGGTTTCTTTGTCATTCGCTGTCAGGGACCCAGTCAGGTCGGTGATGCGCTCTTTTAGATCGGGAATGGGCGTTTCAGCGACAAGGGGCTTGATGCCCGATAGAAGCAGGACGCAAAGGAAGATTCGCCAAATCATGTCGATGAAGGATCCAGCCAAGCAAAATGATTAGTGGGTGGCGGCTGGGCGTCCAAAATCGACGGTTGGGGGGGTGCTGATAGCGGCTTCATTTTCCACAGCAAAATTGGGCCTCACCTCAAGACCAAACAGTTTCGCAGTGAGGTTGCTTGGGAATGAGCGAACCAGGATGTTATAGACCTTGATCGTTTCAATATACCGATTGCGAGCCACGGTGATGCGGTTTTCCGTGCCTTCAAGTTGTGCTTGAAGGTCCCTAAAGAGCCCATCGGCTTTGAGCTGCGGGTAGTTTTCAGAAACCACCATCAGCCTGGATAGAGCACTACTGAGGCCGCCTTGCGCCGCTTGAAACTGTCTAAAGATCTCCGGCTTTGAAAGAAGGTCGGCATTGGCTTCGATCTTCCCGACTTTGGCCCTCGCTTCAGTAACTTGGGTGAGGACATCCTTTTCATGTTCGGCGTAGCCCTTGACCGTATTCACCAGATTCGGCACGAGATCTGCTCTCCGCTGATACTGATTGAGGACTTCAGACCAGCTAGCTTTGACGGTTTCATCCTCTGTTTGGAGCTGGTTATAGCCACACCCGCTCAACAAAAGGGGTACCAAAAGGGTTAATGAGTGAAGGAATCGCATCGCTAAAATCTCCATGGAACAAAAGGAGGTGAACGTGTCATTGATGCGACTATTGTGGCACGAAGGGCAACGAACTGTCGTTGCCTCTCATCTGACTGGCAGGGCGGTTAATTGACTGGCGCAAGGACCTTGAAGGTTCGCATGAAGGAGACGGCCGCGAAGAGCATGATGAGGCTAAAAAACCAAAAGTACGTCGGACCTTTTAAGAGGCCCTCAAGGCCTCCTAAGGTCATCCCATGATTGATGGCGCTGGTCAAAAGATTGCCCGTTGCGACGGACAGGAGATACAGCGCCATGACGATGGACTTAAGGCCCTTTGGGGCCTCACGATAGGCAAATTCAAGGCAGGTGATCGACACCATGATCTCCGCAGCGGTCAGAAGGGTATAGCCCAACAGCTGCCAACCGATCGCGAGGTGGAAGCCCCGGTCAAGTTGCCATTCGAGAAGACCGGCATAGACAAAAGCGAGACACCCAAGGTGCATCCCAAGCGCGATCTTTCGGAGCGGTGTGAGTGTGAATAACCGGTTCAAGAAAGGATAGAGGAGGGTGAACGCGAGCGGCGTCAGAATCAGAATCAACAGCGGGTTTGCGGCCTGAATCTGAGCGGATACCAGGGGAAATCCAAAAAGTTCAGGCGTCATCCGTTGACCTTGCAGTACCCAGGAGGAGCCGGTTTGATCGAAAAGGGACCAAAAAATGGCCACGAAAAGAAACAGCCGTCCCAGCCGCTTTAAGGCATCACGGTGTTGAGGGTCGACGAGGCGTTCTAGAACGATTGGGCCCTCAGGAGCCACATGGGCAAAGCGATAGCGACCCATCCAGAAAATGAGGGTGGCGATCAGCATCAAGACACCCGGGAGCGAGAAAGCCCATTGGGGTCCTTGATGGGCCATCAGCCAGGGTAGGAGGAGCATCGAAAAAAAGGCACCGAGGTTGATGGTACCGTAAAAGCGGGCATAGACCACCGACAAGAGGCCCTGGTTTTTAGGGCCGAATTGATCCCCAAGATGCGCTGAAACACAGGGCTTGATGCCGCCCGCTCCAAGAGCGATGAAGGTCTGGCCAAGGAACAGCCCGACCCTTGTATCATCTAGCGCCAGAGCGAGGTGACCGAGGCAGTAGATGATCGATAGGAGAATAATAGTCTTATATTTTCCCCAGAAGACATCGGAGATGAAAGCACCAAAGAGCGGGGTGAAATAGGTGATGGCAATAAAAAAATGATACCAGCTGGTGGCCTCAGGGCCACTCATTGGCGATGCTTGGCCATCGAGTCCCACGAGTGCCGTGGTCATATAGACCGTCAGAATAGCGCGCATCCCATAATAGCTGAAGCGCTCGGCCGCTTCATTTAAAAGAATGAATGGTATCCCAGGCGGAGGGGACGTCTGATCGAGAGCGACCGTTCGATAAGGTGTGCGGCTTAAATCCATCTCAAGCTAGGGGAGTCATGCTTTCCCTTGATAGGGTGTTGTGAGACGGAGAGCGAGGTCACGAAACCACTGATGCGCGGGATCTTTTTCATAAGCCCGATGCCAGGTTAAAAGCGAATGATTGGTCAGCTGCTGGATCGGAATCTTATAGGACTGAAGGCCCGTTGACGCTCTCATGGGTTCTAGAAAGGCTTTGGGTAAAAAGGCAATGAGATTGGAATTCTTCAGCATGACCGGGACCATCAGGGCGTTAGGTACTTCCATCTTAGCGCGCAGTTCGGCCATTCGCATGAAGTCCTGAAACTCTGAGAGTTCTGATTGGTGGCTTGAATCATGGACCCAGAGGTAATCGTGGGTTTCTAGTTCTTGAAGTGTTGGATCGTGATTGAGGGTCGGATGGCCTTCCCGGGCCACCACAACCAGCTCGAAATCAATACCGTAGACGACCTCAAGGTTTTGATCCTGAAATCTTCGATTGGTGAAAGCAAGATCCAATACCTGCTCTCTCAGGAGTCTTGGGATTTCACTTTGAGGATCGACACTTCTAATCACGAGGCGTGCCTCTGGGGCCTCTTCTTCAAACTTCTTAAAGAGCGGAGGCCCAAGAAGGTAACCACTACCATAGCCCATGGCGACGGTAAAAGTCCGCCGAGTGGTTTGGGGATTGAACGCTGCTTGGTTCTGAAATTCTTGGCGAATGATCTCAAGAGCGCGATGTACTTCGAGGTACAGGGCATCAGCGGTCGCTGTCGTATGAATGACCCGACCGCCGTAGAACAGCCGGTCATCGACCAAATGACGAAGTCGACTGATAGCATTACTGATGGCGGGTTGAGTCATGAACAGCCGTTCAGAAGCGCGCTGCTGACTTTTTTCCTCATAGACCGCTTCAAAGACCGTCAGCAGATTGAGGTCAATTTTTCGGAGATTGATTAGTTTCATAGACCTTGTCAGGCAGACGGTCACAATGTGATGACAATCTATCAGATTAGGAGATTGCCGCTCACCCATTTTGATGATGTCAATGGCGGCGCCAAACGCTTGAGGCCTCTTCAAAAAAGTGACTTAAACCGAACGACATCATTCCATTGTCGTATAGTAGTGCCCAATGTTCATTGAACCTGTGACGATCAAATCGCCATGAGAAAATTTGTTTTATCATTGCTAGTGATAGGTTGTCTTTGGTGGCCGGCTGTCTGGGCGAAAGGGAATGATGAGATTGTTACGCTCGAAGGTCATCTTCCGACGGCCATTCTCAAAAAGGCACGCGACCTTGGGATTCTTGAACCTCAAGAATCCCTCGAATTAACCTTCACCCTGCCGCTAAGGAATCGGGCGCATCTTAAGGCCACACTTCAAAAACTCTATGACCCTCAAAACCCAGCCTATGGACATTTCCTGACTCCAAAAGAGTTTAGAGATCGTTATGCCCCAACGGCTGCAGAGACGCATGCCGTCATTCATCAGATCACTCGCTTGGGCTTTCGCGTTCGGAAGGTTTCCTCTAATCGGTTGTTGATGGATGTGTCCGCGCCCGTTGCCGTTATCCAAAAAGCCTTGGGTGTCGAGATCCACCGCTACCAATATCAGGGTCGGGTTTTTCATGGGATCCCCTCGGGCCCAAGGCTTCCCAAAGCGCTCGCTCGAAAGATTCTTGCCATCACAGGTCTTGATGATGCCGTCAAGCCTCAACCGCGAAGGATCAAGCCCTCGATCGTTGATCATGTCTTGATGGCATCAGCTCAGGGGAGTGGTCCATTGGGCGGGCTCAGCCCTTCTGACATCGCATCGGCCTACAACTTGCAGTCAATTCAAGCCACCGGCAGCGGACAAGTGCTCGCGCTTTTTGAAATGGATGGATTTACCCAGAGTGACATCAGCTTTTATCAGAACTACTTCAATCTGCCGGCGATCCCGGTCGAGACCATCCTCTTGCCTGGATTTAACGGTAGACCGGGCTCGGCTGCAGATGAAGTGACTCTCGATCTTGAACTTCAAATGGCCACGGCCCCGGGTATCAGCCGGGTCTTAGTCTATGAGGGTCCTAATACCAATCCGGGAGCATTGGCGCTTTACAGCCGAATTGCTAATGATAATCGCGCCAAATCCGTCAGCACCTCCTGGGGTAGTGCAGAAGGGGATAATCCCTCGAGTTTTTTACAGTCTGAAAACCAGATCTTCATTCAGATGGCCGCCCAAGGACAAACCCTGTTCGCAGCATCTGGCGATGCCGGCGCCTATGACACGACGGTCAACAATAAACCCGTTTTAAGTGTCGATGATCCCGCCTCACAGCCCTATGTCACCGGCGTCGGTGGTACCCGGTTAACTTTAGGTTCCGGCCAAACCTATGGGAGCGAGATCGTCTGGGGCCAGGTGGCTGATCAATCTGGAGGCGGTGGAGGCATCAGTCAGGTCTGGCCACTCCCCACTTGGCAGCAAACGGTGACTACGAAGGCCTCGAACACCATGAGGAATGTGCCTGATGTCGCCCTTGAGTCAGACCCTCAAACGGGCTATGCCATTTATTATGGAGGCAGTTGGATCGTGTTGGGTGGAACCAGCTGCGCCGCCCCAATCTGGTCAGGATTCATGGCGCGGGTGAACCAACAGCGAGCGACCAACAGCCTTCCCCCCATGGGGTACTTTAATCCGACACTCTATAAGGTCGCACAGAGCCCTCGTTACACGAGCGACTTTCACGATATTACCCAGGGCAATAATCTCTACTACACGGCAGGACCAGGTTATGACAACGCGTCAGGGTGGGGAACATTCAATGGGGCTGGGCTCTTTCAGGATTTAACCACCGCGATCAAGAGCCCTGAGACGATCACCAAGGATCCAACCACCACCTTGATCTGGGGGCAGAGTATCACGCTCAAACCTTATGATTCCTCAGGACTACCCATTCAAATCACCGCCGATACCCCCGACATTTGTACGCTCAATGGGGCGGTCTTGACTGGGCTGGCCCCAGGCAACTGTATCCTCACTTTAAGTCAGTCTGGTAATTCGGTTTTTCTTCCAGCGCCGGATGTCATTATGACTATCAACGTGGTGGCACCGGTCTACCCCGATCCTTTGGTTCGTCTTAAAGCGTCTAGGATAGGAGGCATCGGCAGTATCCGAAGTGATCCCGTTGGCATCGATTGCGGGACCTATTGTGAGAATTATTTTACCCGGGGAACGCCGTTGACCTTGACCGCAATCCCTGGAACAGGAGTGACTTTTAGCCATTGGCGTGGCGGTTGTGCGGGACGAAATCCGGTGTGTAAGGTCCGTTTGGGGCGCGCCAAATCGGTCACCGCGATCTTTCGATAGGAGTTAAGGAGAACGAGATGCGTCATGAAACCCCCAGTTATATTCCGGTTCCTTTGGACGATGATGAAATCGAGACCCTCCTTGAAATAATTTATTCGCCCGCCTTGGCAGATGACAGTCTGACGCTTGAAGGGATGGACGGTTTTTTATGCGCGTTGGCAGTAAATCCAGTTCCCATTGAACCAGAGGTTTGGCTCCCACATATGTTGGGTTCGACTGCGCCTGACTTTGAGAGCGAGGATGTCGCTGATCTTTTCTACGATCTGATTCATCGCCATTGGCAGTCTATCGTCCATGCCGTTCGAAAGGACCCTGAAGAGGAACCATTAGCCTCGTTTGCCCCGTTGATGGAGGGCGATCCCGATATGGTTGACGATGATGATCTTGAATCCGATCTCGGTGACAATTGGGCGGACGGCTTTCTTTCGGCGATGGTTCTTTCAGGCAATGAATGGATCGAAGCCATGCAGGACGAAGATTTCATGGATCTATTGAGTCCGATCATGATGCTCGACATGGAAAGTGAGAATCCCGACCCGGATGACATCATCGACCATGGTCGCCGCCGTGAACTAGTGAGCATGCTGCCCCTTTTGGCCCATGTCCTTTGGGATTACTGGCATGGCGACATCACTGAAGGGGACGAGGAGGCAACCCTCACCATCTCAAGGCCCCATGATGCCCCTTGTGCCTGCGGCAGTGGCAAGCCCTACAGAAAATGCTGTCTCAACTAACCTGTCGGTGACTGCGCTTTTAGCATCAATAGATAGGAAGACAACAATCTTCCCACTGCCACAGAAGGTATACGGGGGCATCGCCAGACCTTGGGATCGTATGACCTAATCCCCAGAGATTGGTGGACGCTCCCATGGCGTGGTTGCCCTTGGTTTCAGCCACCGGATACAGCATGCTCATCCGATAATGGGACTTCTTGAGAAAAGGATCAGGGACACCGCCGCAAAGGGCTTGATCGCCAACCGTGTTGAGTGCAAGGCCCCTTCGGTGAAGGAGCGCGCGACTTCTCATGGCGATAAGGCTGGTGAGACGGGGGTCTGCCCCCGACGTGGCCTTGACCATCCCCGTGTAGGGGTAAAGATACCCCCAACTGCCACCACACCAGATCATACTGTCGATCGGCGTACCAAGGTTTGCCGCTAACGCATCAGCACTGCACGCCTCAATCGCTTGAGGCTCTGCAAAAAGGATGGCCTCAGGATGCATGATTGCCGCTAATAGTTCGTGGTTCCAACTGGGATCTAGTTCTGAAAGGTAGGGCGGTGTGGCGTTATTTCCTATGCTGCAAGGGGTTTCTCCAAAGATATCCAGCAGCGGGGCCAGAGGAAACGGGAAATCGTGGACATGAAAAAAAGCAAGATCGCCATGGTCATGATCACCGTGGGCGACACTACCAAGGGTGGGTGCTGTGAGTAAGCGACGTCCGGTTGTTGGGGAACACCCCGGCGTAGTGACCACCTCAATCAGTCGGGTCGGATGCCAAGATCCAACCGTGACGCCCCATTCAAAACCATCACAACTGCAAAAGGATTGAGTCGCCACCCCCTCTGGAAGGGGGGTTGCCGAGGCACTCATGCCAGCGATCCTGATGGGGAAAAGGCAGCTAAAACAAAAGCTTTCCATTATCTTCGCAGAAAGGATACCGGCATCAGGGCA
>CAILMG010000131.1 GCA_903835265.1 uncultured Methylococcus sp.
CATCGGCTGACCCTAAGCTGAGCCCTCCCCCTCAGGAGATCTTTGAGGAACAAGTCCTTTGGAAGGAAGCCCGGTCCTTGGCCGACCAAGGACGCTTGAAAGAAGCCTATGATCGTTTGGGACCCTTGGAGTTGACGCATGGAATGAACCCCGATCTTCAATGTTTCGCGGGTGTTCTTCTGGGTGCTCTGGGGCACCTCTCAGAGGCCATGACCCGATTTCGCCGGGCGCTGTATCTCAATCCGCAGCATTCCGAAAGCTTGTTGCACCTTCTCCTTCTCTTGGAAGAAAAGGGGGAGCATGAGGCGGCGGAACGATTAAAATCCCGTTTGACAGATTCCTGATGCCATGGACTTGACCCTCGCGAACGAGACGCTGCCAGAAGAGTGCTGGAAAGTGATAGGCATTTGGGGTGACCGCCTCTGCCCCGAGTTGGCCGAGTATGTTCATTGCAGGAATTGTCCAGCCTATGGGGTGGCCGGTCGCCAACTCTTAGACCGGCCGCCGCCGTTGAATTATCTCGATGAAATGACCGAGCGGGTCGCCCAGATTCCCGATGTCGTGGATCAAAATCCACTCAAACTGCTGGTCTTTAGGGTGGGCGGCGCTTGGCTTGCACTGCCATCAATAGTGGTCGAGAAAACCCTCGCACCGGCGCCAATCATCCCTATCCCGGGCCGCAGTAACCGCCATTTTCTGGGGTTGGTCAACACCTTGGGCGAGTTGCGCCTTTGCTTGACGCTGGAGCATTTTATTGAGAGTGATTCGGAAAGCGAGCCTTTAGCCCCCTTGGCGCGTGTCTTTCCGAGGATGCTGATGATCAAGTTAGAAGGGGATCGCTGGGTATTTCCGGCCGATGAGGTGATCGGAACCCTCGATTGGCAATCGCAACAGCTGGAGCCCCCCCCCAGCAACCTCCAGCGTTCACAGCGCGGTCTTGTCTCCAGTCTTTTTGTCTATGGTGGGCATCGTGTGGCGCTGCTGAACGAGAAGCGGTTGGCCCGCTTGATGATGGAGGCGCTGGCATGAGTGGGGGTGATGCATTTCTTCTAGGTTTATTTCGAGAGGAATTGAGTAATCACAGTGCCGTTCTGACGGAAGGTCTTCTGACTCTAGAGCGGGGGGGGGGTAGCCCGCAAGCCATTGAGCCGCTGATGCGTGCAGCCCACTCCATTAAAGGGGCTGCTCGGGTCGTTGATCTTGATGCGATCGTGAGCATGGCCCACGTGATGGAAGATATTTTGGTGGCGGCGGGCGGCGGTAGTCTCAACATGGATGCCGTGGGGACCGACCTATTACTGGGTGCCCTCGATTGGATGGTCGGTGCGGCACAGACTGACGATGAGGCCCTTTTCGATTGGATGACCGCCCATGCCGATGAAGCGGCGCAATGGGTCGATCGGTTGGGTCAGTATTTCAGAGATAGCACAGCTTCCAAGGCCCTATCGGTCGACTCATCCCCAGTCCCGCCGCCGGCTCCTGCGGTGAATGTTGCGGCGCTTTCACCGCCCCTTGAAGACAACCTTGAACCGGAGCATTCGGCCACGTTGCCGGTGCAGGAGCCCAACGATCCCCCCATTCGAATCGCGGCGGAAACGCTGAGCCAGATTCTGGCATTCTCGGCCGATTTATTACTCGAGTCGCGACGACTAGAAAATCTTTGTCGAGGTTTACAGCCACTGAAGCGTCTACAAAGAAGTCTAAAGACCCAGATGCAATCCCAAAGCAGGGATGCCTCCGGGCTAGAACAGAGGCTTCATGAGCAATGGCAGGTCATGGAACAGCATGATGCCAGTCTTCAGCATCTCTCGAGCCGGATGAACTTTCTTGCGGATCGCCTTCATAATCTCGCCCTTCAGGGACGCATGCGCCCCTTTTCAGAGGGAATTCAGGGCTTTCCGCGGTTGGTTCGTGATCTTGCTCGACAGCTCGAAAAATCGGTCGAACTGGAGATAGAAGGGTCTCAAACGCTCATCGATCGCGATATTTTGACCCGATTGGATGCACCCATTAATCATCTTCTCCGCAATGCGCTGGACCATGGCTTCGAGACCGCCGAAGAACGAAAGGCCTCGGGTAAAGCAGCCGCAGGTCAACTCCGTCTTTCGGCTCGCCACCGCAGCGGGCGTCTTTTGATTGCGATCAGTGATGACGGTCGGGGTATTGACGCTGACAGGTTGCGCCTGAAGATCGTCCAAAAGGGCTTGGTCACCGAAGCGATGGCCGAAGCCTTGAGTGACGCTGAATTATTTGATTTCCTCTTTCTTCCCGGGTTGACGACGCGTGATGCCGTGAGTGAGATCTCGGGCAGGGGGGTCGGACTTGATGTGGTTCAAAGCATGGTCCATGCCAGCGGTGGCGCCATCAAAGTCAGCTCGAAGCCTGGCCTTGGGACACGCTTTGAACTTCTCCTTCCGGTGACCCGTTCGGTGATGAGAACCTTGCGGGTGACGATCGCCGGCCAGGCCTTTGCCGTGCCATTATCCAGGATCGATCGGGCTGAACGGCTGGATGAGCAATGCGTTGAGTCTCTGGAGGGGCTTTATTATTTCGCGGCAGCCGAGGGCAATGTCGCACTGGTATCGGCCCGACGTCTTCTGGGCTTATCGGAGGAGGATAGAGAAAGCCACCCGGGCGTTCTGCCCTTAGTCCTCTTTAGTTCAGAGGGGCGACAGTATGCTATGGAGGTCGAACAGCTGGTCGGTGAAACCGATCTTGTGGTTCGTCCGCTTGACCGCCGTTTAGGGAAAGTGCCCCATATCAGTGCCGTGGCTCTCGATGCCGAAGGCTACCCTGTTTTGATTTTAGATGTCGA
>CAILMG010000132.1 GCA_903835265.1 uncultured Methylococcus sp.
ACTTTAGAAAAAAGGAAAAGGATGAAACAGGCCGGATGGACACCGAAAAGGCCCTCGGTCGTCCTGCGACCCACTGACTCATCGCCTCGGGGGTCGGCGTGCATCCATGCACTTCTTCGACGTTTTTATAGCAGATTCGGTGAACGCACAAGAGGCTCTGGGTCAGATCCATCGAGGTCACTTGCTTCCCCTGATGGAAAACCCAACTCGGTCTTTTGGGTGACCGAATGGCGAAGTCCTTGGTTAGAATAGTGCTTGGTTCGTCCCGCTTTTCTCTAGATGGCGGGGAGGCTCTCTAAAGCCATGGCGCAAGGATCGTTTTACCGTCATACTGGAGCCGTCTAATGATGCTTTCTGAGACCCCTACCATCAGAGGTTTTTGTCCATGATTCAGGTCACGACACTGTCCAAATTGCCAGCATCCTACAAGGTGCTTTTCACTGGTTTCCTCATGGTCATTGGCGTCGGGCTAATGATGGCGGGTTTTCAGATCATGGAAACCCATGGCAAAGCAGACGGCAAGCCAGGGCTTTCACTCAACGACATCATCTACAGCTATTACGGCAATCGGAGCGGATCTAAGCTCGAATCCATGCTAAACGGCCAGATGGAGCCGATGGCCCCCGATGAGGTGCGTTTTAAACTGATTCAATGGGCGCGCGATGGCGCCAGTAATAAGGAATACAAGGCTGAGATTCAGCCCTTGGTCCAACAGTACTGCGTGAGCTGTCATGGGCCAGGCGCTTCCATTCCGAACTTCACGGAATTTGAGAACCTGAGGAAGGTCGCTGAAGTCGATGAGGGGGCCAGTATTGCTTCTTTGACCCGGGTGTCCCACATTCACCTCTTTGGAATCTCTTTTATCTTCCTTTTTGTCGGCTGGATCTTCTCGATGGCCCAGTACCCTAGCAAGTGGAAACTGATCCTGATCTCAACGCCATTTGCCTTCCTCATTCTGGATGTCCTGTCTTGGTGGTTGACCAAATATATCCCAGCATTCGCGTGGTTGACCATGCTCGGTGGCTTTGGCTACAGCCTCGCTTCGAGCATCATGATCTTCACCTCCCTCGCACAGATGTGGGTGGCCGAGGCTCATTGGCCCGAGCGCTGGAGTCGGATTAAGAATCTCTAATCGTTCTGGTGCGATGATCTCTTAGAGAGTGAATCGCACCCCATCCACCAGAATCCCAGGGACCTTCGTTCCACCGAGGGACCGTTGGTTATAGGTGTCGGTCGCCATAATGATCTCAGCATCTTCCGTCACTGCTTCAAGGCCCGATCCGAAGAGCGTAAAAAGACTTTCGTCAAACCGAAGATCCTGAATCGGGGCGACGACTTGGCCGTCTTCGACCCAAAAACAGGCGTATCGTGTCATTCCTGTGAAGCGGGCGTTTAAGCGATCGCTCCAGTTGAGGTAATGAAGGTTGCTTAAGTAGAGCCCGGTGCCAAGTCTCCTCAGAATATCTCCGGAAGCCAAATTGCCGGGCGCCATGACAGGTGATCGAAGCGCTTCCGCTGTATCGGCGCTGTTGCCGGACAAGCCATATTCCCGCGCGGTCCTCGAACTGATCAAGAGGTTCTTCACTTCGCCATCGGTAATAATTGGTAGGGATGCCGGAGCGATCTCGCCGACGCTATTGAAGCGGGGAGCTAACGAGAGCCCAAAATCCTCCTCTAGCCTGAAGTGGGGTGATAGTCGAACCTCTCCTTCTATCAACTTCTGAAGCGCTGATTCGCCCTGACGATAGGCGGCATAGCTCACGCCTCCCCAGGAAAACATTCCGATCAAGGCATCAACGGCCTTTGGTGAAAAAAAGACTCGGTAGCGCCCAGGCTCAAGCCGCTTGCTGGCCGACCTTAGAACAGGAAGCTGCGCTTCGCCGGCCGCCATTTTTTCGTGAAATACCGGTGTTGACCAGGACTGTCCGGCATAAAGGCCTTTGACGGCCTTGTTTTCGCCCGCGATATTGAGGGTGAAAATCGAATAGTCTAGAAAAAAACTGTCAGATGAAAAGGACTGGTGGAGCCCTTCTGAATTGGTGGTGGCCCGCAGCAGGGAGCCGCCCGCATAAAGGCCCACAAGGTCGATATTTCTAGCCTCATAAAATCCCATCGCGTCCAAAAGCTCGGCGAGGGGGGGGAGGGTGCCGGAGTGATTTTCGTGGTGTTCTCCATGGTTTTCGAAAGGCGATAGGAAGGGATCCTCGGGAAGGACTTTAGATTCCTCTCTAGCACGGTCTAAGAGGCTGAGTAGGGTCTGCGTATCGGCATCAAGGTCATTGGTGAGATCGAGACTGAAGGCTACTCGGCGCCCCTTTGATTGGAAGCGCATCGAGAGGCGGATTTGTTCGACATGCGTGATTTGTCGAATCCTGGTTTGGTTGAACCTCAAATAATCCTGATTTTCAGCGGCGAGTTGCAGTGTCATCGATTCACTCTGACGAAGCGATGAGTAGAGGTTGTTCGAGAGCGCTTGGAAAAGGTCGCGATCAGTCTCCGTGTTCTTCATGGAGCCCCTCCAAAGACTTCGATATTCCGGAAGAGGCACGCTGGAGAAGCGTGTCCCACTCGAATCATTTGCTGAGGTTCTCCTTTGCCGCAATAGGGGGTCCCAAAATGATTCCTGGTGCTGCGATCACCGACGGCGGCAAGGGCGTGCCAGAAGGGGACGGTTACGCCACGATAGTTCGGGTTCTTAAGGATCCGGGTAATCCGTCCTTGCTCAATCAGATGCCCGATTTCGCAGCCGAACTGGAATTTTTTTCTGACATCATCGATCGACCAGGAGCGGTTCGCCTCCATCAAGATACCGCGCTCGACTTGTTGAATCATGTCCCCTAAGCGGCTATGCCCTGGCTCAAGATTGATGTTGGCCATACGGTCGATTGGAGCGCGGTTCCAACCTGAAGATCTGAAGTTAGAGACCCCCTGAAGCCCCAGCCGATGCTGGCTTTCAAGGCCGCCGAGCCCCCTGACAAGAAGCCCTTCCTTGATCAGGAACTCCCGAGTGGCCGGTGCTCCACCATCATCAAATCGGTAGGAGGCGAACTCACCGGGGTAGGTCGGATCAAAGGTCACATTCATCAGGGGGCTGCCGTATTGCAGTGCACCAAAGTCCGATGGCTTAATAAAGCTCCAGCCGGCATAGTTACGCTCATCGCCAAGGATGCGATCGAGCTCCAAGGGATGACCAATGGATTCATGGATCTGGAGTAGCATCTGGTCGGCGGCGAGGATCAGATCCAGTGACTCGTTGGGGCAGTTATCCGCTTTCAGAAGGGCCAGCGCTTGTTCGCCGACGCCTTCACAGGCCGCTTCCAACTGGTCCCAGTCCAAGGCTTCAAGCCCCCCTTGCTGGCAGCGGGCGGTCGGGCCGTTTAGCGAGCGCTGCTGAGTTTCGCCTGAATCCTGAGCAATGGCGCCAAAGTGTTGGCCGGTCATGAACTGCCGCTGCTGGAGGTTTGTTCCACTGCTGGTCAGGTACCAGACTTCCGATTCAATCAGACTCACTTCGGCAACGGCGGTCACGATAGCCTCTGAGACCTTGAGCCTATGCGTACATTCGATGAGATGTCCTGACAGGGTGGCTAGCGCCTCGGTATCCAGCCAACGTCCCTTGGGTCCTTCGTAGCGTCCAACCGAGGTCGGACGTTCCTTGATGCTGGCAGCGTAGGCTTTCCTGGTGGCCATTTCTTTGGCCTTAAGGGCCGCGGTTTGAGTGGCCCGCAATAGGCCTTGGTCTGAAAGATCACTGGTCCCGGCATAAGCGATATGGCCATCGATCAGGGTTTCAATCATGACCCCAAAGGAGAAGTGAGCGCCATTGTTTTCAGGACGACCGTTCCGGGCTGAACGTCGCTGGGTGGTTTCTCTCACCCAGCGAAGCCCGACCCACTCGGCCTCTTTCTGGATAAGGTTCAGGGCCCTTTCAGGTTCAAAGCTCGGCCATTGAGGGGTGATCAGGAGGGTGGGTTGATTGAGACTTTCTCCTCTGTAAGGAGCAGGATTCAATTCCGGTGTCATAGGACCACTCACCCGATACCTCCAGAGGTCATGTTTCATCCTTAAGGGGCCGAATCAAAAGCCATCATGAATGGGCCCTGCAACAGTCGATCGCGACTGCCATCGTAATCCCCCTTAAAATCAGGCCTTGTCGTTCGGATTATGCCTTATCGCTTCCTTAAATCATAAGGGTTCTGACACCACAAAGGAGGCATGGTTCACGGGCCTGTGGAGGGGAGTTTTCTGTTAATTGACCGGACGGTAGAGCGGGTGGGAGGGGTGGCTGTGGGCCAGTTTTACCGGCGGTTTTGCTTGGGTGATGGTGAAGATTTCACGGGTGACCTGATCATAGAGTTCGCTGGTCCATAAAGGGAGGCTGTGGTGTGAGGTGTCGAGGGGGCGAAGTCTCGGGTCACTGGGAGCAATGACCACCTTGATGTTGTCAGTGCCGACATGGGCTGCGAGAACGAAGAGTTCTTCGATAGCCGCATCGCCCATAGCGAGGCAGCCCGCAGAAACACTCTTGCCATGAATGAAAATGTCGCCGCCGAGGTCTGAACGGCCATCAACTTGGGCATGTTCGCGGTCAAAGTCATTGGGATAATCGACCTTCATGGACAGGTGATAGTTGCTGTTCGGGTTGAGTCTTGCAATGTGATAAATGCCTTCCGGCACCTGGCGATCACCTTGTTTCAGCTTGGGTCCGCGCATCCCGCTAGCGGCTTTAATGCTGTAAGGACGGATGAGTTTGTAAGGACCAAAGTTACGTGCCCAGAGCTCCATTTTCTTCTCATCTTTGATGGCGATGAGAACAATTTCCTTTGGAGGGTAGGATAAGCCGGCCTTGTTGAAGTAGGGCTTCAGTTGATCAATCGCCGCAGGTGCAAAGGTATAGAGGGCTTCATCGATCGAGCGCGCCGATTTTGGGAACTTGTATTGCGGTGAAATCGCCGTATCCATCGGGAAGCGGAGATAGCGGCGCTCTTTTTTCTTGCTGGAAGAAGGCGCTGGGGTGGCGGATGCAACCGGAGCTTCAGATTCGGTGGCACAGCCCGTGAGCCAGATCAGGGTGATGAACCAGGTCAGGATTCTGGTTGCGGTCAACATGGGGAGCTCCTCAAATTAAGCAATAAGCCTGAACCGAAGCATCTGGTCAGGGGGTTGATGATAAAGGATGTGAACCCGAGGCATAGAAGTCCCCTGGTGCGCAGTGGGCGCCGCGTCTGTGCCGAGATTTCACGTTTGGCAGCATGCTTTTTAAGGAGCGCTCCCCAGGGTTGAATCAACAGCCTCTTCATAGAGGGCTAGTGGGCGTGGATGTCCTTCTTGCCGTAATGGCTTTCAATGTAGGCTTCGACCATGGTCTGGAACTCTTCAGCGATCCGTTCCCCTTTGAGGGTGACGGTCTTGATGCCATCTTCGTAGACCGGTGCCACGGGATCTTCACCCGTTCCTGGGAGGCTGATGCCAATGTTGGAGTGTTTGCTCTCGCCAGGACCATTCACGACACAGCCCATCACGGCAACCTGCATGTCTTCAACCCCGTGATAACGTTGCTTCCACTCCGGCATTTTGTGACGAATGTGGCTTTGAATGTCCTGAGCCAGCTGCTGGAAATAGGTGCTGGTGGTCCGGCCACAACCAGGGCACGCAGTCACCAGCGGCAAAAATGAACGAAGCCCCATGGTCTGAAGGATTTCCTGTGCCACGATGACCTCCAAAGTGCGATCGTTGAGGATGGGTTCAGGGGTCAGCGAAACTCGGATGGTATCGCCGATTCCTTGCTGTAGAAGGACCCCAAGAGCCGCTGTTGAGGCCACAATCCCCTTGGATCCCATACCCGCCTCGGTGAGACCAAGGTGGAGTGCAAAATCACAGCGTGCCGCCAGAAGCTGATAGACGGCAATTAACTCCTGGACACGGCTGAGCTTGCAGGAAATCACGATGCGTTCCTTGGGAAGGCCAAGCTCAATGGCCTTATGCGCACTTTCAAGGGCAGAGGTGATGACCGCTTCCCGCATCACCACTTCAAGAGGATGTGGGTTCTGAAGCTCCGCATTCTCATCTAGGAGGCGGGCCAGAACGGTCTGGTCCAGGCTACCCCAATTCACACCGATACGGACCGGTTTGTCGAAACGGCAGGCAAATTCGATCATTTGGGCAAACTGTGGATCGCGCTTTGAACCGCGGCCGACATTACCAGGATTGATTCGGTATTTGCCGAGCGCTTCGGCACAGGCAGGATATTTTTCGAGGAGCTTATGACCGTTGAAATGGAAGTCGCCGATGATAGGGACCGTACAGCCTTTTGCAGCCAATTGGTCGCGGATATAAGGAACCGCCTCCGCGGAGGCCTCGTTGTTCACCGTGACCCGGACCAGTTCAGAGCCTGCTTTAGCCAGTTCGTAAATTTGTTGAACCGTCGCGGCGACGTCGGCGGTGTCGGTATTGGTCATGGACTGAACCACGATAGGGGCGCCGCCGCCGATTTGAACATCACCCACTTTAACGCCGACCGTTTTCTTGCGATCAATCATGATAGGAAACCTGAATAAGGAGAGAGACTTTGGCGCTAATTTTAGCGCGAAAGGGCGGCTTAAGGGTTACCTCTAGGTGATTTCCTAGGATTTTTGTCTGAAATCAAGCGAATCCTCAGGTCATTGTTTTGGCAATCTCGAAGATTTCTTCGGCGTCGAGCACGCGGTCATTGGATTCAAAAAGATGCCCAATACAGGCCCGATGAAGGGATAGCTTGAGGGTACCAAAGCCAATGGCGCCCCAAGCGAGAGTTCCGAACCGTTCGGTTCCTCGATCCATCACTTCTACCCCACCGATCCCCAAGGGGGGGGTGGCGTTGGCATCGGCGATCATTTTGAGTCGCTCAAGAGATTGCCAGTGCTCTCCTCGAATCAGTTCGACGCCGGTCGCCCCGGTGGCAATGACGATGTCGGCATCCTCAATGATCCGGGCCCGCGCCTCAGCATCGAAGGCCTCTACGGGGGTCACTTCGACCCCAAAACGTTTATGGATTTGTTTCGCGACGGTCTCAGCGCGTGATTGATGGCGGCTGGTGATGAAGACCTCGCTGGCGCCTTCTTTGGCCAGCATGAAGGCGGCTCGTTGACCGACAGGCCCCGTGCCGGCTAGGACGACGGCCCGTTGATTGCGAATGGATCCGCTGGTCATGAGTTTGGCAATGGCCGCTGCGGCGGTAGTATTGCTGCCATTGCTGTCCAGCATGATCGATACTCTGAAATCCCCAAAGAATCTTGACTTCACTGCCTTAAAGAGCGCTTCGCCAGCTTGCATATTACTGCCACCGACAAAGATCGCTGTGTTTTTCTTGTCTTTGGGCGCTCGGGTAAAGATGGTGCCATCGACGAGGTTCCCGACCATGGGGGGGGTCAGGCCTCCATGCCCAATGACATGATCAGCACCCCCATCGTAAGCCACCACCGAATCAAAGATGGAAGGGGAAAGGTCGGTATCAAACTGGAACAGGAGTTTCTTCATGGTGTAGGGACTTATGAAGCGTCATGACGGTGATTTTGGCGCAGCGGCGCCAAGGGAGAAGGTAAAGGCGCACGTTACAACAGGGAGGCCAGAGTCGCAAATGCGACGAGGTGCGTCAGAGGCTTTATAATTGCAGCTTGTTAAGCACTCTCTCTAGCCCATCCGAATGATCAAAGACGTATCCATTGAAAGGTTTCTGGAAACCCTAGCGAGTCGTTCGCCGACCCCGGGGGGTGGCAGTGTGGTCGCTATTATGGGAGCGATGGGGGCCGCTCTGGTTGCTATGGTTTGTCATTTGACCATTGGTAAAGTCCACTATGAAGCGGTTTCTGGGGAGATGGAGGCGATTCTTGATGAGGTCGAGGCATTAAGGATCATCCTTCTGGATTTTATTCGGGCGGATGTTGAGGCCTTTGATGCGGTCATGGCGGCCTATGGTCTTCCAAAAGTCACAGATGAGGAAAAAGGGACGCGGAGTGCGGCCATCCAACTGGCTCTTAAGGGGGCCACACGAGTGCCTTTAGACTGTGCGAAGGCCTCTAGAAGGGTGATTGAGCTCAGTCTTCTCGTGGCTGAACAAGGTAATACCAATGTTTTGACGGATGCTGGTGTCGCCGCCCTTGCAGCCCACGCGGCCCTCAAAAGCTCCGCATTGAATGTTCGAGTGAATACGGGAAGCATCAAAGACAGTGACTTTGTGCGTGATTCCCTTGAGGAATTGGACTCGCTCATGGCCGGGATGGATCATGAAACCCATTCGATTTATCAGTTAGTGCTTCAGAAATTGTAAAAAAGGGGTCTCTGACGAGTGAGTAACAAGTTCTAGATTGACCCTTGAGGTAAATCTCAGTAGAATTCCAAGGCTTGATGGTACGCCCAGCGGCTTTCTCGAAGCGGTCAGTACTCAGGGCTATTTGCGCAATCTGGTAGCGCTTCTGCTTTGAGAGGGGACTGTATAGAGTGAGTCCCTCTACCCCGACCAAGCGCTTGTAGCTCAGCTGGATAGAGCATCGGCCTTCTAAGCCGAGGGTCGCAGGTTCGAGTCCTGCCAAGCGCGCCACCATCAAAACGAGTATCGATGGTGACTGTAGCTCAGTTGGTAGAGTCCAGGATTGTGATTCCTGTTGTCGCGGGTTCGAGCCCCGTCAGTCACCCCACCCGATCCGACGGGTGTAACAAGTTTTCGGGCCGTTAGCTCAGTTGGTAGAGCAGTGGACTCTTAAGGGAAAAGTCCATCCGAAGGAAACTGCAACCCCTCTGACCTCTCGCCGATTTCCTAGCCTTCACAAACCTTTTGGTACCCACTTGTGAAGGAAATCCCATGGCTTCTATCCGTTTGCTCAGTTCTGGCAAGTACAACGTACAGGTTAGGATTGCTGGTCAAAAACCCATCTCCAAAACTTTTAATTCGCATGCTGAGGCGAAAGCTTTTGCACGGCAGGTCGAAGGCGCTATGGCCGCTAACAGGGCTATTCTGTCTAATGCAGAGTCATTGGGCGATCCATTGGCTGATCATCTCTCAGTCCCATTTTGCACTTACATCGATAAATACCTCGACGAAGTGTCGGTAAAGCTCAAATCACATCGAACCAATCTCATCCGTGCCAAGGTGTTGAAGCGGTTCATCGGGGGCCTATCCCTTCGTGAATTAACGCCAAGACGGATTGACAAGTTTATGCGCGAACGGATTGGTGAGGGCGTTTCTCATTCGACCTGTGTCAGGGAGTTAGCCATGATCTCCGTCGTTTTTAATTCGATTCGAAGTAAGCGATGCACTTCCATTGACATTGATCGAACTCGCAGTGACTTCTGCCAACGCCGCACTTCTCCACGAGGGATCACGTGGATACCTTACCTCTAGTCAGTCACAGAGGCGAGTTCGTGAATCCCTTTTTCTGGCGCCCCTTACACCGGCAACAAAGCAACTAAGGAAAATGCTGTCGGATCTTAAAAATCATTGACTTACAGAGACAAGGTCACGCATCACGAATTCAAATAGAAAAAACGTACGAAAGCCAATGGGCAGTAGTGAGGTGCCGAGATCCCTTGAGCTTTGGTATTTTTTTTCAGTGTCAGATACCGAAAGCGCCGGACAAGCTCGAACCTCATCAGGCATTACTCAGCCCCGAGCTAAAAGCGTTAATTATTGTGAATGGCCCGAATAGGCCAGCAACATGGTAACTGATTAGTGTTGTCGGCCTTATTCAGATGTATTAACCGGGTTGGCTATTCAGGTGCAGAAAATTGCACATTTAATTCGATACCTGACGCGTTGCCTCACCCGTAACAACTAATTTAGACAACGCTGCTGTTGAACTAGTCATGATAGTGTTTAGCTTCGTTACCAGGCCAGACCTATTCCGGGTGGCTATGAAATTATAGGTTGAGGTAGCCTTGAAACTATTAGGGTCAATCACCTTTATTGTCCCAGCGCCATTCGCCGCATCAGTTAGACTGAGTTCAACCATTTCTCCTTGGACCCCCTGATATACATTCATAGATCCGTCAGGCCCAAAGAAAGTAAACGTACCATTGTTCTCAGTTCCAACCCCACTTTTATCGAAGCTGATTTTCCTGAGGACGGCCGAAGATATACCAGGTCCGGTATTGACGCCCACCCCACCAGATGAAGTACTATGAAAAATCCACTCGCCAGAAAAATCCTTTAACTGGAAATCTCGCGCAAGCACGAACGATGGACAAAAAGAACAAACGAAAAAAAGAAGTGCTAATTCAGAGGCGTATTTTTTCATGTGTGACATCCTTTAGTTCTAAGGGTTCGAGGGGCATGAATTATAAAGAACTTACACGCTGCTCTCAATAAGGTTCTCATGGGTGTTGAGTTATCTCCTCTAGCCTGTAGATCCTGATCGCCCAGTATGCGGACTGAGTGCGCTTTGCCCTATTCAGCAATTGAGCTGGCTTTTGGGTGGGAACTAGTTTCAAAAAAACTTTGCTCGTCCTTCGTCCGGATTCGTATCCATGTCGAGTGTAGGAGTCCCAAATGGGAAAGGGGCCTCCCACCGCCGGTGCGGTCTGAAGGAGAGCTAAGTTCTGGGAAAGATTTCATTTCGGCGAAGCGCGAACCGGGTGCAGGGTAGGGGCTCTCAATCGATCTTCCAGTATGCGGATGTGGTGCCTCTTGATCAGCTGGATTGTTGACGTTGTCTTTCTAGTCTTGTTCTCCCAAGGATTGTGAACGTTCACAATCGTATAAAAAAGCACTGGACTTTTCAGTCCGTGTAGGCCTAAAATGTTCGGCTTGAAGGCTAGGCCAAGTTGCTAATTTCTAATCGATAGTCAGTCACCCCACCCGATCCGACGGGTGTAACAAGTTTTCGGGCCGTTAGCTCAGTTGGTAGAGCAGTGGACTCTTAATCCATAGGTCGAAAGTTCGAGCCTTTCACGGCCCACCACATATAAAACAAGCCCTTACGAGAAATTGGAGGGCTTTTTTTGTGCCTAAAATTTGCCTCATGGGACACTGGCGGGGCACTCGCCGATAAGCAACCACAACAAAATAGGCTGATTCCGCTAGCGTTTCGAGCTTGTGATCTAGGGGGTATTTATCCTGACTGTAGCATGCCTTGGTCGTTAAAACGTCCTATCACCCATTTCAGGTTAAACCGTCGAATTTCTTTTTTTGGCTTGTTCTTCTGGTCCACGCATCTGAAGCTGAGTTGAGCGCCTTTTGATGCTGGATGGGGCTGGAGGGGGGGGCGTTTAAATCTTGCGAGCTGGCAGTGACTGAGAATTGTTGTAGGTTTCAGTTTATTGCCATGCTAAGGTGCTTTAGGTATTTTTTCTTATCTTGCGGCGGCCGAAGACTGGATTAAGGCATACAACGAAGAGCGCCCACACCGGGCATTGGGAGGGTTGACGCCCAAATTATATCGACAACAATGGGCGGCAAATTCCCCTATCAGCGTGTCTTCTTGACAGAAGGGACTGCAAGGCAACTGAGTAGATTTTGCTATTTTCAACCTGAAAAGAAGAGGAGTGATTAAGATGAGGGGTAAGCTCAGTTTATTGTTGATGACGACGTTAACTTTGGCTTTTGCAGATGTTTTTGCTGGCGAACCTGCGGCGCCGATAAGAAAAGTAAGGGCGGATG
>CAILMG010000133.1 GCA_903835265.1 uncultured Methylococcus sp.
CAGCGGCCTGGAAAATTTAGGTGGAATTACTAGAAGCCGTACCATCAGGAAATTGTCTCGAGTGCCGGTAAGGTCTGGTTCTTCGATAAGGATCTTGATCAGGTGACGGCTAAGAAACTGAATCAGGCGATCGGATCGACCCCTGCTCTTTTGTTGACCGGCGATGTCCCTCTTGAAAAAAACTTCACGATTGAAAGCCAGTCTGATGAAGAGGGGATCGCTATCATCAAATTGATTCCAAAGTCTGAAGAGAGCGGTTTCAAATATGTTCAGATTGGCATCGAAAATGACCTTCTTGTGGGTATGGAGTTGAGTGATAACTTTGGGCAATTGACCCGTATCTATTTCGAAAATCTCAAGACGGGGATCAAGATCGATCCCGCTCTTTTCGTCTTCAAGCCGCCTCAAGGGGTCGATGTTTTTGAAGAGAAATAGCCTTTTTTTACCCGCCCGGCCTTAGGGCCGCCGACAAGGGGAGTCCCAAGGGATGAGTACATTGATTATTTCAGGGTGTCGAGGAACCGATGATCCGACGATGGCGACCTTGCCCTTTATTGCCGCTAAGGCCTCTAAAGAAGCCGGCCATGATGTTGTGATCTGGCTATGGAACGAAGCGGTGACTCTCGCCCGCCCGGGGATTGCTGATCATATGGTGGGCGTTAATTTACCTCCCCTGAAGGATCTTTTGGCCTACGCTCAAGCTGAATCCATCCCGATCTGGGTCTGCAGTGCCTGTGCCATCGCGCGGCAGATGGGCGAGGAGGATCTGGTTCTGGGTGCGGTCATTAAGGGGATGCCCGATTACATCAATGCGGTGATTGATCGAGACCGCAACATCACGTTTTAATAAAGGTTCTCTCCAAAGAACCACCGTCTTGATCGATCGTGTTCGGGGCGAGGTCTAGGCCCGAAGCATCGTGACCGGATTCAGATGGGCGGCTTACAATGGGCTTTCGCCTAAAGAAACACTTTTTGGATCATGAGCGCGAACACTTCAAAACCCTTGGCCGATAGGATGCGTCCCCGATCCCTTGAAGAATATATCGGCCAGAGCCATCTTTTAGCGCCCGGAAAACCTCTTTACGAAGCGATTCGTTCAGGACGGCTCCATTCCATGATTTTCTGGGGCCCTCCAGGGACGGGCAAGACGACCTTGGCTCGCCTCATTGCCACCCATGCCGATGCCGCATTTGCCACCCTTTCAGCGGTTCTTTCGGGGGTCAAGGAGATCCGTGAAGAAGTCAAGTCTGCACAGCTCGAACGCGAGAGGTCTCATCGTCAGACCCTCCTCTTCGTCGATGAGGTCCATCGCTTCAATAAGTCTCAGCAGGATGCCTTTCTTCCCCATGTTGAAGATGGAACCTTCTGCTTTATTGGTGCGACGACCGAAAATCCCTCTTTCGAGCTTAATAACGCACTCCTCTCAAGAGCCAGGGTTTATGTCTTAAGGTCGCTCTCGATAGAAGAGTTGAAGGCGGTGATGAGGGAAGCGCTTTTAGATGCCGAGCGAGGGCTTGGAGAGCGGACAATCGGTTTCTTTGAAGGGGTCGATCAATGGTATGCAGAAGCGGCCGATGGTGATGCTCGAAAGGCCCTTAACCTCCTTGAAATGACGGTGGATCTCCTCGGACCCAAGGAGGCGGTGATTGGGCCTGACATCGCAAAGGAGATCCTCGGTGGGGGTTTTGCCCGGCGCTTCGACAAGGGTGGAGAGGCCTTTTACGATCAGATTTCGGCCTTCCACAAATCGGTCCGAGGTAGTGCGCCGGATGCCTCCCTTTATTGGTTTTGCCGGATGCTCGATGGCGGGATTGATCCCCTTTATTTAGCCCGCCGTATCGTCCGAATCGCGAGTGAGGACGTCGGTAATGCGGATCCCCGGGCCCTCGAATTATCGCTGAATGCGTGGGATGTCCAACAGCGTCTTGGGAGTCCAGAAGGGGAGCTTGCCATGGCCCAGGCCGTTCTTTATTTAGCGGCAGCGCCAAAGAGCAATGCCGTCTATACCGCTTACAAGATGGCAAAGGCGGATGTTGCGGCTTCAGGAAGCCATGAAGTCCCCCTTCATTTGAGGAATGCGCCGACCGATTTAATGAAGAGGCTGGATTATGGGAAGGCCTATCGATATGCCCATGATGAACCAGAGGCCTATGCCGCAGGGGAGTCTTATTTTCCAGAAAGCCTTCAGCCTCGAGAGTATTATCGGCCCGCACCACGCGGTCTCGAGATCAAGATAGCCGAAAAAATAGCCCGGTTAAGAGCCCTTGATGAAGGGGCTCAGCGTTGAAGGGGATTGATGCCATTGATAAGGCGGTTCTTCAGCGGCTTGGTGGCGGCGGTTTTTATTCAGGAACGACGCTTGCTGACGACTTAGGGGTCAGCCGGGCAACGATCTGGAAACATGTCCGCCGCCTCGAGGCCTTAGGGGTCGACATTGTCGCGTGGCCTGGAAAGGGCTACCGTCTTGCTGCGCCGATTGAATGGCTGGATGAGCGTCTCATCCTAGAGGCTCTTTCACCGAAGGCCAGGGGCCTCATAGGAACCCTCGAATGCCACGCGGTGATTGATTCAACGAACTCTAAACTGATGCGGTCCCTTGAAGCTCATATGCCCACGGGCAGTGTTTGTCTCGCCGAATACCAGACGGCAGGAAGAGGGCGCATAGGACGCTCCTGGGTGGCCCCTTTTGGAACCAACGTTTGTCTCTCGCTGCTGTGGCGTTTTCAAGAGCCTGCCGAGGTCTCTGGTCTGAGTCTTGCCGTGGGGGTTATCCTCATCCGAGCGCTTTCATCGTTGGGCCTCTGTGGCGTTTCCCTCAAGTGGCCAAACGACCTTCTGGTGGGGTCGGCCAAACTTGGAGGCATTCTCATGGAGATGAGTGGAGAAGCGCATGGCCCCTCTGGTGTGGTCATTGGGATCGGTATCAATCGTCAATTACCAAAGAAGATGATGAAAGAGATCGATCAACCTGTGATCGATGTGCACAGCATGCCTCGGGTCCGGCGCAACTGTCAATTAAGATTAGATTAAAGTTTAGTTAAGAGTTGGTTAACCTTTGAACGTTTGTACTACTAGGGGAAACTAAAGAACAAACATACTATTGAAAGAACATTTGTACTACTGCACCTGTCCGCCAGTTTGGGGTAGATAAGAACACACACGCACACGCACACATACACACGCACACGCACACATACACACGCACACACGCATGCGCCCACGCGCGCACACACGCGCATACACACGCGCACACGCGCACGTACGCACACCTGCCCGCAATTTCGGCCTTTTTTTTATATATGGATACTATACGACGGGGGCGGCGAGAACCCTATTGGAATCAGCGGGGTAAAGTGGCCCCAAACGCTCTAGTGTTAATATGCTGTCAGGCCCATATTAAAAAAATTTTTGTCGCACTTTTAGCGGTCTAAACTAAATTTGCTAATTTCTTGGCAAAACCGCTTGCGCCATAGGTCTTTCCACTTGTCCCAAAACGCACGACACTCTGCTAGAACTTCGTCTAACCGACCTGCGTGGATAATTTTTGAGCATTTGTCCGCAGCTTCATCCCAACTGTCCGCTCGCACAAACGGCATTTCTGCTTCGCCTTGAAAAATTACGTGCCAGTAA
>CAILMG010000134.1 GCA_903835265.1 uncultured Methylococcus sp.
AACCACAGGCGACCAATAGACCCCCGCCTCGGGTTCGGGATCCCCCGCGGCCCGATTGCTCTGAAGCAATTCAAGGACTCTAGCGCCGCTGACCACAACCCCAGCATCACTTGCGTCCTTGAAAAAACGTAATTCGGCTTTTTGAGGAAGCGCACGGACATCAATCGCTAACCTCAAGGCCAGCGCGCCGGGAGAGGTAAAGGACAACAGTGCAACCTGTCCTCCACCCGAAGCCGGCTGCCAATCCCATTGGGCTCGGACATCCTCAACCGTCGCAAATCCCGTAATATCCCTTGAAAAACCAGCCTTGGTGGGCCCACCAAAGGCCTGAACTGTCTTGGCTTCGAAATCCTTCGTGGGCACAGAACCCAAATCGATTTGGCGAATGGCCTGGCGTTGGGCCGAACTCGAATGAGCCATGACGCTTGGCTGCAATACCGGCCCCTGAGGCTCCGGTGCCGTGAAACGCGGGGGGACCCAAATCTCGGAGACCGCTCCGATCGCATCGCCCAAAAAAAGGCTGGCCACGCATAAGGTCAAAGCCAACAAAGTGGAAAAAATCGAGGAGAATAAAATGGGCAGCCCTGATTGCTTGAGATATTGGGGCGGTAGACCCCCAGTAGAAAGCGTTCTTCCCAAAAACATGATTTTTACCCGCTGATTTCGGACCGACATCCACCAACACTCCCGATAGCTAAAGCATATCCAAGATCACCATCACGTGGGATGATACTCTTGATGGTTATCAAACAGCCACTCTGCTAGGTTCCCTCCCTCGACTTGAAATTACCCATTCATGGTTTCAGCCCCACCTTGAACAAAACTGCTTGGTATTGATGGCCCATACCTTGAAGAGTCTCCCTGTTGACGCCGCCAAACCCCTTCATTTCAAAAGATCGAAAGTTACCGCCTTAATGACGATCCATCTGCTCCAAGAAGTTGGCGACCACATTAAAATCAGAACCCGCTGGTTTTGGATCAACGCGCCCTGTCATTTGACCTTTGGTTCTTCCGGACGATTTATCCAAAAAGGTCAGACGAGGGCTGGCCTCTAGTGAATGCTTGTTTTGATCAGCGCTGGATAGGGCCTCACGGCATTGGCCGATTCGCATCTGAGGTTTCAAAGCGCCTCCCTATTAAGGCCCTTGGGGCTCCTGGAAAACCGCTTGATCTTTGGGATCCCTGGCTTCTAAGACAGCGTCTCTTAAAGGCAAAGCCGGACCACTTTTTTTCCCCAGGATTCAATGCCCCCCTTGGAAACCCCTGCCCATTTTCCCTCACCATCCACGATCTGATTCACCTCGATGTGCCAGAAGAAAGATCGCCGATGAAATGGGCGTACTACCAGGCGATCGTCAAACCCGCGCTTTATAAAGCACGGTGTGTCTTTACCGTGTCTGAAGCTTCAAGAGACAGGCTTTCTGAATGGAGCGGGCTTCCTAAAAATCGTATCGTGGTGGCCGGAAATGGGGTCGGCCCAGAATTTCTCCCCGAAGGCCCCTCTTGGCGCCACCCCAAACCTTATGTCCTTTATATCGGGAACCAAAAACCCCACAAAAATGTAGAGGGCCTGGTTGACGCCTTTGGCGCTTCGGGGCTTTCGAAGGATTTTGATCTCCTCCTCTCAGGTGACTTAAGCCCTTCGATTGCATCGAAGATAGAAACCTTGCGCCTCAAAGAGAACGTCATCGCCCTTGGGCCCATCAATGAAAAAGATTTGCCGTCTCTTTATCGGGGGGCTGAGCTTCTCGTAATGCCGTCATTTCATGAAGGTTTTGGCTTACCCCTCGTTGAAGCCATGGCTTCTGGCACGCCCGTCATTGCCAGCCGTACGCCCGCGCTCCTTGAAATCGGGGGGCCTGCCGCACGCTTTTTTGATCCTTCAAACCTTGAAGAGATGGTGGATGCCCTTCAAACGGTCCTTGATAGAGGAGAATCTCAAAAATTAAGGGCCTTAGGTCTTGATTGGGTGCGGCGGTATGATTGGGATCATGTGGCGAAAAGGGTCCTTGAAGGCATCACCAAAGAGGGTGATGGCTTTTAAATTGAAGCCCCTTCTGATCTTGCCTTCCTAAACCGACCCGAAGACCCTCAAAAAACCCCCATCATGAAAATCGCCCTCATTGCCGAATGGCTCGAAACCTACGCTGGCTCCGAACGCGTTTTGGAGCAGATGATCCATTGCTTCCCTTCGGCTGATCTTTTTGCCGTAATCGATGTGATTCCTGATGAAGAGCGAGGGTTTCTTCAAGGAAAAACCCCCAAGGTGACTTTCATAGAGAAGCTCCCCGGGGCCAAAAAACATTTTCGTCACTACCTTCCCTTGATGCCGCTTGCGATCGAGCAATTGGATCTTTCAGGGTATGACCTCATTATTTCAAATAGCCACGCTGTTTCTAAAGGGATCCTGGTGGGCCCTGATCAGGTTCACATCAGCTATGTCCACTCCCCCATGCGCTATGCTTGGGATCTTCAGCACCAATACCTTCGTGAATCAGGGCTTGATCAGCGCTTGAGAGGGTGGATCGCAAGAATTGCACTCCATTATTTGAGGCTCTGGGACCTTAGAACCGTCCCAGGCGTTGATCATTTTGTGGCAAATTCACACTTCATCGGGCGCCGAATCAAAAGGGTATATGGCCGCTCATCGACCGTTATTTACCCCCCCATCGATATCGAATCCTTCCCGCTTCAACGGGAAAAAACCGACGTTTATGTGACCGCCTCAAGGATGGTCCCCTATAAG
>CAILMG010000135.1 GCA_903835265.1 uncultured Methylococcus sp.
ACAACTGCCAGGACTCGCCTCCCAGTCGTCCGCGTCATCATCATCATCAGCATCATCATCATCATCGTTGGGGCTTAAATCTCAATCCTCACAAGGACCAGGGCTAGGACCAACACAAGAGCCAGTACAAGGACATGCTGGGCCAGAGTCAGAACAAGGGTCAGGGTTAGGGTCAGGGTTAGGGTCAGGGTCAGGGTCAGGGTTAGGGTTAGGGTTAGGGTCAGGGTTTTGGAGATTCACTGGGGCGGGCTGTATGAGAATGCGGTCGGTTTTTTGAATCTGGTCGTTTTGAGGATCCTCGGTGGGACGACCTTTTGTAGTTCGGTCATCGCTCCGGCCCATGAACTGATCCACCGTCGCTCAAAATGGCAGCGCTCCTTGGGTCGTCTCATGCTCCTGCTGACCTTTTATGATCATTTCGCGATCGCCCATCGGCAAGGGCATCACGCCCGCCTTGGGAGTCAGGCGGATCCCTCTACGGCAGAGCCTGGCGAGACGTACGAGGCCTTTTTCTGGCGCTCCTTAAGTCGTCAATGGCAGGTGGCGATTCGCGCTCAGCCTCACCGGGTGTGGCGGGGTATCCTCCTTGGGGGGCTCTTGATGCTGGGGTATGGGCTCTTGTTTGGGGGGTTGGCGCTGTTCGCATGGATCTATATTAGCGGGGTCGCTATTCGCCTGTTGGAGTCGGTCAATTATTTTCAGCACTACGGACTGACGCTGAGCGCCGCGCACTCATCGAGGACAGCCTGGCGCTGCGACTCCAAGCTGAGTTATTTCCTTTTTCTGGGACTGACCCGACATGCGGATCATCATCGACGACCGGGCATTCCCTATCAGGAATTGCAGTCGATTTCCCATTCCCTCAAGCTTCCTCGTGGCTATCTATGGACCGCCATTTGGGTCAAAAATCGAAATGCTGATTTCCGTCGTTGGGCCCAAGCGGAGGTCGTGAGAGTGAGCCGGCCCGTCCATTCGAGGATCGGCCGGCCCTTGTCGCTAGCGGCCGGACAGGAGGCGGTAGGTTTTGCCCGCGAGGAATGCGCCCAAAAGCGGAGCAACCCAGAACAGCCAGAGTTGGCCTAGCGCCCAACCACCGACAAAGAGGGCAGGACCGGTGCTTCGGGCAGGGTTAACCGATAGATTGTCGACCGGAATGCCGATCAAGTGAATCAAGGTCAGTCCAAGGCCGATCGCTATGGGTGCAAAACCCGCGGGGGCTTTGCTGTCGGTAGCCCCTAAGATGATGATGAGGAACATGAAGGTGAGCACCGTTTCGAGGGTTAAGGCGGCGAGAAGACTGTATTGGCCGGGTGAATGATCGCCGTAGCCATTACTGGCAAACCCGCTACCGACGACATCAAAGCCCGCCTTGCCACTCGCGATCAGGTAGAGGACGGCCGCTCCGGCTAAGGCCCCAAGGACCTGGGCGATGACGTAGGGGGCAATCTCCTTCGCTGGAAAGCGCCCGCCCGAGACGAGACCGACCGTGACGGCAGGGTTGAGGTGACATCCTGAAATATGGCCGATGGCATAGGCCATCGAGAGAACGGTGAGACCAAAGGCGAAAGCGACCCCGAGGAACCCGATACCGAGTTCCGGATAGGCCGCCGAGAGGACAGCGCTTCCGCAGCCGCCAAACACCAGCCAAAAAGTCCCCAAACATTCCGCAGCACTGCGACGCATGATATTCATTGGTTTTTCTCCTTGAGAACACGTTCTTTTTGTGTTGATGATTTGTTTCATTTTTGTGAAGGAACAATCCTATCGCCCCCTTAAGAACCCTAGTCGATAATGCAAAAGGAGACAACCATCCGCGCTTTTGCTGGCCTTCAGGGGCTTTGAATGTGATGGGGTAGGGCCGGCGAGGGGCTACCGCGAAATCCTCCCAAGGTCTCGCGATCTGGAATTTGAATGGAACAAGGGGGGTCCCTTGTCTATAATCAGCTCTTGTGCGGATGAACCCCAGTTCCAAAGGACTTCAAAAGTATGGCGGTTGGCTCAAATTCTCAAAATATCCAGAACCTTCACTTGGCGCATGATCCTGATCCAGATGAGACCCGCGAGTGGCTTGAGGCCCTCCAGGCGGTCATCGGATCTGAGGGGATTGAGAGGGCCCATTTCCTCATAGAGAATCTCGTCGATGAGGCCCGACGGGCGGGTGCGAACCTCCCCTACACGGCGAATACTGCCTATATCAATACGATTCCAACCCATCTTGAAGCCCGATCGCCGGGTGATGCGACGATTGAGCACCGCATCCGCTCTTTCATCCGTTGGAATGCCATGGCCATGGTGGTCAGGGCGAACCGCAAATCGACCGAGTACGGCGGCCACATTGCCAGTTTTGCCTCGGCGGCGACCCTCTACGATGTCGGCTTTAATCATTTTTTCCGGGCGCCCACCAAGGAGTTTGGGGGTGATCTGGTCTATTTCCAAGGTCATGCTGCGCCCGGTATTTACGCCCGCGCGTTCATGGAAGGTCGTCTCAGCGAGAAACAGCTCGATCATTTCCGGGCCGAGATTGAAGGCAAGGGTCAAGGTCTAAGTTCATATCCACACCCTTGGCTGATGCCTGATTTTTGGCAGTTCCCAACGGTGTCGATGGGCCTTGGGCCGATCATGTCGATCTACCAAGCCCGCTTCATGAAATATCTCGAAGATCGCGGAATCCTCTCGACCGCCGGGCGAAAAATCTGGTGCTACTGTGGCGATGGCGAAATGGACGAACCCGAATCGTTGGGCGCCATCGGCCTTGCGGGACGGGAGAAGCTCGATAATCTGGTCTTCGTGATTAACTGCAATCTGCAGCGTCTTGATGGTCCGGTCCGGGGTGATGGCAAGATTATTCAGGAACTGGAAGCTAACTTCCGGGGCGCCGGCTGGAATGTGATTAAGGTCATCTGGGGTTCTTATTGGGATCCTTTGTTGGCGAAGGACACCAAGGGGCTCTTAAGGAAGCGGATGGAAGAGGTTGTTGATGGGGAGTACCAGGCCTATAAGGCGAAGGGGGGTGCCTATACGCGGGAACACTTCTTTGGTAAGTCCCCTGAACTCATGGAGATGGTCGCCAACATGTCCGATGACGACATTTGGCGTCTCAATAGGGGCGGGCACGATGCCCACAAGGTCTATGCCGCCTACCATGCGGCCTCGAACCACACGGGCCAGCCGACGGTGATTCTTGCCAAAACGGTCAAGGGTTATGGAATGGGGCCGGTCGGTGAGGGCCGGATGTCGACACACCAACAGAAAAAGCTCGACGATGGATCGATCAGGGCTTTCCGTGATCGTTTCAAGATCCCCTTGGCCGATGACCAGTTGGCGGATGTTCCTTATTACCGGCCCGCGGACGATAGTCCTGAAATGCAGTACATGCAGGAACGCCGCAAGGCCTTGGGGGGACCTTTGCCTCAGCGTCGCCGAGATGCTCCACACCTCCAGGTCCCCGATCTCCAGCTTTTTGAAAGCATGCTGAAGAGCTCCGAAGATCGGGATATGTCGACCACCATGGCGTTTGTCAGAATTCTGACCTTGCTCTTGAGAGACAACAAGGTTGGCCGATATGTGGTGCCGATTGTTCCTGATGAGGCGCGTACCTTTGGGATGGACAGCCTCTTTAGACAGTACCGGATCTATTCATCCGTCGGCCAGCTCTATGAGCCTGAAGACTCCGATAGTGTCATGTACTATCGAGAAGATAAGACGGGACAGATTCTCGAAGAGGGCATCAACGAGTCTGGGTCAATGTGTTCTTGGATTGCAGCGGGTACCGCCTACAGCAATCACAATGTGCAGATGATCCCGTTCTACATCTATTATTCAATGTTTGGCTTCCAGCGCGTCGGTGATCTCATGTGGGCCGCGGGCGATATGCGGGCCAAAGGTTTCCTTTTAGGCGGTACCGCCGGGAGGACCACGCTGGCTGGTGAAGGTCTTCAGCATCAAGATGGCCACAGTCTGCTTGCGATGTCAGCGATCCCCAACTGTGTGTCCTATGACCCCTGCTATGCCTACGAATTGGCCGTCATTATTCAAGATGGCCTAAAGCGCATGTATCAGGATGGCGATCAGGTGTTCTATTACCTCACCGTCATGAACGAGAATTACGCGCATCCCGCGATGCCAGAAGGCTCGCGCGAAGGCATCGTGAAGGGGATGTACAAGATCAAAGATGCGGGCAAAAACGCCAAGATTCAGCTTCTTGGGAGCGGCACGATATTGAGAGAGACCTTGGCGGCGGCGGAGATCCTCAAGACCCAGTTCAAGATCGATGCCGATGTCTGGAGTGTCACCAGTTTCAATGAGCTCCGACGCGACGGCCTTGATGCGGAGCGTTGGAATCTCTTGCATCCCTCAAAGCCCCGCCGCCTCAGCTATGTGGAGGAGCAACTGGCAGGAACCAAGGGTCCGATCGTTGCAGCCTCTGACTACATGCGGCTGGTCGCCGATCAGATTAGGCCTTATGTACCGAGGAGTTATTCGGTCTTGGGGACCGATGGTTTTGGTCGCAGCGACCGTCGCTCAGAGCTTCGTCGGTTCTTTGAGGTG
>CAILMG010000136.1 GCA_903835265.1 uncultured Methylococcus sp.
ATCCGTCACCGTTTACCTCGACGGACGCCGCCATACCGGAACGGTGACAGTGAAGCCCGATGGCGAAGTCTATGTGGATCTTCCAGGCGCCGCAACCAGAGGCTTCAAACCGGGAATGTTCGCTGAGGGCCGTGTCCTCTTTGGCCAATCTTCAGCCCTCACCCTACCAAGGACAGCAATCACGCTCCGCGATGGCTTCAGCTACGCCTTCAAGGTCATTGAAGGCCCGGGCGGCATGGCCCATGTCGAGGAAATAAAGCTTCAGCTCGGCCGCACGGAAGGAGACCTCATCGAGGTATTAGAAGGGATCCATCCTGATGACCCTCTCGTCCTTCAAGGTGGCGCCTTCCTCGCCGATGGCGACTTAGTCTCCGTCGTCCCATGAATATCTCTTCCGCCTGCATTCGCACCCCGCTGCCTGCGTTGATGCTCTTTGTCTTATTGACCCTTGGCGGTCTCTACTGTTTCAAGGTCATGAAGATTCAAAACTTCCCCGACCTTGATTTTCCAACCGTGACGATCTCTGCGAGCCTTCCGGGCGCTTCGCCGCCGCAACTGGAGACCGAAGTGGCCAGAGCGCTTGAAAACGCAGTCGCTACCCTCCAGGGGCTCCGCCATACAACCACCCAGATTCAGGATGGGAGTGTGACCGTGACCCTCGAGTTTCGTCTTGAAAAATCCCTGGAAGAAGCGCTCGATGACACCCGCTCGGCTGTTTCAAAAGTTCGTCAAGATCTTCCGAGCGACCTTCGGGAGCCCCTAGTCACTAAACTCGATGTGGTGGCCGCACCGATTCTCGCCTATACGGTCACTTCCAATGAGCGTGACGAAGAGGCTCTCTCCTGGTTGGTGGATGACGTCATGATTCGAAAGCTTTTGACCGTCCCAGGCGTCGGTACGGTGACCCGTATCGGCGGCGGTAACCGTGAAATTGCGGTTCGCCTGGATCCTCTGAAGCTCCAATCCCTCGGCATCAGTACCGCCGATGTCTCGCGCCAGCTTCGTCTGACCCAGCGGGAAGGGGCTGGTGGACGCACTGAAATTGGCGGCGGCGAGCAACCCGTTAGGACCCTAGCAAACCTCTCAAACGCCAATGAATTTCGTGAACTTCCCATCGTGCTTCCCGACGGGCGCCGCATCGAACTGGACCAGCTGGCGGAGATCAGGGATACGGTCGCCGCCCACCGGACCCTTTCTTTACTGAATGGTCAAGACGTTGTCGGATTCGAAATCACCCGAAGCCGGGGCGCCAGCGAGATCGATGTCGGCCAGGGGGTTCGACGGGTACTGACCGAGATTCAAGCGCGGCATCAAGACCTGACGCTGACCGAAGCCTTCAACTTTGTTGAGCCGGTCCAGGAGGAATTTGATGCCTCGATGGCCCTCCTTTATGAAGGCGCTGCCCTCGCCGTTGTGGTCGTCTGGCTTTTTCTGAGGGACTTTCGAGCCACCTTCATCTCTGCCGTGGCCCTCCCCTTATCCGCCATCCCGACGTTCATTGGGATGTATCTTTTTGGATTTACCTTGAACGTCGTTTCCCTCCTGGCCCTTTCCCTGGTGGTCGGTATTTTGGTTGATGATGCGATCGTCGAGGTAGAGAACATTGTGCGCCATCTCAGGATGGGAAAATCACCCTATCAAGCCGCCATGGAGGCTGCCGAGGAGATTGGTCTTGCGGTGATTGCAACCACTTTTGCCCTGATCGCCGTCTTCCTCCCGACCGCCTTCATGAGCGGGATTGTCGGTCGATTTTTCAAGCAGTTCGGCTGGACAGCCGCGATGGCGGTGTTCGCTTCTCTTCTGGTCGCTCGCCTCCTGACGCCCATGATGGCGGCCTATCTTCTCAAGGATCAGCCAGCCCCTGAGGCTACCACGGGCTGGATCATGCCCCGTTATCTCAAGCTGGTCCGATATGCCCTCGACCACCGTTGGGCGACCCTCGCCGGTACGGGAATGTTCTTTATTGGATCGTTATTACTGATTCCCTTGCTGCCCCAAGGCTTTATTCCCCAAGATGACAACCCACAGACTCAGGTCTTTATCGAACTCCCACCTGGAGCGACCATCCAGCAGACCAGCGACCTTGCCGAGCGTGCACGCCAGCTGATCACCGATATTCCGGAGATCCGCCGTGTCTACACCACCATTGGCGGTGGTGCCGCAGGGAGCGATCCGATGGCATTACCCTCTGAGGCTGAGGTTCGAAAGGCGACGCTCACGGTGACCCTTGCCAGCCGGAAGCAGCGCTCGGTTCGAAAGCAAGTGATCGAACAAGCGATCCGACAACGTCTTGAAAAGCTACCGGGGGCGAGAACGAAGGTAGGCCTTGGAGGTTCCGGTGAAAAATACATCCTGACCCTGAGCGGCGAGGATCCCCAACAGTTGATTCGCGTGGCCCGAACCGTCGAGCGGGATCTTAGAACGATTCCTGGAATTGGCAACATCGCATCAAGCGCTGCCCTGACCCGCCCCGAAATCGCCGTGCATCCCGATTTTGGTAAGGCGGCAGATCTCGGGGTGACGGCAGCGACTCTTTCAGAGACGCTCCGTCTTGCAACCCTCGGGGATTATGCCTGGTCGCTGCCAAAACTGAATCTGGCCCGTCGTCAGGTTCCTGTGATGGTTCGCTTGAACGAAGAGGGACGGGATAATCTTGAGGTTCTCTCGCGACTCTCCATTCCCTCCACCAAGCCGGGCGTTGGATCGGTGTTACTCGGTCAGGTGGCGACGCTGGAGCTCTCGAGTGGCCCTCAAGTGATTCGTCGCTATGATCGGGTCCAAAACATCAATTTCGAGATCGAACTTTCCGGGCTGCCTCTAGGGGATGTCACGGCGACGGTGAGTCAGCTTCCGAGCCTCCAACATCTTCCTTTAGGCATTCAGCGGGTGGATGTTGGCGATGCCGAGATGATGGCCGAGCTCTTTGGGAGCTTTGGGCTTGCAATGCTGACCGGGGTCTTATGTATTTTTGTCGTACTGGTCTTACTCTTTAAGGACCTCTTACAACCGATCAGCATCCTCGCAGCGCTCCCCACGGCCTTTGGTGGTGGTTTCGTGGCGCTACTCCTTGCCGAGAAATCCTTCTCGATGCCTTCTCTCATCGGGCTGGTCATGCTCATGGGTATCGCCGTCAAGAACTCGATTCTCTTGGTGGAGTACGCCATCATGGCCCAGCGGGATCTCGGTATGGACCGCACCGCGGCACTGATCGATGCCTGCAGTAAGCGGGCGCGCCCGGTCGTGATGACGACGCTCGCCATGGGCGCAGGGATGCTCCCCATCGCTCTCGGCCTCGGTGAGGCCGACCCCTCCTTCAGAAGCCCCATGGCCTTTGCGGTCCTTGGAGGATTGGTGACCTCTACGATTCTCAGTCTCATCGTCATTCCGCCGGTCTTCACCCTCCTCGATGACAGTGAAGCGCTGATCGCCCGAGTCTTCGCTGGGTCTGACGTCCTCCGATCATGGCTGAAATGGAAGTATCAGCCCCGCTGAGGCCCTCATGGGAGCGATAGAATCTGATCAGACGTCTCACTGGGCGACCCAAGGGCCCCTTGAAACAGGGCTAGCGACCTAAGATCAAGCCCCCCCTTTTGGAGTTATTGAATGTCATGATGATCCCAGAACTATGGTTATTGCTCTTTTTTGGCGCTTTCGCCGGAGTGCTGTCAGGCCTTCTCGGGATCGGCGGCGGCATTGTGATCGTCCCCTTTCTCGTCTGGCACTTTACAGCGCTCGGGTTTCAGGAAGATCTCATCATGATCATGGCGGTAGGAACCTCCCTCGCCACCATTCTTTTCACCGCTCTATCATCATCTTGGGCGCATCATCAGCGGGGAATGATTGATTGGTCTACCGTGAAACGGCTATCACCGGGGCTTCTGATCGGTTCAAGCTTTGGCGCGGTGGCCGCCAATTTGCTGCCAACCCTCTGGTTTAAAATAATTTTTGGCGGGTTTCTTCTGATCGTGGCCTATCGGATGGTCCGCAAACCTCAAAGAGAGTCCCTTAAAGAAACGCATCAGCGCCAACATCAAGGTCATCAGGGCATCGCCATAGGGGGCCTTTCAGCGCTGCTCGGGATTGGTGGCGGGACGTTGAGTGTGCCCTATCTGATGCACTGCGGGATTCCCGTCCATCGAGCCATCGGAACGTCAGCCGCGCTCGGATTTCCCATTGCTCTTGCAGGGTCGGCCACCTACGTGGCGCTGGGCCTTGATCGGATCACCTTACCCCCCGGGAGTCTCGGTCTCATTTATCTCCCGGCTGTTCTAGGTATCAGCCTCACCAGCGTTCCCTTCGCGCCCTTAGGGGCTGCTCTGGCGCACCGGTGGCCGACGAAAAGACTGGGTTCCCTGTTTGCCATCCTCTTAGCCTTTGGTGGCATGAAACTCCTCTACCAGGGACTTCAGCGGCTCTAAGGAGCAATCAGCCGGAGCGGCGGCGAGTCAACAAGGGGGGGCGAGGCAGTTTTGGCGGCGGCAAGGCGGTGGGTCTTCGACCTCCCAACCAATAACGCCCCACAAAAATACCGCCGGTCGCCACAAAACCCGTGAGACACAGATAGAGCAGGGTTCTCAGTCGACTGATTTCCTTCAACATGTCGGCCTTGGTTAACAGCACATCAGAGCCCGATGCCGCTGCCACAACCGCCTGATAGCGAGGATGCTCTCGGACTTCATCATTGAGACCGGGTGATCCAGATTGATTGGAATAAGCTTCGAGTACCCTAATATCAGCCTGAAGAACATCAAAAAGCTGAAGATCATCCGCCGTAACGCGGCCTGAAGAAAGGTTTCGCTCCAGCCCCTTAAGGCGGATTTCAACCGAGTCGGCCATCAAGCCATGAAGACGATGTCGAAGACCATCCATCTGTTGGCTCATCGCCTCCAGCCGCTCCCCCCCGCTGACGCTTGCAAGCTTTGACTCCAGCATCCCCAGTTCATTATGGAGTTGATAGAACACCGCGATGATCGCCATCATCACAAAAAGGCCCAAGGCCACCATCGTAAAAGACGGTGTGGTGGCGACCGGCCAGGGTCTACCAGACAGCTGTCGCTGCCGGGCGCCTCTGCCGGTTTCCTGTTCTCCCTGTCGTGATGTGGGCATGCCAGTGTGTCGCAGGCGAAAAAAGGCCCTGCTGCATCCTCAAAAAAAGGTTTCTCGGACTGAGAACTATCGCAGAATGACTAGCCAGGGTCAATTGATGCCCTTGCGGTCACCATCAGCGCCTTCATCTCTCGGACCGCCTGATCGAGACCTGAAAAAAGCGCGCGCGCAATGATCGCATGACCGATATTGAGTTCTCGAATAACCGGAATGCGGGCGATGGCATCGACGTTGTGGTAGTGGAGGCCATGACCTGCGTTCACGCGGAGGCCCATTTGAGCCGCCAAGAAGGCGGCCTGGGTCAGTCGCTGAAGTTCAGTATCACGTGCCTCAGGCGTTAGGGCATCGGCATAATGCCCCGTATGAAGTTCGATGACGGGGGCTCCTGTCTTCACTGCCGCCTCAATCTGACGCACCTCGGCATCAATAAAGAGGGAGACTTCAGTCCCGACGTCTAATAGCCTCTGTGACGCCGATCGAATCCGTTCAAACTGACCAACGACATCGAGCCCACCCTCGGTGGTGAGTTCCTCGCGTTTCTCAGGGACCAAACAACAGGCAAAAGGACGCACCCGTGAGGCGATGGTCACCATATCATCGGTGACGGCCATTTCAAGGTTTAGCCGGGTTTCAAGGAGACCTGATAGGAGATCAATATCACGATCTTGAATATGACGGCGATCCTCTCGGAGATGGGCGGTAATGCCATCAGCACCCGCTTGTTCAGCCACCAGCGCGGCCTGAATCACCTCTGGGAACCGAGTTCCCCGCGCCTCCCGAACCGTCGCGACATGATCAATATTGACTCCCAACAAAATGGGAAGAGATGGGCTCATGGTTTACCTCAAAATCAACGCTTTCATCCTAGCCTCGGGAGAAGACCTCTCCTCCTCAAATGACCCAGTCGACAGTTTAAAACAACGCCTTCGTTGATTCGGTTGAACACCGAGACGATCCGGCCCAACCCCTCCCTAGAATCAAGGGCCGTCCAGTGATCACCTCTTCAATGACCGAAACAATTCTCGACTCCGAAGCGGCCGCCCCTCCAAGAGATGATCCACCATCCTTCGCATGAGTCGCTTGGCTTCAAGGCGCTCACGATCTCCCTCCAAAGAGCCCTGTTCAAGCCCCAAAAGGGTCGCACCGCTAATCGTCAGCGGCGTCGCCGCTTGAGCCTTGAGGGCCCCTCTCTCAAGATCATAAAGGTAGGCTCCCTGAGGGTCGATGGCTAGGCCCTCCGCATCCTCATCCAGTCTCAGGCCATACCCCATCTCCTCAAGGAGGGCTATCTCATAGTGCCTTAGGAGCTGATCGAGGGCCACGCTTTCCCCGAACCCCCGAAACAAGGAGAGGGTCCGCTCAAAAAGATCGGGATGGGCATCTTCAGCCGGTAACAAGTGAATCAGGAGTTCGGCGATATAAAACCCACAAAAAAGGGCTTTCCCTTGCAATGGCGGCATCGATCCCAAAGATTCAGCGGCCGTCAGCGTCTTCAGCTCCCCTCGGCCGGTAAAGGACAGCCGGATCGGGTCAAAGGGTCTTAACACCTGAATCAAGGGACAGCGGCCCCGGCGCGCGCCTTTTGCAATCAGCCGAAAACGTCCGTGCTCTCGGGTAAACACATCCACCATGAGACTGGTTTCAAGGTAGGCACGACGATGGAGCACCAACGCTTCATCCAGCAGTCCAGACTGCCTCAGACCCGCCATGGCTCATCAGTCCTGATACCCAAGACTCTTGAGCGCGCGCTCATCATCCGACCAACCTTCTTTGACCTTGACCCAGAGTTGGAGAAAGACTTTACCCTCGAGCAGCTTCTCAAGATCCATTCGGGCCCGTTCACCGACTTTCTTGAGGCCATCCCCTTTTTTTCCAATCACAATGGCTTTCTGACCCGAGCGCTCAACCAGAATCAGTGCCCTAATCCGGGTTAGATCACCTTCGAGCTGATATTCCTCGATTTCAACCGTCAAGGCGTGGGGGACTTCCTGACCCAGGGAGCGAATGAGCTTTTCTCGGATGATTTCAGCCGCCATGAAGCGCATTGAGCGGTCGGTCACCTGATCCTCTGGAAAAATCAGGTCCCCTTCAGGCAACAACGACATAATCATCCGGTCGAGTTCTTGAAGGTTTGCCCCACGAAGGGCAGAGAGGGGAATCATCGCCGCAAAATCGTGTTGTTCACCGGCCGCCTGCAGGAAGGGCAATAGAAGATCTTTGTCTTCCAACCGATCAATCTTGTTGATGGCGAGAATGACGGGGGCTCCGGAGCGCTGAATGCGCTGCAACACCAATGCGTCCTCTGAAAGGAACGCCGGGCGATCAATGACCCAGACCACCAAGTTCACATCAGCCAAAGCCGCACCGGCGGCCTTATTGAGGTAACGATTCATCGCCCTTTTTTCACTGGCATGAATACCGGGTGTATCGACAAAGACCGCCTGGCCTTCTTCTGTCGTCTTAATCCCGAAGATCCTATGCCGGGTCGTTTGCGGGCGCCTTGAAGTGATACAGATCTTTTGGCCAATCAAGTGATTGACCAAGGTCGACTTCCCGACGTTCGGACGACCGACAATGGCAACAAATCCGGATTTCATGATGGGGTCGTCTCTCCATGGGAAAAAGCCAGAAAACCACCCATCGGGGGTGGGAATCTCAGTGGGGGCGGTAACACTCGGCTCACTTCATCGAGTCGACCGCTCAAGGCTAATTGGTGATGATCTGTAAGATCTTAGAGGTCGTCGGGTTGTAGGCGTTATCCCCATCCTTATCGGCCTGTACCGAACAGCTCCCTGCGCCCCCCCTCGACCAGAGGATGCCGATATAGATTTCACAATAGGCAAAGCCTGTCCGTTTGACCACCTTCAGTTTCAGTTGTCCGATACCTGATCCACCGAGCGTAGAGAGGAACGTCGTCGCCCCAACGGGCACAGGATTAGGATCTGTACCGATCCCTAATCTCAGCTGGTCGGCTTTATTGATCGTGATATTGATGGGGGCCGATGTCTGCTCGGGATAGGTGCCATCTGCGGCCTTGATCGCAACCACGGTGCAGGTTCCAGCTGAAAATCGGCCGACGAGGTAGGTCTTATTTCGGATCACACATTTAAAAAGATTCGGGGTTAACGTCGCAACCTCGAGATTGGGTGTTTGTTGGGTAATTTGGTAGGTGACGGCTCCGGTTCCAGCGCCGCCGATAGTGCTGAGGGTGACTTTTTGCTCGACCACCGTGGTGGAAGGCGTGGCCGTGATCACTAAAGGATCCGTTGGTATGACCTTGGGCC
>CAILMG010000137.1 GCA_903835265.1 uncultured Methylococcus sp.
AGTTCTAAGAAATTCTAAGCCCACAGCGCTCCCAGCGCTGAACGGCCGCATGCGCAGAACGGTTAATGCCTTTGGCGCCCCAGCCGTCCCCGCTCGATCCCTTTAGCGACAACAAGGTCGCTTCACGTGACTCAAAGATGACTCTAAGGGCTTCCGGGAAACCTTGCAGCTCACCGATGTTGAGCCGCCCGGACCTGGCCCTTCTGGGGGCATGAAAATCATCAAGGTCTCGCCGCTACGCGGCTGACTTTTGATTTTCAGCATGGCCGTTTCCGACCACATTTAACACAAGACGAACATCAATCAGGCTGGCTTTGGGAGAAACCCAAACTTAGTCAGCTAGTTGATCCATCTTGCAGCATTTCTTTTTGCAGACATCTCTTCGTAATTCACCGTGGTATCCCGGTAATGCTGAGCATGTTTAAGGTAAAGATCATCTCCGGTTGTGCCTTGAAGGGAACGCTCAGCTTCTGACCCCTAGAATAACGGAATTGGCTTTAAATATAGCCGTTACAGGGGTTCCCACTTCAAGCCCCAAAGATTCTGAACTTTCAAAGGTGATGCTTGCAACCAGCTCACCACCTGCCTCAAGATCAAGGTGGACGTCGGTGGTGACCAACCCTTGTTTGATGGATGCCACTTTTCCAGAAAGCTGATTTCTGGCAGACAGACGGTAACCCTCCATATCGGTGACCAGAATGATCATCGATGCCTTGACCAACGCCAAAACTTCTTCCCCAAACGAAAGATCCATACTTTTCAAAGACGCATTGGTGACGTTGGCAACGAGAGTCAATCCAGTCTCCATGTGAATCGTGACCTCAGAGGTCACCGCGCCAACATTGAAGCTAGCCACCTTTCCAAGCCACTGGTTGCGGGCGCTCGATTTCATTAATAACCTCCTAAACCAAGTCAAAATCGTCGGGTCATGAGAAAATTCTTCATTGATCCTTTCCAGAAAGCGTTCCTTCTCAGACTCTAGACGGTAAAAGGCCGAAAGAAGAGCCAGACCTGTCTCTGTGAGTCGGGTTCCTTTTAAATGGCCGCCCCCAACAACGCGCTCGATGAGAGGCCTTGGTGATAATTGGTTGACACGCTCAATGATCTGCCACGCCCCTTTATAGCTAAGCCCCGTCACTTTAGCTGCGCTAACAATGGATCCCTCTCGATCAATCGCCTCAAGGAGCGCAAAGACCCTGACGTTAAGACCACCACCGATGGTCAGTTCCGTATCGATCAGCCGGCCTCTAGCCATCGACCCTTACTCCACCAGAAAAAATAAAGGGGTTATTGATTGAGCAACTATGGAATCTCATAGCCCAATTGGGTCATGATCACTTTTGCCTCGGGGGTCTTCAGGAACGCGAGGAATGCCTGAGCCGCTTCATTTTTTTCACCCGGCTTCAAGAGAACAGCATCCTGAACAATCGGTGAATAAAGGCGCTTAGGAACAACCCAACCCGAGCCGCTTGTCAGTCTGCCACCCTTATAGACCTGAGACATAGCGACAAAACCAAGCTCAGCATTTCGGGTAGCCACAAATTGATGGGCTTGAGCGATATTCTCTCCTAAGACTATCTTGGCCTCGAGCACAGGCTCGAGTCCAAGGTGATGGATAACTTCGATCGCAGCAAGACCATAGGGCGCAGTCTTTGGGTTCGCAAGACTCAGGTGCTGGAATCTCCCGGCCTTTAATACCTTTTCGCCATCATCAATGAAACCTGGGGTTTCACTCCAGAGGACCAGTTGACCCTCGGCGTAGCTAAATGGCGTTCCCCGAACGGCCAAACCCTCCTTTTCAAGCTTGGCTGGTGTGGCCTGATCGGCCGATAGGAGCACCTCAAACGGTGCTCCCGATTTGATCTGCGAGTAGAACTTGCCGGTGCTGCCTGGGACGACTGCAACTTGATGTCCACTTCGTTTCTGAAAAGCAGGGACCAGTTCATCCATGGCGCCAATGAAATTACTGGCTACGGCCACCTGAACAGTACCTGCGATCGCTGAGGATCCCATCAGAAGGCTGGCCGCCATGAGCCTCTTTAAATGCGTTATGGATAAGTGCATCTGTCCCTCCTAAAAAACACTCCCTTGAAGATATCCGATCAGCCAAAGGCTGTATATAACCTACTCTACATCTTCCTTTTAGAAGCATCCCGTCGTCGATAGATGTCCTGGAATAAGGGTGGAAAAAAGAAATATGTCATCAATCAATGCTTGATTTACGATCCATCTTATGACGAAATAATCAGTCTATGTACCTTTGTACATATTTGTTGGTTTGAGATATAAAACATGAGATTCAAATGGTGGGCGATGGTGTTGTTCGGGGTTGCGCTGGCCGGAATAACCGAAGCTGCACCCTTAACCCCCAGCGATCTTCCAGACATCACCCTCAAGATCGCAGGGTCAACTCTCCAGGACAACAACATTGATAAAGTCCTAAAAGGCCCTAATGGCCATGATGGACTCTGTATCAGCGGCACCTTAAGCACCTATAAGGATGCGGATATCGGAGGCCAAGGGACCTTTTGGAGAGCCTGGTTTTGCCAGTTGGATAACAACCGTCTCCAAGGGCTCGGCCAGGTGAACCCGAAGCTCCTTGTCCTTAAGCGAAACCGAAGTGGTGCGGTAACGGGCCTCTACCCACTTCTTGAACCGAACAAGAAGATTCAGTTCATGGGCATCACTAATTCCATCAGCCCTGGGCAATGCACACTGACCTCAGGATCCACCACGGCCTACACCTGCAGGACCAGTCAGGTGGGTGATCTTTTTCCTGATATTCCAGATGCAGGGATGTTAGACGTCGACCCGGGCCTCTTGAGAGATTCCAATTTCAGCGCATCCATCGATGATCAAACTTACCGTGAACCCGATCCAACCATCGTAGCGGCCACACTCAACGTCATCAATTCAGGGGCTGTCATTCAAAACACCCCCGTTAGCAAAAACCTGAGAGACGCCCTTCAAGCGGCCCAGATCGCTCAAGGAACCATCGCCAGCAGCTGTCTTAAGAAAGAGACCCTCGACTGTATGCCGAGCCTGAGTAAAGCGACGCTAAGTGATCTTTTCGCCGGCAACATTGCCAAGTGGACAGAGGTTCTCATTGATGTCGGCGGCAAAAGCACCCCACTCACCGAATTTGCGCAATCACCCCTCACCACGGATCTAGTCCATCTCTGTAGAAGAAACCTCGGCGCCAGCACCCAGGCGGCTGTGAATGCTTATTTCCTCAATAATCCCTGTACTCCTGGCGCCAGAGTCCCCGTCAACATCAGCAACCCTACCATCGGCCCCGTGGTTTTGGCGCCCAGCCAGGTATCTCTAGAGGAGATCTGCCTTGATAACCTGAGTGCTGGACGAAGGGGTGTCTTTAATCCCAGAGGGAACACAGCTTTCGCCGTTGGGATGCTGACCACCGAACGAAATCTGACTTTAAGCCTTGACTATCGTTACATCAAGATTGACGGTTTCGCTCCAACGGTTCAGGAGGTTTATAACGGCAATTACCCGTATTTCACAGAAGGCAGTTATGTCTTTAGAAAACGAGCACCGAAACCATCCGGCGACCTTTTAACGGTCCTGAACCGCATAGCCAATGACGCTTCGAGCCCAGAAGTGTTTGGAGCACTCAACGCATCAATCAATCAAACCTTTGGAACCGGCACTTATATCGCGACCACTGGCCAAGGTTACCCAAGTCCAACCGTCTTTGACCCTCTGAACCCCTTAACGGCCTATACACATCAACCCCGCGGCAGCCTGCTTGATAACTGTAGAGGAGTCATCAAACAATGAAAAAGGCTGCTGCTACCCGCAGTCGATCAATCTTATTAATAGGTCTATTGGGGTTTGAAGGATCCAGTGATGCTCTGACCAGTGATGGGGCCAATGGGTCTCCCTCCTCATTAGTCGTTACGGTGTTTGATCCTGCTACGACCAAAACCTATTACAAGGATATTGAAATCACCCAAGACAAGTTCCTCGTCCAACCAACCGGCGTCTTTAACCTAGGGCTAGATCCTAATTATTCGGCCTTCATGGGTAAAACCAACCTGATTTTCAATGTGAGCGCTCATCATGCCCTGAAGTTGGATCAATCCAACGCCAACAGTTGGGGCGTTCTCCTCTCCGCTACCACCGGGGGCAGCATATTTACCACCGATTGGGTCGGCATTGACAGCGTTCGACAGACCATCCAGATCTATTTCAGCTATTTAACGGGCTCATCGGGGATCTTCAACGCCGGAACCCCTGGGGCTTTCAACAGTAAACAATGGAATGGAACGCTTTGGAATAGGCTGGCTGGCAGTACCACAGGCACCGTAGGATCCCCCCTCGCCTTCTATTTTGTGACGAATCCAACGGGCTATTCAGGGGATGGCCTGGCCCGTAAGGCCGGAGACTGGAACCTCACCGCCGATGGGACTTTGACCTTTGCTGGCAAAGGATCGCTCCTCCAAAATAGGCCGCCCGTGGCCAATGCCGGTGGCAACACCACCCAATTAGCAGGAAAAGAGGTGACCCTCCATGGCAATCAAAGCACTGATCCTGATGAATCGCCCGCGCCACTGAGTTATGAATGGACTCAGATAGCGGGCGCTTCGGTGACCCTGATCAATCGAAACACCCCCTCCCCCAGCTTCATGGCGAATGGTCCAGGACTCTATACGTTTAACCTGACGGTCAGCGACGGAAAGGATAGCGCCAGCGATAATGCCCAAGTGGCGATCAAAAGCTTGATCATCAAAGCACCAACCAACATCAAAGTCGGCACCAAAACGGCGATTACCTGGCAGTTCAGTCCCTCCCTTTTTGATCCCACCCAAAGCATTCGCCTTTCATTCTCAGCCGATGGCTCGACATATCGACCCATAGCGGCCGGCATGATCAATCGAGGCTCTTTCATTTTTAATCCAAGCCTCAAGATGGCAACGATGAAGGGCAGCCTCAAACTCTGTACCCTAGAGACCGCCCAAAACCCGGAGGTCTGCGATCAGGTTGTTATCACCATTGTGAAGTGACGTGGTGTCCTTGGAACGGACACTCGGTTAAGAGAAAACACGCTGGTCCATACTGAGGTTGTGCATGAGACCCAGGAGGCATCCCTTGGCCAAGTGAACCTCTGCAAGACAGGGAGCCAGCCGCTTATCTTGGCTTTTCATGAGGTGATGATGGGCAACATTCACCGCACCCACAACCCTCTAAAAAGTTAAGCTCGCCTTACCTCTGTGACTGCATAGGGACCGGCGGTGAAAAGGTCACTCTGCTAGAACGAGGTGCGCTGTGGTAGCGACCCCTCTCTCTTTAGGGCTTCATGATGTAAGCGTGGGTGTGTAAAAATGGCGGTATAAAGAAGGTTAAGACCTAATAGATCACTAAGAAGCGACTCGAGTCGCCACCCAATTTGAGACCACACGATCATGGATGATCAACGTCATGTCCCAGCTCATTATTACCCGCAGCTCGATGCCCTTAGAGGGATACTGGCTTTCTCAGTCCTCTTATCCCATTACCTCAAGGCTTACGGGGCCCCATGGCCATTCGCTGAACCGGCCTTTATCAACCCATCCATCTTCCATTTTTTTCTAGAAGGGGATTCCGCTGTCTGCTGTTTTTTTGTACTGAGTGGCTTTGTTCTCTCGATTCGCTCTTTCAGACCGGGCGCGACGCCTCCAAGACTTTGGCCAAACTTTTTGATGGCCCGCCTTTTTAGGATCTATCCCGCTTATCTTTTTTGCCTCCTCTTGGGAGGTCTAATCTATTGGTTGACGACGACTTTTGGTCTACTTGGCCTTCAGACGATCCCGCCACAAGGCGCCTGGACCCAGGCCCTCTGGCTGGAATCTATCCATATCAAAGACGTGCTCCTAGAGATGAACCTCTTTGCCATGGCCGATCGCATCACGATCTTGCCCCAGTCCTGGAGTCTCTCGGTCGAGATTGTCCTCTCGATGCTTATCCCTTTTGGTGTGATCATCACCCAAAGAAGTCGATGGTTATTGATCGCTTTGGTCTTGTGGTTGGTGATGATTGGAGGCAGCCGATTCCTCATCCATTTCGCCTTTGGGATTTTGGTCGCCCAAGACCTCTCATCCTTAAAAGCCTTTATGCAAAAGAGCGCTTGGCGTCGATGGATAATGGCAATCATCAGCATCACCAGCCTACTCACCGGGGAATATTTTCTAGCGGGTCCCCTGGGGCTTTCCCCAGGGATGGTCAGTGGCCTTGGGGCGGCTCTTCTTTTGATCTTTGCCCTGACCAGCCGCTCATTTGAAAAGGTGATGTCCCATCGCGGGCTGGTCTTCCTTGGGAAAGTTTCCTACAGCCTCTATCTCACCCACTTCATGGTGGTGATCGCCCTCACCCCTCTTTTTCTTAAATGGCTCTCAATGCCCCTTCAACACCGGGCATGGGCTTGGTGGCTAGGGCTTTTTTTTACCTCGGGGTTGAGCCTCCTTTTATCCTTCGCCATCCATCGCTGGATAGAGCAACCTGGAATCCTCAAGGGAAAAAGACTCACAGCCCGAATCAACGCCTTAAAGGACATCTCATTCCTCGAACACTCAGCCTAGATCCCGGTTGAAAGCGGCGGCCAGTTTTTTTTCACTCTGGACCTTCTCCTCATGAAGCCTTCGACGCTGACGATGGTGGGGTTGACCTCTGAGCACCCCATAATAGAGGGCGCCCAAAAGCCCAAACCACAGAGGGACAATCAACAGTGCTGAACGATTGCTGGCATCCAAAGACAGCGTGATAAGAAATCCAAGAAAGAACAGCAAGACAACGATGGCCATCGGGCGCCCTCCAGGCATCTTAAAAAGAGACCTTCGATGACACTCCGGGCGACGGCGACGATAGGCCAGATAGCTCAGAAGAATCATGGTCCAAATAAAGATAAACAGCAGCGAAGCAACCGACCCGACTAATTGAAAGGCATCCATCACCGTGCCATCCGCAGCGAGAAGTGCGGCCGATGAGAGGAGCAGGATACCCGCGAGGAGCAGCGCATTGACGGGAACACCGCGCTGACTGAGACGACCAAAAAGAGCCGCCGCATCACGCTGCCAAGCCAGACCGTAGAGCATCCTCGAGGTCGAATAGATGCCACTGTTGGTGGATGAAAGCGCCGAACTCACCACGACAAAATTGACGACGGCCGCAGCGCCTGCAAACCCTGCCAAGGAAAACATCCCAACGAAAGGGCTACTCGTCGCCGAAATATGGGGCCAAGGTGTCACCATCATAAGGACCAGCAAGGTTCCGATATAAAAAAGAAGAATCCGGATAGGAATCGTGTTGATGGCATTGGGCATCACCCGCTCTGGGTCTTTCACTTCAGCAGCGGTCGTCCCGACAATCTCCATCCCGACAAAGGCGAATACCGCCGTCTCAAATCCTGCCATCATCCCCATGACGCCATGGGGAAAGAGCCCCCCATAGGACCAGAGATTATCGACTCGCGCCGGCACCCCTTCAGGGGAAACAAACTGCATCGCCACCATCCCGATACCGACCACGATGAGGGATAGAATCGCAATGATTTTGATCAGGGCAAACCAGAATTCAATTTCACCAAAGGCTTTAACCGTCAATAGGTTGATCGACACCAATCCGATGACGGATGCGACCGCAGGAATCCATAAAGGGAGATCCGGCCACCAAAAGCTCATGTAACCCGCAATGGCAATGACTTCAGCGATGGCCGTGACAATCCAAGCAAACCAGTAGGACCAGCCGGTAACAAACCCTGCCCAAGGACCCAGTAAATCATCAGCCGCATCGGAAAAGGATTTATAGTTCGGATTAGAAAGAAGCAGCTCGCCCATCGCGCGCATAAGAAAAAAAAGCATGAAACCAATCACGGCATAGACCAGAATCACCGAAGGGCCCGCCAGCGAGATCGTCTTACCGGATCCCATGAAGAGCCCTGTTCCGATACAGCCACCAATAGCAATCAGCTGAATGTGCCGCCCTGCGAGCTCCCGCTTCAAGCTGGCACCGGGATGAGAGGCCTCTTGGGAGGGGGTGGCTTGATGAGGCTGAGACATAAGGGTTGAACGGTGTAGGAATGGAGCGTCTATTATGCACGGAGCTCAGCGAAACCCAAGTCATCCTTGATAACGCCCAAGGCTTCACTTTGTTGATCAAGGATCGCTAAAAAAAAGGGCTTCCCCCCTTTCAACCCCATTCATCTCATCTTTCAG
>CAILMG010000138.1 GCA_903835265.1 uncultured Methylococcus sp.
AGGCGTGGACCGAGGTCAGTACGCCGGAGCGGACCAAGAAGGTACCCAGAAGGCTCAAAGAGAAGGCAAAGATCGCCAGCAGAACGGTCCAGGCCTTGAAGGCTCCGCGCTTTTCAGTGGCGGCCAGGGAATGCAGCAAAGCGGTCGCCACCAGCCAAGGCATGAATGAAGCGTTTTCAACCGGATCCCAGAACCACCAGCCACCCCAGCCGAGTTCGTAATAAGCCCACCAGGATCCGAGCACGATACCGAAGGTCAGAAAGATCCAGGCGACCAATGTCCAAGGCCTTGACCACCTCGCCCAGGCTGAATCAAGGGTGCCACCCAAGAGAGCGGCAATCGCAAAACTGAAGGCAACGGACAGTCCTACATAACCCATGTACAACATCGGCGGATGGATCGTCATGCCGAAATCCTGCAGCAGGGGATTGAGATCATTGCCATCGGGCGGCATTGGCACTAAGCGATCGAAAGGATTCGAGGTCAATAAGATGAATAACAAGATTCCCGTACTGATCAATCCCATCACCCCGAGGACGCGAGCCTGAAAAGGAAGGGTCAGGCTATGACAGAACAGGGTGACCGCCACCGTCCAGACACTCAGGATCAGCGCCCAAAGCAGCATGGATCCTTCATGAGCTCCCCAGGTCGCGGCTATTCGGTAATAGAGGGGGAGTTCGCTATTGGAATGCGAGGCGACATAGAGAATGGAAAAATCATTCGTAATGAAGCCCTGAATGAGGCAGCCAAAGGCCACGGCCAGAAAGAGAAATTGAGCTCTTCCGGCAGCGCGTCCGACCGACATCCAGAGAGGGATGCCGCGGGCGGCGCCCAAGAGGGGAAAGGTGCCCTGAGCGATCGCAAAGAGGACCGCAAGGATCAGACACCACTGACCGATTTCTGCGCTCATTGTTGGTAGTCCTTGTAAGTCGTTGGCAACTGGCCGTTCTTTTTAAGGGAGTCGGCCACCTCAGGCGGCATGTAGTTTTCGTCGTGTTTGGCGAGCACTTCGCTGGCCTCAAACTGGCCTTGAGCATTCATCCTGCCGATAGCGATGATGCCTTGACCTTCCCGAAAAAGGTCAGGAAGGATGCCTGAAAAAGTAATCAGAATCGTCGCGGTGCCATCGGTGAGTGAGAAGTGAACCAGAAGGCTATCGGGTTCCCTTTGGACCGACCCTTGGACGACAAGACCGCCGATTCTGAAGGGGTAACCGCTCGGCGCCTCCCCATGAGCCACCTGGGCGGGTGTAAAAAAATAAAGCAGATTTTTCTGGAAGGCCGACAGCGCAAAGTAAGCGGCAATACTGACCCCGAGAATAATGAAGGCGACCACCAGCATGCGTTTGCGGCGCGGTGTCATATGCGTTTCTCCCTCGACTTCAGCAATCGTTTGAGTTTCTCGGTCACGATGGATTTCCTTTGAAGCGTCCAAACAAGGTTAGCGATCAAAAGAAGGGCCATCAGCCCAAAAGAAGACCATACGTAAAGGGCATAACCACCCATGCTAAAGAATTCGGACCAGTTCATTTGCGGCTCAGTCAACTTGAGTTGGATAATTCCGTAAACTCTTCATTCTACCAGTGTCCCCGATAAGACACTGAAAATCTCAGCAGTCCCTGTGGGCTGCTGGGTTTCCCGTCAGCCGGAGGTATCCCCTTGAACGAGACCGAATCCCAGATCGCGGCGCTGGGCGTCTATTTGAATCGAGACGTGACCTCAGTGGACACCGTCAGAGGTCCTCAGGCAATCTTTCGGGCCCAGCCAGGCGCCTACCTCGAATCGCTCAAGCCGCTTGGGACGATCGACTGTTATCAGACTGAGCGGGCTGCGGCCTTCGGATTGGAGCGCCTGGGTTTTCCTGTCGTCCCTAGCTTGGTGGGCCCCTTTACCCAGATCATTGTCTTTGCGACCAAGCATCGTGAGGAGGTCCTGCATCATCTCGCACTGGCCACCCGGCTCTTGCGTGAAGGTGGTCGCCTTGTGGTGGTTGCAGCCAACGGTCTTGGAGCCCCCTCTCTCGAGCGGCGTTTGATAGAACTATTGGGCAGCGCTGATGCCTTCAGTAAACATAAATGCCGAGTACTGGTCGCCATCAAAGAAGCGGCGCGCATTAATGCCCCCCTCAGAACGCAATGGGAGGCGGCAGGTGCCCTTCGTCAGGTGATCGGGGGGGCTTTTTTCAGCGCCCCTGGAATGTTCAGCTGGAAAGCCATTGATCCAGGTTCAAGGCTTCTGGCGGCCCATCTGCCCTCGACGATCAAAGGCCGTGGTGCCGATCTTGGGGCCGGCTATGGCGTCTTAAGTCATGCCCTCTTAAGTCGTTGTCAAGGGCTTGAGGCTTTGACGTTGATCGAATCTGAAGGGAAGGCGCTCGAGGCTGCGAGAATCAATCTGGAGTCTCAAAGCCATCCAGCGGCCCTCGATTTCATTTGGGCCGATGTGACGCAAGGGATTCCCCTTAAGGAGCTTGACTTTGTGGTCACTAATCCGCCGTTTCATGCCGGTAAGGGGGCGGTCCCCTGGTTGGGTCGCTGTTTTATTCGGGAAGCGTTTAGCGCCCTCAAAATAGGCGGGCGTTTATGGTTTGTGGCTAATCGCCATCTTCCCTATGAGGGGGAAATCGAGGGGAATGGGCTGATTCAAACCGTCATTGAAGCGGATGGTTTCAAGGTCATTGAGGCGATCAAGGTCAAGGGAGCTTGAAGTCTAATTCAGCGCGGTCGTCATATATTCAATCAGGAGCTGGGGGGTTCTGACCGACCTAAATTCATTCACTTCGAGGCGATAGGCGGCTTTGATCTTTGCGCCTTCTTGCCATGCTTCAGGGGTTTCTACCCGAAAGGCGATGGCATCAATCAAGTGCTCAGAGTCATCGGGCCTAAGGACCAGTTTTAGATGATTTTCGCCCACAACCCGGCAGCTCGCAATGCGGAAGGTTCCCTCAAAGAGCGGTTCCGAAAATCCCTGGCCCCAGGGCCCTCCGGACTCAAGACGTTCAGCAAGGGCCATCGAGAGATCCTGAGGCGCCAGGGATCCATCGGTCTCAAGCTGTGGTTCAAGGGTTAATCCCGGTATCCTTTTGCGAATTTCCTCCTCCATCGCCTCGGTGAAACGCAGAAGGTGATCCTTCTGTAGGCTAAGACCTGCAGCCATGGCGTGACCTCCAAAGCGGCCGATGAGCCCTGGATGGCGAGTGGCGACTTCGGCCAGTATGTCGCGGATGTGGATGCCGCTGACCGATCGGGCTGAGCCTTTTAGTTGATTCGGATCAAGATCGTTAAGCGCAAAGACAATCACCGGGCGGTGAAGCCGGTCCTTGATCCTTGAGGCGAGAATACCGACAACGCCTTGATGCCAAGCGGGATCAAACAAGCAGACGATTGGCCGCTGACTTTCGAGGGCCATCAAGGGGTCGAGATGCCTCAAGGCATCCTGTCGCATCCCTTCCTCGATATCTTTGCGCTCTTGATTCAGCTGTTCGAGGGTTTGAGCGAGCCGCAGTGCCTCCTCAAAGTCCCTCGCGAGAAGACATTCAATCCCGACACTCATGTCATCGAGTCGTCCGGCGGCATTCAGCCTTGGGCCAATCTGGAACCCTAAATCGCTGGCGCGGATTCTCGGCTCTTTTCGCTTGGAGCCTTGGAGGAGTGCGCGTATGCCGGGGCGTGCCAAGCCTTTCCGAATGCGTTCAAGGCCCTGGTGAACCAGAATTCGGTTGACCGAATCGAGGGGAACGACGTCGGCAACCGTGCCGAGGGCGACCAGATCTAACAAGATGCCGAGATGAGGCTCTTGGGTAACGCCCTGCTCAAAAAATTGGTTTTTTCGCAGCTGTTGCCGAAGCCCTAGGAGGACATAAAACATGACGCCGACGCCCGCAAGTGCCTTGCTCGGAAAAGGGTCGTCCGGGAGATTAGGGTTTACGATCGCATCGGCCTTTGGAAGCGTCTCCCCCGGGAGGTGATGATCGGTGATCAGAACCTTGAGACCGGCTTCTTTAGCGGCATCGATCCCCTCATGACTGGAGATACCGTTATCGACGGTCAAGAGGATGTCCGGTTGATAGGACCTTGCGAGCTCGACAATTTCGGGGGTCAAGCCATAACCGTATTGAAATCGATTGGGAACGAGGTAATCGATGGCCTCCAAGCCCAGCAGGCGAAGTCCCTCTAGGGCTAAGGCCGTAGCGGTGGCCCCATCGGCATCATAGTCACCGATCACCAACACCCGCTGTCGATCTCGAATAGCCGTCTCAAGGATCGAACACATCATCGCCATGCCTTTCAGCTTAAAAGGGTCCGGCAGACGCCCTAGTGATCGATCGAGTTCAAGACTCTCCTTGATGCCTCGCCGGGCATAGATTTGGCCAAGCACGCCGGGAACCTCTTCGATAAGAGGGGATGTCGCGGCCCTTGTGGGTGAGATCAGAGATTGCTGGAAGGGGTGATAAAGCGGGGTAGTCATCGTGTTCATAAGACCGAGTGATCCCTCTAGAAATCGATGCGGTAGTAATGATCGATGAGGAGTGCGGAGAAGATCGCCGCCAGATAAACCAGCGAAAAGGCGAAGGTTCGCATGGCAAGACGGTTATTCGAAGCGCGCTTCAGGCGAATGGCGTAGATCATAAAAACGACGCCCATCACCACGGCCACCAAGAGGTAGATGAGACCGCTCATGCCGGTCAGAAAGGGCAGCAGGCTCACAATCAAGAGAAGGATCGTATAGAGGAGAATATGGAGCTTGGTGACCTCGTCGCCATAAATAACCGGGAGCATGGGCATGTCCGCTAATCGGTATTCTTCTTTCTTGGCCAGAGCCAGTGGCCAGAAATGAGGGGGGGTCCAGATAAAGATCAGGAGGAAGAGCAGGAGGGCATGAGGGTCCACCGTTCCGGTCATAGCGCACCATCCAAGGACCGGGGGCGCTGCACCGGCTGCGCCACCGATGACGATGTTCTGGCTGGTGACCCGCTTGAGATAGCGGGTGTAAATGACGGCATAACCGATAAGGGAGACAAAGGTCAGGATGGCCGTCATGAGGTTGATCTCAAAGATCAGGATCAACATGGAAATGACGCCTAGAATCAATGCAAAGCGGTTGGCCTCATGCGGTTCGAGGTGGGATTGTGGTAGAGGCCTTGCTTCCGTCCGCCCCATCTTGCTATCAATCTCCCGATCATAGACATGATTGAGTGCGGCGGCCGATGCGGCAGCAAGGCCGATACCCATCGCAGCCCAGAAGGTTTTTGCAAAAGGAGGGAGTACTGGGAGCGCGAGAAACATACCGATGATGGCCGTGAAGACAATGGCGCCCACGACCCGAAGCTTGCAGAGCCCGAGATAGGCGCGCCACTTTGCGAAGGGAGGGTTCGGCAGTTGTTTGGGTTTCATGTTCGGCGTTGGGTATCGTTTACAATGTCGGTTCTGGTCCGGCGCCCCTCGGGTTTCGGCCTTCAGAACCTTATGTGATGGAGAACGTCATTATGTTGCTTCGCGGATTCCGCATCGCCCTTTTCCTGCTGCCATTTTCCTTGGAGGCAGGCGAACCTCAGGTCTTCGAGTTTCGATTAGATAACGGTCTTAAGGTCCTGGTGCAGGAGGATCATCGGGCCCCGGTGGTGGTGTCTCAGGTCTGGTATAAGGTCGGCGCCAGCTATGAACATGATGGCATCACCGGCATTTCTCATATGCTAGAACACATGATGTTCAAGGGGACCCAGAAGCATCCCCCGGGTGAATTCTCCCGCATTATCGCAGCAAACGGTGGGCGCGAAAACGCCTTCACAGGCCAGGACTATACCGCCTATTTTCAGATGCTGGAGAAATCGAGACTGCCGGTGAGCTTCGAGCTTGAGGCCGACCGCATGCGTTATCTCAAACTTTCCGAGGTGGAATTTGCGAAGGAGCATCAAGTGGTCCTTGAGGAACGTCGGCTGAGAACCGACGATCAACCGAGGTCAAAGATGCAGGAGCATTTCGATTCGGTCGCTTATAGCAATAGCCCATACAAGAATCCAGTCATTGGTTGGCCGGAGGACGTCGCCGGATTGACCCTGGAAGACCTTAAGAAATGGTATGGACTTTGGTATGCCCCCAATAACGCGACGCTGATCGTCGTGGGTGATGTCAAGCCATCCGAGGTTCTGAAGGAGGCCAAGAGAGCATTCGGGGGCCTGAAGCCCAGTATGTTGCCCACACTCAAGTCTCAGGCCGAGGTGACCCAGTTGGGTCTTCGGCGAATGACGATGAAGGTTCCTGCCAAGCTGCCGCATCTCGTCATGGGCTATAAGACGCCATCGCTGAAGACAGCCGCGGACGAAAAAGAGGCTTATGCACTGGAGGTGGCCGCAGGGATTCTGGATGGGGGTAACAGTGCGCGTTTATCAAGTCGCCTGGTGCGCGGTCAGCAGCTTGCGGCGGCTGCCGGGGCCAGTTTTGATCTGAGTGCTCGACTCGCCAATCTCTTCGCCCTCGAAGGAACGCCCGTCGAGGGAAAGACGGTTGACGTTCTTGAGGCAGCTCTCAAGGAGGAGATCCGACATCTCCGGGATGAGCTTGTCACCCTGGATGAGCTCCAGCGGGTCAAGGCCCAGGTCTTGGCGAGTCATGTCTTTCAGTTGGACTCGACGTTTTATCAGGCGATGCAGCTTGGTACCTTTGAAACCGTGGGCCTTGGATGGCAGAAGGTGGGTGAGTATGTTGATAAGGTCAACGCAGTGACGGCAGAGGAGGTTCAGGCCGTTGCCCGGAAGTACCTCGTGGACGAGGGGCTGACGATCGCACATCTTGACCCCCAACCGTTGCCAGAGGGCGCCCCACAGACTGACGATGCTGCCATTGGAGGTGGCCATGTACGCTAATTCTCATGTTGCCGACACCCCGCTTAGGCTGATCGCGTTGCTGTTCATTTTTTTCAGTGGCACCGCTTTGGCGGTCCCTGAAATTGAACATTGGACCACGTCAAAAGGCGGGCGCGTCTATTACGTCAAAACAGAAGGGTTGCCGCTGGTGGATGTCCGGATGGTTTTTGACGCGGGAAGCGCCCGCGACGGGAGTCTCTTTGGTTTGGCCTCCCTGACCTCGGGGATGCTCGATAGCGGTGCTGGAGATTGGGACGCCGATGTCATTGCGCAGCGTCTAGAGCGGGTCGGTGCGGTCCTTGGTACGGGCGCCAGCCGGGATTCTGCCTATCTCTCGCTGCGTTCACTGTCCCATCCCGATAAGCTCAAGGAAGCGCTTGAAACCCTGAAGAAGGTGGCGACCCAGCCGACGTTTTCGGTCAAGGATTTCGAGCGAGAGCGTAACCGGGTCCTCTTAGCGATCAAGCAGCAGGGAGAAGATCCTGGCGAGATTGCGGAAATCAGCTTCATGAAAACTCTTTACGGGGATCATCCCTACGCGCATCCTTCTGAAGGCATCCGGGAGACGGTTGAAAAGCTAACGCCCAATGACTTGAAGGTGTTTCATCGTGAAAAATACACGGTGCGCAATAGCATCACCGTCGTGGTGGGCAATATCGATCGCTTGGCCGCAGAGGCCCTGGCGGATGACCTGCTATCGGGTTTGCCCGAAGGTGAGGTTTTGCCGGCACTGGCTGATCCCATCGACCGTCACGAAGCCCTAACGGTCAAAACCCCTTACCCCTCAGAGCAAACCCATATCTATTCGGGCGTTCTGGGTTTTCGGGTGAATGACCCTGATACCTTCCCTCTTTACATTGGGAATCATATTCTTGGCGGCAGCGGTCTCGTTTCCAAGATCATGGAGGAAGTTCGAGAGAAGCGGGGGCTCGCCTATAGCGCCTACAGCTATTTTCTCCCGATGCGGGTGCCTGGGCCCTTTGAGATCGGTTTACAGACCAAGAATGCAAGTGCCGAGGAGGCGCTGGATATCGCTGTACGGACTGTTCGGGCTTTCATTGAGAAGGGGCCTTCTGATCAGGAGCTTGAAGCGGCCAAGAAAAATATTATCGGTGGTTTTGTGTTGCGTCTCGATAGCAATCAGAAGCTGATTTCCGAAGTGGCGTCGATCGCGTTCTTTCAGCGGCCTCTGGATTACCTCAACACCTTCACCCAAAAGGTTCAGGCGGTCACCCGGGAAGACATTAAGCGGGCGTTTAAGGCGCGGGTGAATCCCGATCAGCTCAAGACCATTCTCGTTGGAGCCGGCGGCGAGAAGCCATCCCATTGAGTCATCTGCGGATTATTGGAGGGCAGTGGCGGAGCCGCAAACTCCTTTTCCCAGAGGCCGAGGGTCTCCGTCCCACTCCGGACCGGGTGCGGGAGACCCTCTTCAATTGGCTTAGGGATGAGATTGAGGGTGCGCGTTGCCTTGATCTCTATGCCGGCAGTGGTGCGCTTGGTTTTGAGGCCGCCTCACGGGGTGCCGCCGAAGTGGTTCTGGTTGAGGTTCACCCTCTGGTAGCTAAGGCCCTCCGGAAGAATTGTGCGGTGCTGGAAGCGACTCGGATTCAGGTGCTACACGAGGGGGCGCTCGATTTTCTAAAGCGGGAGCCAGCGCCTTTTGATGTGGTGTTTCTCGACCCGCCCTTCAGGAAAGGATGGTTGAGGTTGGCTGCAGAGCGGCTGGAGCGGGCGGGGTGGCTTTCTGCCGACGCGCTGATCTATCTGGAGTCAGAGCGGGAGTTGCCGCTTCATGATCTTCCCTCGAGCTGGACGGTCCGCCGTCAGGGGACCGCGGGTGAGGTAGCTTATGGTCTTTATCAACGAAACCATCCACTTTCACGATGACTATTACGGCAATTTATCCTGGAACCTTCGATCCCATTACCAATGGCCATCTGGATTTGGTGGAGAGGGCATCAAGGATGTTTGATCGGGTCTTGGTGGCTGTTGCTGAGAATTGCAACAAAGGGCCTTTGTTTACCCTCGAAGAAAGGGTCGCTATGGCGCAATCGTCGCTGGTCGGTCTTTCGGGTGTGGCGGTGATCGGATTTGATACGCTCCTGGTCGAGTGTGCTAGACGGACGCAGAGTCGGGTGATTTTAAGGGGCCTCCGGGCGGTCTCTGATTTTGAGTTTGAGTTTCAGTTAGCCGGGATGAATCGGCATCTTGGGCCTGAAATCGAGACGGTCTTTATGACGCCAAGCGAGCGTTATGCCTTTATTTCCTCTTCGCTGATCCGAGAAATTGCTCGATTTGGTGGGGATGTCTCAGCGTTTGTTCCAAGTCCTGTTTTAACCGCCCTAAGTCAAAAGTTCTCAACAGCGTCGAGGATCTAGTATGGCTCTTCTGATTACGGATGAATGCATTAATTGTGATGTCTGCGAGCCGGAGTGCCCCAATGGCGCCATTTCTGAAGGGCCTCTGATTTACCAGATTGATCCTTCCTTTTGTACTGAATGCGTTGGCCACCACGATACCCCTCAATGCATCAGGGTTTGCCCAGTCGAATGTATTCTCCATGACCCTGATCATCGCGAGTCAGCCGACGGTCTTTACCAAAAGTATCTCAAGTTAACGGCCCGCTAAATCGGTCCATTAAAGTTGCAACGGATCTTGGGAATTTTGAGCGAGGCTTGACATCGCTTCTTCTGCTTTGGGATCCCGGGTTCGATCGAGATAAGCCTTTGACTTTTCGACTTCGATGCTGAGGATGTCGACCGTTTTTTGCATATGATCAAGCGCTTGGATCTTGTAGTTAGCGACCATATCCATGGTGGCATAGATGTTTTCGAAGGCGCCTTTTAGATGTTCAATATTCAGCGTAGCGCTGGTTGCCTGGGTGTGGATGTCGCCGGCTTGGTGCTTCATCATGGCCGACGTTGACGCGATCAGATCACTGGTTCGGTTATTGAGCGCGCCGATCTGATTGAGGACCAGTTTTTGGTTGGATAAGGCCTGGGCCACAATGATGGCCGTCCTCAGAGCGGAAACGGTCGTGGTCGTCGCGCGATCAACCCCCTTGATCAGCTCCAGGTTGTTTTTCCGGACCATGTCCATGGCGAGGTATCCTTGAACCGTGACCGCCAGCTGGGTCAGGAGGTCCTGGACTTTCTGACGAATGTAGAAGAGGAGCTCCTCCCGGATGATACGCCCTTTCTCCGGGTCCTTGGCATCAATGTCGGTCAGCTCTTGCGTCAGTGCGCTGTCGATCGTCTTGCCGATGTAAATATATTGCTCGAGCCGCTCCATGATGGCCCAGGCATTGATCTTTTCCTCCTCCACCGCAGCATTATCCTTTCGAAGTTCATCTTGCCCTTCATAGAGCGCCTTCAGAATCGCGTCGAGGTGCGATTGAGAGGACTGGTAACGGCGAAAGTAGTCCTGAACGGAGTCCCCGAAGGGAATAATGCCCAGTAATTTCCGGGGCTTTAGAAGGTTGGTTTCTTTGGTGGGATCCAGGCTTTCGATGGTCCTTCGAAGCTCGATGAGGGATTTTGAAATCGGGGAGCTGTCGTTAAAAAGGCCCCCTTGAAGGGCTCTTTCCGGCTGATCCAGAAGCCGGTTTGAGATTTGTGCGGCGGCCTTGATGTCGTTATTGGCAAGGGAATGAACGCCCTCGACTTTGGTCTTGAACGCCTCGCTTTGGGGGGGTTCTCTCAAAATGATCGACAGAAACTCTTTAACGCGAGTGTCCAGTTCGTCCCGCTTCTCGGGGCTGATCTTGACCAACCCCTCCAAACGTTCCGGGGTGAGGGGTGAGACGGTTTCAGGTGGGTTCAATTCAAGGGGCTGTTCGTTATCCATATTCACGACGCACGACCATCAGTTGAAAGGGGAAGAGCGTTGTTGGCTCAAAACTTAAGAAAGATCAATCCGAGGATGAGTGATCACGATTGTATCTTAATCGTTGATGATCGCTTCGAATGAGGGGCATTACTGGACTGAACAAGGCTTAATTGCTATATTACGATCACGATAGGGGAGTCGTCGGGCGGTGTCTGGCGACTCTTCCGGCGCCTTGCAGGGGGTTGCCACATCGGGCTTCAAATTCTGTTCAGCGTCTGTGATTCGGAACGCGATTCGTTCGGACGCGGGCAGTTTTTTGTCCAGGCACCATCGAATGGATGGACTTAATCGTCCACAGTCGGGCCCCGCAACGCTTCGAAATGACACCGGCAGACGCTCCGGCCTTGATTCGGAAATATCCAAGAATCCAAGGTCCTTTGGGAGGCTCCCTCTAGGGCAGATAATGTGGGGCAAGCTGCACACTTTCTCCGTGCGATTTCGCACATCACACTATGGGACAGACAACTCATGACGATTAAAGTTGCTATCAACGGTTATGGCCGAATTGGACGAAACGTACTGCGGGCCCTGTTTGAGTCCGGCCGCACCGACGTAGAGATTGTGGCGATCAATGATCTTGGGGATGCCCAGATCAACGCCCACCTGACCAAGCGCGACACGGTGCATGGTCCCTTTAACGGCACGGTTGAGGTTGGCGAGGGGGCTATTATCGTCAATGGCAAGTCCATCAAGGCTTTTTCAGAGCGTGATCCTGCGAAGTTGCCTTGGGCCGCTTTGGGTGTGGATGTGGTTCTTGAGTGCACCGGTATCTTCCGCAATAAGGAAAGGTGCATGGCACACATCCATGCGGGTGCCAAGAAGGTCATTATCTCTGCGCCGGCGGATAAGAATGAAGCCGATGCGACCATCGTCTTTGGGGTCAATCATGGTGTTCTGAAGGCCAGTGATACGGTCATCTCGAACGCTTCGTGTACCACGAACTGTCTGGCTCCTTTGGTCCAGCCTTTACATGCCAAGTTGGGTGTGGTCTCAGGTCTCATGACCACGATTCATTCCTACACGAACGATCAGGTTCTGACCGATGTGTATCATGGCGATATGTATCGTGCCCGTGCTGCAGCCCTCAACATGATTCCGACCAAGACCGGCGCGGCGCAGGCCGTCGGCCTCGTGCTGCCGGAACTCAATGGCAAACTTTCAGGTTTCGCTATTCGTGTCCCGACGGCTAACGTTTCAGTGGTTGATTTAACGTTCGTAGCCAGTCGCGAGACCACGAAGGATGAAGTGAATGCCATTTTGAAGGAAGCCTCTACCGGTGCCCTCAAGGGGATCCTCGGTTACAACGTCGAGCCGCTGGTCTCGAGCGACTTCAATCACACCACGACGTCTTCCAATTTTGATGCGACCCAGACACAGGTGATTGGTAATCTGGTCAAGGTCCTTTCTTGGTATGACAATGAGTGGGGTTTCTCAAACCGCATGCTTGATACCACTGTTGCATTGATGCACGCCAAGTAATTGGTTTTCGACCTGCCTCGTTTCTTTCACCAGTAGGGCCACATTCATGTGGCCCTACGCGTACCTGATAGATGATTACCCATGTCAAACGTGTTTCGTCGAACGAAGATCATCGCCACTTTAGGGCCGGCCTCTGAGTCTCCTGAAGTTCTCGAGAAATTGATCCGAGCCGGGGCTGATGTGGTCCGTCTCAACTTCTCCCATGGGACTGCCGATGAGCATCGGGCAAGGGCCGAACGGGTTCGCGCCATTGCCAAGACGCTCAATCGACATGTGGGTATCCTCGCCGACCTTCAGGGCCCCAAAATCCGTATTGCCCGCTTCAAGGACAATGGGAAGATCATGCTCGAAGTGGGGCAGAAGTTTGACCTCGATACGTCCTTTCCAGCGGACCAGGGTGATGAAACTCAGGTAGGTTGTAGCTATGAGGCCTTGCCCCGCGATGTTAAAACAGGGGATGTCCTGCTGCTCAACGACGGGCTGATTGTCATGCAGGTCGACG
>CAILMG010000139.1 GCA_903835265.1 uncultured Methylococcus sp.
GCCGTTTGAGTCAGTTGACGAATATCGTTCATCGCGAGATTCATGGCGCGGATGGTGTCCTGAAGTTCAGGGGTATTCAGCAGCTGATTGCTGCCCTTGAGCGTCCCCAAAAGCTCCTGACCAATTTTGTCGAGCGGCAAACGTTTCAGACTCGCAACAACCTCCGTGACATTTTTCTGGAGCTCATCCACCACCGAAGGTAGGGTCGGAATCTCTGGATGCAGCCCCCCATAGAGCAGCTTTTTAGGGGCCACTTCTTGATAAAAATCGACATCAACATACAACTGCCCGGTGAGGAGACTCCCTGTTTTCAAGCGCGCCCTAAGGCCTTGCTCCACCATTTTCTCGATACCGGGGTGGCGGCCCGCATCAATTTCAGCCTGATGCGCCTTCATGAATCGACTGATGTCGTTCTCGCCCCCAATGGGAATCAATCGCTCAGGATCGACCTCTACGATGACCGGAATTCGAACTTTCTGGGTCTTAAAATTGATATCAAGACGAATATCGGTGACCGTGCCGATCCGAATGCCCTTCAGTTCGACCGGGGCGCCGACATTCAAACCGCGGACGGAGTCCTCAAAATAAAGGAGGTAGGGTTTTCGAAGTCTGTAGGAACCCTCGGCAATCGCATCGAGGTCTTTATGAAGACGGAATTTAGTCCCAGAGTCCGCTGGTTGGGCCTCTGGATTATTGAGGCTGGGGGACTCAAAGGCGATCCCTCCCCCGAGGAGTGACATCAAAGAACCGACCTTGAAGTTAACTCCCTGGGCCCCCATCGAGAAATCCACCCCATTGATTTGCCAAAATCGACTGTCATTTCGAATCAGCTGATGGTAAGGAGCCTCCACAAAGATTTCCGCCTGAACACCCTGGCGATCATCCGCTAAGGCGACATCAACCACCTGCCCGACCTGAATATCCCTAAAATAGATAGGCGTTCCGTACTTGAGTGGGCCCGCATTCTCAGCCATCAGGGTAAAGGAACGGCCGGGGGTCTCGGGATTGATTCTTGGCGGCTGATCGCGACCTTGGAATTCACGAACCGGACTACCCGCGCTAAATTCAACCCCGATATAGTTGCCAGCCATCAGGGTATCTAGACCTGAAACGCCACTGAGACCTAATTGCGGCTTAACCACCCAAAATGCAGTCTCTTCGCCAAGGTGTGAGGCGACATGCTTTTCCATCTTCGCCGTGACAATCACCCGGGACAAGTCCTCATTCAAGAGGACCGTTTCCACCACGCCCACTTCGACATCCTTAAATTTGATTTTGCTCTTTCCGGCCTCAAGACCGGGTGCCTCCTTAAAATGGATCGTGATAATGGGCCCCTCGGCGCTTAGGGTTTTATAAGCCAACCAGATCCCAATCAGGAGTGCGAGCAGGGGAATCAACCAGACCAGCGAAAGCCCCCTCGATTTTTCGATGACCGCCTTCAAAAGAAGGGAACGATCCATCGGGCCTCGCCCCGAAGAATCACGTTCAGTCGACTTCATGAGGCGTCTCCATGGCATCCCAAATCAAACGTGGATCAAAACTGATGGCCGCGAGCATGGTGGACACCACGACACCACCAAAGGCCACAGCACCCGGCCCTGCAGTGATCGACGCAAGGGCACCCACCTGCACCAAAGCCACCAAAATAGCGATCACAAAAATATCAATCATCGACCAGCGCCCAATGGTTTCGGTCAGTCGGTAAAGGGCCGTACGCTCCCTTGGGCGCCAGTGCGACTTCATCTGGACGGACAACAGAAGAAAGATCAGCACCAATAATTTGAGGACTGGAACGGTAATGCTGGCAAAAAAAACCAACAGCGCCAGCGGCCACATGCCGCCAATTAAAAGCGCTTTCACCCCACTCAGAATGGTATCTGCCTCGCTACGACCCGTCATCAAAACCGTCATCACCGGAAGCACGTTGGCAGGAACATAAAGAAGACACGCCGTGAGGGTCAAGGCCCATGTTCGCGCCAGACTTTCAGGCTTTCTCGCATGAAGCCGGCTGCCACAGCGACAACAAAGACCATGGGCCTTAAGATTCCGCGCATCGTTAAGCCTTTTGCAATCATGACAAAGGATCAGCCCAAGAGCCGTGGCGGTTGAGGGGGTCCCGCTCATGCCCCATCCTCCAACCTCATCCAAATCGCATGTTCATCCAAAGACGCATCGGTGGCCGCCATAAAAAGGATTAATCCACCAAATGAATAGAGGGCAACACCAGGCTGAATCGATGCAAGGTCACCGAGTTTGACCATCGCCACAAGAATACCCAACATAAAGACTTCGCTCATAGCCCAGGGCCTTAAGATCTCCATCCAACGGAAAATGCGCGCAGCGCCTAAAAGCCTTCGACCAAACCATAAGGGCAACAGGACATATAAAACCGAGATGATTCTAAAGAGAGGGGCAATAATGGTGACCAACAGCACGAGCCATGCAATTTCCCAAAAACCTTGATCATAAAGGGCATGGACCCCCGTCGTAAAAGCACCAATTTGCTCACGACCAGCGATTTGGAGCTTTAATAGGGGAAAGGTATTGGACAGCACAAACAGAACGAGGCTGGTCAGCGCAAGGGCAATGGAATAATCGATCCCATGGGCCTGATGTTCCATCAGGACAGCCCCGCAGCGAACACAACGCGCCTTTTCTCCAGGCGAAAGGCATGGCAGCGGAAAAACCAGATCACAATCAGGACAGGCTAATAGCGTATGAGCTTGCTCCTGCAAAACCGAACCTCCGCCGGCATCCGGTGGTAGATTATTCGTAAGATGAGACATCATGCGAATAATCTACCATCTTTGTTTGACCGATTTAGGAAAGCCTTTTTTGATGCCCCCCTGGGGCAAAATCAAGAGCGCCTTATCGCCGAGGGTTCTCTATCGAAAACCCAAAGGAATGATGGCAAGAAAGGGAGGATCTGGCGGCAGTCTCACCCAAAGAATTGGTGCTGCCACCGAAGATCCAGCAAAAAGACCTGATTAATGCGTACGGACCGGATAGAAGGGCCACCGCTCAACGTGAAGGTATCTTCTAATCGGAGATTTGATCACTGAAAGGCACAGGGCGATCGAGAAAAGACACCAAACGGCCGCATATTCGTTAGGATCCCGCGTGGTCAAAATGGAGAGGATAGGTCCCATAAAAATATGGAAAACAACAAATCGCCATGAGCCATAGACGAACGGCATCACGAAGCCCACCAAGATGTAAGCGATGCCATGAAGGCCATAGAACAGACCCGGTACAAATTGCGAAAGATCAATCGCGAGGCCATTGAGCGGCAACTGCCATGCAATGTGCCAATCACCCGGAACGGAACAAGCCTTATCACCGCAAAAGGCCTCAAGGCCAACCACACAATGTCCCGCCCAAGCAAAGGGGTACATCTTCACCATCATCGCGACAGCCCCAACGGCACAAAGACTATAGACCGTGGTGCTGATTTTTTTCTTTACCTCATCAGGGATGAAGTACATCGCCACCATATTGACAAAGAAGGGCTGAAACGCGATGTGCAGATAGCCAAAGAGCGTCAATATCTGATTGGGGGGTGCATCACATAAGTTGATGTAAGCATAGGTCGCCGCCTGCAAAAGCTCCATGCAGGCGAAATAAGTCAAAGGAACCCACAACTCCTTGGATTCTCCCTTGTAGGCCACATACGTTGCGGTCCCGAATCCAACCGTCGCTAAGACCAGGGAAGCCTCTCCACTCCAGCACATAAGCCAATCTCCTTATCAATATCATTTATTATTATTTTTTCGCCTATAAAAACGAAGGCGAGCCTTCATGAGGCTCGTCTTCGCACACTGAAAAGCGATTCGCGTTTCAATCATGGGCGTCAAAATGACCCGCGGGCCTGCACACCCGCCATAAACGGCGCATTCTAACAAGTTTAAGGCGCCTTCTGCGAGGTAAAGAATAAAGAGGAGCACGATCGAGATCCCCTCATGAAAGGGATTCATTCGATGAAAGCTTCTCGCCTAAAAAAAGCTCAAACTCTCAACGCCTGGCATATCCTCACGACGTGAAGAGAAGACGGTATGTTGAGGGTTTTTTAAGACGCCAAAATGGCGTTACCGAGGAAGCCCTTATCAAGGTTCAAGCCCCCTGATGTACTCTTCAAAGAGATGGCTGAGGCCAGAGAACTTCTGATATTCGATAGAATCCAAACGCGGGAGAATGGAGCTAAACGACCATAACCCCGTCATTTGAAGGGCTAAACCATCAAATCCTAAGGAGCACCGTGTTTCATCTTGCATACATCAGTAAGGCCTCCCACCCCATGACCCGGCATGAGCTTGTGAATCTTCTGGCCAAGGCCAAGGGCAAGAATGAGCGGAATGGGATTACCGGACTCCTCCTTCATAAGAACGGTCGATTTGTTCAGGTCCTTGAAGGGGAAGAGGACGTCGTGAGGCCACTTTTCGACCTGATCCGCCAAGATCATCGGCATACCGAAGTCACCATCCTAATCGAGGAATCGATTGCTCAACGTCAATTTTTTGACTGGTCCATGGGTTTTCACGATCTCGATGCGAGCGATATCCTGGGTCTTTATGGAAACTCAAAACCACTCGGAAAATCCCTCGACATCGAAGGATTCAAAGAAAACCCTGGGGCCTGCCTGACTCTGCTTCAATTTGTGAGAGACCTCCACCTCACCCGAACGACAGATCAATCGAGGCCAGCCTAAGAGCCGAGCCTCCCTTAGGCTCATTCTGTCCATCTATAGAGATAGGCGGCCCATCGATCAGCATCAAAGCGTGATCGATGATGTTCAGCAAGGCGTTGACTTCAGAGACCAAAGAGCGCTCTTTTAACCCCCCTTCGAATCACGCGCGTCCTGGGCGGGCGGCCGCCCCTTCTTGTCCATTTTCATTTCTGGAAAGGCATCACACCCCAGCATCCAAAAAAAACAGGCTGCAACAGCAACATATTGAAATAAGACACTCATTTTTTTTAACATCACCGACTCCCTTTCGGGGCTTAAAAAACCAGATCTCAGGCCCGAAAAAACCCATAAGACCAAGCATGCGTTTTTGAATCTTCAAGCGGATATGGCTTTACCTTAGCCTGCGGGACGGAATGAAGGCAAGGCGTCTCTTCCCTTGGACGGAATGGGTTTTGCCTTTATCCTTTATAAGTGAAGGGCATCCTGATTGCTGCCCTAGAATAAGGCTGCGATCGAGCGATCGCCCCAGGGGAGTCATCCCCGCTCTTGGCGCCAAAAAACGAAAAGGGGGATGCCATGAAGCCCATCAAAGAATACCCGCCGCGCATGGACCCAGAAGGAGACGCTCATGCCTGAAATTGTAGGAAACGTCCTAGGAATCCTCTTTTCACTGATCGCCGGCGGGTTCGCCTACGCCTCCTTTGAAAAGGGGGTGATGATCTTTCTTGCCATAGCCTATGGACTTTGGATCATTATCCTCATCTCAGACATTGGGAAAAGACCTCGGAAAGAGGACCCTTTTTGCCGGCAACTAGGGCCTGATCTATTAAGAGCCTACAGGCGCTACCATGTGGCGATCGACTTTCCGATGGCCGGTCAGGTGTATGCCGCCCTCCTGAATATGCTCCGGGTCCTGGGGCTTCTTTGGGGTGGGCTTTGCATCTGGAAGGAGCTTTACCTCGCTTCAGCTGGAGCCTTTGCCTATTTCTTTCTGGCAGGGAACCTCATTGTGCGCAACAACCCTTGGTTTTACATGGGGAGGGAGGCCCAACAAGGTCGGCCATCCGCTTTGGCTGAGCTCTCTAAAATCAGCGACATCATTAAGGCGAAAGATCCAAGTCCTCCTCATACGACCAATGTTGGAGAAAAGAATGAACAGTGATGTTGGAGAATTGTTCCGAAGGATCAGCGACGGATCCACATCATTCAAGAAATACTACACGAGGAATTTACAATGAATATTAAAATAAC
>CAILMG010000140.1 GCA_903835265.1 uncultured Methylococcus sp.
CTCCTCGAAGCAGGCTGCTTCAACGTTGGGGAGCCTGGTTTATTTGATCCCATCATCGAGGCTATCAAGGGATCTTTGGATCCTTGGATGACAGCAGCCGACTTTGTTGCTTACATTAAGGCCCAGAAGGCCGTGTCTGGGGCTTTCAAACAGGAGGAATCCTGGACAAGGATGAGTATTTTAAATGCCGCGGCCGCTGGAAAGTTTTCCTCCGATCGAACCATTGAGGAATACAACCGCGACATCTGGAGGCTAACCCCCGTGGCTCCCCTTAGGGCCTGAGATGTTTCAGGTCGTTCTTTATGAGCCTGAAATTGCGCCAAACACCGGAAACATCATTCGTCTTTGCGCCAATGCGGGCGCTTGTTTGCATCTGATTCGGCCATTGGGTTTTGAATTTGACGATAAAAGACTTCGAAGAGCGGGTCTTGATTATCATGAATTTGCCAAGGTCAAGCTCCACGACGACTTTGAGGCCTACCTTCAAAGCGCAAAGCCCAGCCGTTTGTTCGCGCTTTCGACGCGAGGCTTAAAGCCCTACTCGGAGGGTGCGTTCAGTCAAGGGGATGCGTTCCTGTTTGGGCCTGAGACCCGGGGTCTACCTAAAGCTTTAAGGCAGGCGCTGCCCCTTGACCGACAACTGACGATCCCGATGCGACCTTTAAGCCGCAGTCTGAATCTCTCGAATGCCGTCGCCTTGGTCCTCTATGAGGCCTGGCGGCAACAGGGATTCTTAGGTAGCGTTGATCCCGTGCTGCCTTCTTCAGGACAGAGCATCATCAGCGATTAGAGGTAATTCTGGATCAGAATATCAGCGATCTGGATGCTGTTGAGGGCGGCGCCTTTACGGATATTATCTGAGACGACCCACAGGTTCAGTCCTCGTGGGTGCGAGATATCTTCTCTGACCCTGCCGACGTAGACCGGGTCGTGACCGGCGCCTTCGGTGACTGCGGTCGGATAGCCTCCGGCCACTCGCTCGTCAACGACCACAATGCCGGGGGATCGCTGCAAAAGGTGGCGTGCTTCTTGGCTGGTCATTTTATCTCGTGTCTCGATATGGATCGCTTCCGAATGGCCATAGAAGACAGGAACCCTGACAGCCGTCGGATTGACTGCGATGCGATCATCACCCAGGATCTTCCGCGTTTCCCAGACCATTTTCATCTCTTCTTTGGTGTAGCCATTGTCGAGGAAGACATCGATCTGAGGGAGGACATTGAAGGCGATCTGGCGAGGATACACCTTGGGGGTGATGGGCTTTCCGTTGAGCAGCTGAGTGGTTTGCTCCATCAGTTCATCAATCGCCTGCTTGCCCGTGCCTGAAACGGCCTGGTAGGTGCAGACATTGATGCGCTCAATCCCGACGGCATCATAGAGAGGCTTCAGTGCCACCAGCATTTGAATCGTGGAGCAGTTGGGGTTCGCAATGATGCCGCGGTTCTTGTAAAGGGCAATCGCTTCAGGATTGACCTCCGGGACGACGAGTGGGATATCGTCGTCGTAACGAAACCTCGAGGTGTTATCAATCACCACGCAACCAGCGGCTGCGGCGATGGGCGCATAGCGCTCAGAAACAGAGGCACCCGCTGAAAATAAGCCAATCTCCACCTGAGAGAAATCGAAGGTCTCGACATCGATTACCTTGAGATCCTGTCCCTTAAAGGGGATGATCTGGCCGGCCGAGCGGCTGCTGGCGAGGGGGAACACCTGGTTGACGGGGAAATCACGGGCTTCAAGGAGGCTCAGCATGGTTTCACCCACGGCTCCGGTAGCCCCCAGAACGGCAACGTTAAACGTTCTACTCATGGCGTCAGGTTCAGTCCTCAGGCGCGCAAGGCAGCAATGATGGCATCACCCATGGCCGCAGTGCCGGTTTTGAGCGTGCCTTGAGAGGCGATATCGGCGGTTCGGTAGCCGGCATCGAGTGCCGCGGTGACGGCCTGTTCGATGCGATCCGCATTCGCGGCATCATGGAAACTATAGCGCAGCATCATCGCCACCGAGAGGATGGTCGCGATCGGATTCGCGACGCCTTGGCCGGCGATATCAGGAGCCGATCCATGGATCGGTTCGAACATCCCCTTCCCGTTCTTATCGAGGGAAGCCGAGGGCAGCATCCCGATGGAGCCGGTCAGCATGGCAGCGCAATCAGACAGAATATCGCCGAACATGTTCTCGGTGACCATGACATCGAATTGTTTCGGGGCACGAACCAGCTGCATCGCTGCGTTGTCAACGTACATGTGGCTGAGTTCGACATCGGGATATTCTTTCGAGACCTCGATCATGATTTCGCGCCAGAGCTCGGTGCACTCAAGGACATTGGCTTTGTCGACTGAGCACAGACGACGGTTCCGTTTTTCGGCGGTCTGAAACGCGATATGCCCGATCCTGCGAATCTCCGATTCCTTGTAGTAAAGCGTGTTGAAACCCTCCCGTTCGCCCTCCGCATTGACGCGTCGCCCCCGGGGTTGACCGAAATAGATCCCCCCGGTTAATTCGCGGATGATCATGATGTCAAGTCCTGAAACCACTTCGGCTTTGAGGGTTGATGCGGCGACCAGTTGCGGGTAGAGAATGGCTGGCCGAAGATTAGCGAACAATTCAAGCTCGGCGCGAAGACCAAGGAGACCGCGTTCAGGCCGGAGCGAATAGTCGAGGGGCTCCCATTGAGGGCCGCCGACCGCGCCAAGGAGAACGGCATCCGCCGCTTGGCACAGTTTCAGGGTGGCCTCTGGAAAGGGCGTGCCGGTCGCATCATAGGCGGCGCCGCCGATCAGGGCTTCCTCGGTTTCGATGTTGAGGCCAAAATCCTCACGAAGCACATGGAGCACCTTGATCGCTTCCGCAATGATTTCGGTGCCGATGCCATCGCCAGGGAGTACAGCAATTTTTATGGTCATATCTTAGGGTCGTTCCTGTCCCGGTTTAAATGATCAGGCGACGTCAGGGAACAGCCAAGGGACTTCCTTGCGTCGTTTCGCTTCATACGACCGGATGGCGTCAGCGTGCTTGAGGGTCAAGGC
>CAILMG010000141.1 GCA_903835265.1 uncultured Methylococcus sp.
ACCGGAACCTCCTGTCCCGTCAACCCCCTCGCCAGCTTCTCGCCAACTTCCGCCCAGAACCATTCAGCCCCGAACAGCCAACCATTATGAAGAATCAAAGACACCTCGTCAAGCGATCAGAGGCACCCAACCGGATTGCAAGGCTCGGTAGTAAGGCCCGCTTGAGCATGCCGCCATTCCAACGCACACTATTCACTTTATTGTTATCAACTAATCACTCCCTATGACCAATACCTCTACCCCCCCCTTACTCCCCACCGGAGTGAGTATCGACCATCAAGGACCTCTCCCGATCCTGCATGGGAGCAACGGTGCTTGCTCTTTTTCACTATTACTCCAAGGCGCCCAACTTCTTTTTTGGGCGCCCCAAGGACAATCGCCCGTCGTTTGGCTGTCACCTGGCGCCAAATTTTTAGCCGGCAAATCTCCCCGCGGCGGTATTCCCATTTGCTGGCCCTGGTTTGGCCCCCATGAAAAACCAAACTATCCCGCTCATGGCGTTGCCCGGGCCAGCGACTGGTCCCTCCTTGAGGCGCGCCGTGATGAAGGAGGCGATGACGTCCTTCGCTTTAGGCTTCTGCCATCCGCTGAACTCCAAGCCTTGTATCCCTCGGACGTTGATCTTGAGGTGAGTTATCGGCTCGGCGCGCAGCTTGAAGTCACGCTGACCACCCACAATCGAAGCAACACATCCTTCGAGCTGACCGAGGCCCTCCATACCTACTTAGGGATTGGCGATATCTCCGAGATATCGATTGATGGACTGGAGGCCACGGACTTTATCGATAAGGTCGACCAAGGAACCCGTCACCGGCAGAGCGGCTCTATCCATATCGCCAGCGAAACGGATCGGGTCTACCTCTCAACCCAGAACCGCTGCAGCGTGAATGACCCCATCCTCCAGCGACGCATTGTGATCGATAAGGAAGGAAGCGCCTCGACCATTGTCTGGAATCCCTGGTCGGAAAAGGCGCAAAGCCTCGGTGATCTGGGTGATTCAGGGTATCGACAGATGATCTGTGTCGAGAGCGGTAACGCCCTTGAGAATGCCATCAGTGTCGCCCCGGGGGACACCCATCAACTTTGCGTCCGGTATTCCTGCCTGCCGCTCTGAAAAAGGCGTCGCCATGGACCGACCCCCACCCCTCGAGATCCTTTATAGGGATGATTATCTGGCGGTGATTAACAAGCCGCCAGGCCTCTTGGTGCATCGCTCAGAGATCGATCGATACGAGACTCTGAACGCCATGACCCTCCTTCGAGATCAGCTGCGAAGGCGGGTTTATCCGGTGCATCGACTCGACAAACCGGTCGCAGGGGTCCTGGTCTTCGCCCTCGACCCCCAAACAGCCCGGATAGTCACGGAATGTTTCAAGGAACGTAAAACCCACAAAACCTACCACGCGATTGTGAGGGGGCACACCCCAGAGAAGATCACTATTGATTACGCTTTAAAGGAAGAAATGGACCCCATGACCGATCGTCTTAGGGATCCCTTAAAACCGGCCCAGTCAGCGATCACCCTTCTGAAAACCCTAGCGAAGAGTTCGCTACCGCATCCCGTTGGACGCTATCCGACCGCCCGCTACTCCCTCGTGGAACTGACCCCGATAACAGGCCGTAAGCACCAGATCCGCCGCCACCTCAAACACATCTTCCACCCTATCCTAGGGGATACCACACACGGTGACGGCCAGCACAATCGGTTTTTCAGGGAAACACTGGGCATTCGCCAACTACTCCTTCTGGCTTCCAGCCTCACCCTTCCTCATCCCGCGTCGGGAGATCCCGTCACCCTCAATGCCCCCATATCATCCGATTTTGGCAACGCCCTCACCCAACTTAACTGGCCAACGGGCATGATGGAGAAAGCCAAATCCCCCCACTCAGAACTCAAGGACGCTCCTCAAGAACTCTTGCTTGTGCCGTAAAGGCAAACCCCTGATTGTAGACGCCATTCACCATGACCGCCTCAACCACGGGGGGCAACACCGGCCCATCACTCTCCCATTCCACCAGGAAACTCGCGCTAATACCGCCCCGCCGGTCCGATTCTCTTAAAACATACTCCCCCGCAGCCAAAGGCCTTAAGACGGTCGACCGGTCGAGATAGGACCTTAGCAAGCCGCCATCGGCAGCAAAATAATCAACCCGCCTGATCCTGATCATGGATTTTCGATCAACATTGCGAACACTCAAGGTGACGGTCAAGTCCAGCGTCACCGGCTTATTACCATAGGGCACCTCAGAGTAGACGGGCACATAAAGGACCTGCCCATGCACTCGCCCATCGGCCGCTAAACAAGGCCCTACCAGGAGCAGAAAGCCCCCGAATAATAAGACCCGAAGCCAATCACACATCATCGTCAAAGGGACCCCCGTCTTAATCTCAATCATTCTCTCAACGAACCCAACGACTGATCGCCGCACCTGATGCCATTATCCAACATCCCGCATCCCCCATCGCAGGCCTGATAACCGTTTTTCTTGAGCGCCAGTCTCCTTGATGAAAAAAAACAAGGGGCAGATGGAATTTTTCACCAAAACCCGAGTCGTAAGGAGGTGCCGGGCAATTACCGGCATGTGTTGGCGGGTTCGGGCAGTTACCGACCCGTCTTTAAAAAACCAAGTGTTTTGGAGGTTAACATGGCAGCAACAACTGCAAGTGGCGTTGGCGCAGCGGATCGTCCGCTTCTCGACAAGGCCTGGCTGACTTTTGCATTCGGCATTTACTTTGTCTTTTACATGTGGGTACGTTGGTACGAAGGCGTCTACGGCTGGTCCGCTGGTCTAGATTCATTCGCACCAGAATTTGAAACCTACTGGATGAACTTCCTGTACACCGAAATCG
>CAILMG010000142.1 GCA_903835265.1 uncultured Methylococcus sp.
GAAAACACCGTCACCATATTGGAAACCGCGATCCCTAAGATCAATCATCTTCGAAGGGACACCATTCACCCAAGTGGTCATCGTGTGCCGCGCCTCACCGTTGACAATGACTGGCGCGGAGTCATAGAGATCCTGGCCTAGTCGTAACGTTTGAAGATCAAGGTGCCGTTGGTTCCACCAAACCCGAAGGAATTCGACATCACGATCTTAAGCGCCATTTCTCGAGCATGATGGGGAATATAGTCCAAATCACATTGAGGATCGGGATGATCGAGGTTGATGGTCGGCGGCGCGACCTGTTCCTTCAACGCTAGAACCGAGAAGATCGCTTCAATACCGCCCGCTGCACCCAGCATGTGGCCGGTCATCGATTTAGTCGAACTGACCGCAACCCGGTAGGCGTGCTCCCCGAGAACGGTCTTCACCGCTTGGGTTTCAGCCACGTCCCCTGCTGGGGTTGAGGTGCCGTGGGCATTGATGTAATCGATATCCGTCGGATTGATCGCCGCATCCCTCAGGGCGTGCTGCATACAGCGGGCAGCGCCTTCACCATCTGCGGGGGGCTGTGTCATGTGATAGGCATCCGCACTCATACCGAATCCAATCAATTCGGCATAGATGGTTGCGCCCCGACGGCGAGCGTGTTCGAGTTCCTCGAGCACCAAAACCCCTGCACCATCACTGAGCACAAAGCCATCGCGATCTCGATCAAAAGGGCGGCTGGCCAGCAATGGCTCCTCATTCCGCCGTGATAAAGCCTTCGCCGATGCAAAACCACCCAGCGAGGTCGGAGATGTGGCCATTTCGGCGCCACCAGCCACCATCACGTCGGCATCCCCATAGCGAATGACTCGAGCGGCCTCACCGATATTGTGTGTTCCGGTGGTACAGGCCGTCACAATGGCGAAATTTGGGCCCTTGAGACCATATTTGATCGACAGGTTCCCAGAAATCATATTGATGATGTTGCTGGGTACGAAGAAGGGGGAGATCTTGCGGGGACCCCCTTTGAGAAAAGCATTGTGGCCATTTTCAATGCCTGTGATGCCACCAATGCCGGATCCAATCGCGACACCGATGCGGTCTGCATTGGCTTCAGTCACCTCAATGCCTGAATGTTCAAAGGCCTGGCAACCAGCGGCCATGCCGTAATGGATGAAGGCATCCATCTTTTTAGCTTCCTTATCGCTGATGTAATCCGCGATATTGAAACCCCAGACGCTACCACCAATTCGGGTAGAAAATTCTGAGACATCGAAGACCTCCAAAGGTCTGATGCCACTTCTGCCGTTCAGGACACTGTCCCATGATTCAGGCACCGTGAGCCCAACCGGCGACACAGCCCCCAAACCCGTCACAACCACTCGTCTCTTACTCACGATCCTATCCCAATCCTTTGTCGAACACCCAAAAACCAAAGAACCCCGGAAGACAAGTCAGTCTGCCGGGGTTGAAGGGATGGGTTTCGATCAGACGTGAGAATTGATGTAGTCAATCGCCTGCTGGACCGTGGTGATCTTTTCGGCGTCTTCGTCCGGAATCTCGCACTCGAATTCTTCTTCAAGGGCCATGACCAGCTCGACGGTGTCCAGCGAGTCCGCGCCAAGATCGTCGACGAAGGATGCTTCGTTAGTTACTTCCTCCTTCACGCCCAACTGTTCGGTTACGATCTTTTTAACACGCTCTGCTACATCGCTCATTTTTAATCCTCAGTCGTTAAATCTCGTTCGAGAAGTTTGTGATTTTAATTTGAAACCTTGGCAATACAAGCGTTTCTATCTTTCTAAATGACCCACCCGCTGGCACTTCAAGATCCCAAATGGCACTGGGGCTGTTCTCTTAAGGAGTCACCCGACAGCCTCATTGGGACCCACAAAGCACCTTCGGTCATTATAACGCGACTCGGCCCTGACACGGCACCTCGTGGCGTTGAAATGGCGGGGCACTTCTCCAGCCCCGGCATTATGCCATATACATCCCACCATTCACGTGGAGTGTCTCCCCCGTGATATAGCCCGCATCCGCCGAGCAGAGAAAACTGACCGCGCCAGCAATTTCCTCGGGAGCACCGAGTCGCGCTAATGGGATGTTACCCAAAAGGCCCTGCCGCTGATCTTCTGACAAGGCCCGGGTCATATCGGTATCGATAAACCCAGGCGCCACACTGTTCACGGTGATGCCGCGCGAGCCGACTTCCTTCGCCAAGGATTTGGTAAACCCAATGATGCCCGCCTTAGCGGCCGCGTAGTTGGTTTGACCCGCATTGCCCGTGACGCCGACCACCGAAGTGATATTGACGATACGACCATAACGCGCTTTCATCATGCCGCGCATACAGGCCTTGGCCAGACGGAAGACCGGGGTCAGATTGGTCCTCAAAATATCATCCCACTCCTCATCCTTCATCCGCATTAAGAGGTTGTCACGGGTGATGCCTGCATTGTTGACCAGAACCTTTGGAACCCCATAGGCCTCCGTCACCTCCTCGATAAACGCTTCGATCCCGAGAGGTTCGGCGACATTCAGCAGGCGACCAACCCCTGGTAGCCCGGCCTCCTCCAGATAGACGGTAATGGCCGAAGCCCCGGCATCCGTGGTGGCTGTGCCCACCACAAAAAATCCATCGTTCGACAGCCGCTCGGCGATCGCACGTCCGATACCCCGGCTGGCGCCGGTCACAATTGCAAGTGGAGCACTCATAGGAAAAGTCCTTTAGCCTGATTCAGAGAAAGTGGATCCGCAATGGATTCGGTGGGCACATCCGCCACAATCCGCTTGTTAAGCCCTTTGAGGACGGAGCCGGGACCACATTCAATAAAGCGGTCAACCCCACCAGAGATCATGGCCCTGATCGTTTCTACCCACCGGACCGAGCCGCACAACTGCGCCTCTAGCGCATCACGAATATCCTCGGGGCTGTTATGGGAAAGAACATCGACATTATGGATCACCGGAATCCTGGGCGCATGGAACGTCGTCGCATCGAGAAACACTCGGAACTCGCTGGCGGCAGTCGCCATCAAGGGACAATGGGAGGGAACGCTCACTGGCAGCATCACCACCTTTTTGGCGCCACAGGCCTTGGCCCCTTCGGCCGCCTTGACGACGGCTTCGTGATGTCCCGCGATCACCACTTGTCCGGGGGCGTTGAAATTCGCGGCAGACACCTGATGGGTCGACGATGAGGCTTCCTCACACACCGTGATCAGACGGTCATTCTCAAGACCAATAATGGCCGCCATAGCCCCGACACCTTCAGGAACGGCAGCCTGCATCAATCGTGCACGCTCTAAAACCAGCTTCACCGCATCTTTGAAGGCCAAAGCGCCTGAACAGACCAGCGCAGTATATTCACCCAGGCTATGGCCGGCCATCCATGCAGGCCGAATCTCAGATGCCTCACACCAGGCTTGATAAACGGCAACGCCTGACACCAGCATGGCGGGCTGGGTGACCACCGTCGCATTGAGACGCTCCGCTGGACCCTCAACAATGAGGGACCACAGGTCCATATCAAGAATCTCTGAGGCTTCCCTAAAAAGACTCAAAACGCTAGGTTTGGCGAGAACTAAATCGGACAGCATGCCGACCGACTGCGATCCTTGTCCTGGAAACAGGAAGGCGAGCCTTGAATCAGATTGACTCATGAACAGGGTCCTTAAGATGAACTTTAATAAACGAGAAGGGCGGAACCCCAGGCAAAACCACCGCCAAAGGCTTCCATGAGAACGGTTTGACCCCGCTGAATGCGGCCATCACGAATGGCCTCATCCAGCGCAAGGGGGATCGATGCGGCCGAGGTGTTGCCTTGGCGCTCGACGGTCACAACGACCTGCTCCATGGGCATTTTTAGTTTCTTAGCGGTTGCTGCGATGATGCGAATATTGGCCTGATGAGGCACTAACCAATCGACATCGGACTTCTGGAGCCCATTCGCCTCAAGGGTTTCATCGACAATCCGGCCTAAGGTATTCACGGCGACCTTAAAGACTTCATTGCCTTGCATCTTGATATAAGGGGTGTCGTCCTCGCCCGTACCGGAATCGCCAGTCACGATCGAATTCGGGACATAAAGGAGATCTTGATACTGACCATCGGAATGAATATGGGTACTCAGGAGCCCCGGCCGATCGGAAACCCCAAGGACAGCGGCACCCGCCCCATCACCGAAAAGGATGCAAGTCGACCGATCAGACCAGTCAAGCAACCTTGAATTGAGCTCACTGCCCACCACGAGGACGCGGCGAGCCGTCCCTGCCCGGATATATTGATCGGCGACACTGAGCGCAAAAATGAAACCAGAACAGGCGGCCTGAACGTCAAAGGCGGCACATTGGCGAATCCCGAGACGGTGCTGAAGGAGACAGGCTGTACTCGGAAAAACGCGGTCCGGGGTCCCCGTCCCAACGATAATGAGATCGATATCTTCAGGCACCAGGCCTGCCGCCTCAAGCGCCATCCGAGAAGCCTTCTCGCCCATGCTGGAGGCCGTTTCACCGGGTCCTGCAATCCGCCGTTCGGCGATACCGGTCCGTTCCATAATCCACTCGTGAGTGGTGTCAACGGTCCTTGAAATCTCCTCGTTGGTCAAGATGCGCTCGGGCAAATAGCCCCCCGTCCCCAGAAGCGCTGAATAACGCGTCACGCGATCCTTTCCTCGGCAAAAACTTCAGCCACCCGCTGCCCGATGCGATCAGGAACCCCCATCTCTACCTCGAGCATGGCCACACGGATGGCATTGGCCACCGAGGTCCGATCCGCATTGCCATGGCTTTTGACCACGATGCCACGGAGGCCGACCAAGCTGGCTCCGTTATAGCGCCGAGGATCAAACCGACCCTTGAAGGCACGGAGGACGGGCAATGCCAAAAGACCGAGCACTTTGGTGACAAGATTTCTGCCAAATTCATCGCGGAGCGAACCACCGAGGAGTTTTGCAAAGCCTTCGATTGCCTTCAAAGCAACATTCCCCGTAAAGCCATCAGTCACGACCACCTCGACATTACCCGAGAAGATGTCGTTACCTTCGACAAAGCCGACAAAATTAATATGCGTTCCGGTCAAGAGCTTGGCAGCCTGCTTCACCTGCTCATTCCCCTTGATTTCTTCTTCCCCGATATTGAGGAGGCCAACCCGAGGGTGTTGATGGTTCTCGACGGCCTTCACCAACTCATAGCCCATAACCGCGAATTGACAGAGATGCTCGGCAGTACAATCCACATTCGCGCCCAAATCAAGCACATGGGTATGGCCTGTTTTGGAGGGTAGCATCGCGATAATCGCGGGACGATCGACGCCAGGGATGGTTTTCAGGACGAATTTCGCGATCGCCATCAACGCGCCGGTATTGCCGGCACTGACACAGGCATCAGCCGTCCCGTCCTTCACCATGTTGATCGCAACCCGCATGGACGAATCTTTCTTGCCGCGAAGCGCTTTGGAGGGCGTTTCGTGCATTTCGACCATCTCAGAGGCATGGCGCACTTGGATCCGATCACCGAAGGCAGAGCGCCCCCGATCGAGTTCGGCCCGAAGCCTAGCTTCATCACCGACCAAAATAAGATGCAGGTTGGGGTAGCGGGTAACGCTATCAATGGCTGCAGGAACGGTCACTTCAGGACCGTGGTCGCCGCCCATGGCGTCAAGCGCAATCGTCAGCTTTCGCGACATAGGTCAGGCCGTGATTGATCGGAATGAAAAAGAGGGGGGGAAGAAACGTCGGCGACGACTTATTCCTCGCTGACTTCCTCAACCTTCGTAGCAATGACCTTGCGGCCACGATAAAAACCATCTGCACTAACGTGATGACGACGATGGGTTTCACCGGTTGTCGGCTCAATGGATAGGGTCGCGCCCGTCAATGCGTCATGTGAACGGCGCATGTCACGCTTGGATCGGGTCTTGCGGTTTTGTTGAACGGCCATGATTTACTCCTGGATAGATCGTTTCGATTTGAGTTGCGCCAAATCGGCAAATGGATTGGGTCTTTCGGGCACCGGATCAGCGGGCGTAGGCATTCGACAGTCGGTGTGCTGAGGTATAGCGGGAACCGCCAAAATCAGCTCATCCTGAACTATATCAGCCAACGGCATCTCTGCATCAGGCGTCACCAACAAAGGCTCCATCTCATCGGACAACTGCATGGCGGCATCCAAGGAATTGACGATTCCAAGATGTACCTCGCAAGCCACGGGCCAAGAAATGGGACCCAGACAACGCTGACATTGCAGCGTCAAATCAGCTGTAACCTGACCCACGATGGTTGCCGTGCGCCCTTGCCGAGTGAATGTCAGGTCAACCTTGACCTCCCCTTCGGTCTTCATCAAGAATTCCGCAAGGCGATCAAGTTTGTGAACGGGAATCACGCCCTTAAGATGGCGTCGCTTTTCAGCGAAACCCATGGGGTCAATAACGTCCGGCAAACGCTCAGGCATAATCGGACAATGATAGCGTTAAACCCTAAATCGTGTCAAAAGAAGAAAACACCGCCATGAAGCCTCTAAAGACCCACCCCCACCGCCTGATTCTCGCCTCGACATCGCCTTACCGAAGAATGCTCCTGGAACGACTGGGCGTTCCTTTCGAGATCATGGCGCCCGAGGTCGATGAAACTCCCCTGCCTTTAGAATCTCCAGAGGCCCTTGCCGTCAGGCTCTCCATCCTAAAATCAGAGGCTGGGGCCTTAGGACGCACCGATGGCTTGATCATTGGATCTGATCAAGTCGCTTCTCTTGGAAAGACCCTCATCGGAAAACCCGGAACCCCTGAAAAGGCCCTTCAACAACTGCAATCTGCCTCCGGTGAGACGCTGACGTTCTATACCGGTTTGGCGATGACCAATGCCGCGTCCATGGACACCAAAACGGCCCTGGATGTCACCCGGGTCACCTTTAGAATCCTCACAGAAGACATGATCCTCCGGTATCTCGATCGCGAAACACCCAATGATTGCGCCGGAAGCTTTAAGGCAGAGGGTTATGGGATTACACTCATGGAGCGTATCGAAAGCGAGGACCCAACCGGCCTCATAGGACTCCCCCTGATTGCACTCACGAGACTACTCAACCAATTTGGCATGATCTTGCCTTAGTTCTTAAGACAAGTCCTCCATCTAAGCCATCATCAATTGGTCCGCCGATAAAAACCAAGAACCTTGGAGACGTAGCCCTGCGTTTCAGTGAAAGGGGGAACCTGATTGCCATACTTCATGACATTGCCTTCCCCCGCGTTATAAGCAGCGACGGCCAGACGCACATCGGACCCGAACATCCCCATCAGATCCCGAAGGTAGCGCGCACCACCCAATATATTCTGTTCAGGATCATAGGGGTCACGAACACCGTAACGCTCCGCGGTCCCCGGCATTAACTGCATGAGACCCATCGCCCCCTTGTGGGAGACCGCTTGAGGGTTATAAGAAGATTCTGCCTGAATCACGGCGTCTAGGAGCCAAGGATCAAGGCCATGAGCCTCGGCTGCCCGCTCAACCAGACGGGCATACTGGAGTTGACGGGGCCCTCGCTCAAGCCGCGCCCCCATTCGGGGGGACTGCGCTGGAATTGGGCGCGGCCCATTCCCAAGGATAATCTCGCCCGAAGGCCCGCGAGGGTGACTGACAGGCGCGGCGGCCGGGGGGAGTTGCGCCGGGTGGTTTGATTTAATGACCAGCTGGTAACCGGCCCCCCTTGGCTTATCGGTAAAGATCACCTGGCCGTTTCGACCGACCATCTTGTAGACATCCGCATGAACGGGCGCTCCGATCATGAGGAAAAGCCAACACAAACGTTTAGGGGCCAAAAAGTAACGGAGCATTCAGTGGGCGAGCAAAACTTTAATAGGGTAAGTGTTACATGGATCTTTCAGCTTGTGAACCGAAAGGGCTCGTAACTGTTCGCCGAAATCTGCACTTAATCTATGAAAATATCAGCTTTTCTCCTGAACCTTCAGCCATTGAATGCTGGCCTCGCGGACCATCTCGGAGACTTTTCGCCCTTGGGCCACTGCCTTCATCCGCTCGATGAGTTCGACAGGCAAGTAAATGCCGGTCCGCTTGCTTTCGGTCATTGTTATGTATAATAAGTGCCAATAAAGGCCCTATTGTACTGATGCCCGCCGCC
>CAILMG010000143.1 GCA_903835265.1 uncultured Methylococcus sp.
GCACTTTGTGACGAATGAATTCACCGCGCCGAGTGGCGGCAAAGTGGTCTCGACGCGGGTTGGATCGGCCGGAGGCAAAACCAACCGAAGAAAGTTTGTGGTTGATTTCACCAGCCCGATGCTGAAGCTGATGAGCCCTAAGGCAAAGGTAGAGGCGGAGGTGAGCGCTGTGGGCAAGGTTACGGATGTCGTCGTTCAAAAGAACGAGGCACAAGGAACCTGGCGGTTGAGCTTTGATCTTGAGCCTGAAAAAGGGCGTAATCCCACCGAGCTTCGAGCGATCCTAAAATCAGGCAAGGATATCCTGACCGAGTCTTGGGTTTATCAGTGGAATACGCCGTGAACCAGGTGATGATGGAGGATGAGGGAGTCGCTGATGCTGTTCTTGCGCGGGTCCGAGAGTACTGGCATGCTCTAGGGCTGTCGGATGAGGTCCTGATCGACAGTCTCTCGGCCGATTGTCTCAGTCGGGGGCGACGCCTGGTCAGTAGGGCCCACCCAGAAGAACTTCTTAGGCGGGCGCTTGAAGAAGCCCAAAGGCGTTTCGATCATGCCTTAGCGGCCGCCTTTGGGCTTCCGCCCTCCAATGATCCCTATCCCCTAGCCGCTGCGCGGGCAGCGTTCTTGATGGCCCCTGATATCTCCGCTGATACGCTGTTTCGGCATGACGATACCACTCGCCAGTTGCGTGAATCCTTGTCAGGGCAGCTGCCTCAGTCGACCCCGCCGGAATCACCCCTAGAGATGCTCCCGGTCCCCCTTGATTTTTGGCTGTTTCAATCCACCGATCGCTGATTCAGGATCTATTCGCATGTCTTCAGCAGCCAAGAAGCTGACTCCAGGAACGATTACCGCCAGACGAATCCTCTTTCTGGTCCTGGTCGGCCTGACGACCCTTCTGGCCATGGTCATGATCACCAGTGCTTTTCTTCAGAACGGCATCACACCCACGGAACTCTTGCTGTTGGTTCTCTACACCCTCTTGATTCTGTGGGTGAGTACGTCTTTTTGGACCGCTACCCTAGGTTTCTGGGTGCTCTTGCGTGGGGGGGATCGACTCTCTATTGGTCGACTGGCGCCGCATCCTATAGCCGATGAGGGGCCTCAAAAGACGGCTCTTGTGATGCCGATCTACAACGAAGATCCGACTCGGGTGACGGCTGGGCTTCGGGCGATTTGGCAATCCCTCGAAGAGACCGGGCAGAGTGACCGTTTTGAGCTTTTTATCCTCAGTGATACCCGCGATCCTGAAGGCTGGATGCAGGAGGAAGCGAATTGGTACCAGATGTGTTTGGACTTCCATGCGCATGGACGCATTTTCTACCGGAATCGGGAGCGTAACATCGCGCGGAAGAGCGGTAACCTTGAAGAATTCTGCCACCGTTGGGGTGGCCGCTACCGGTACATGATCGTTCTTGATGCCGATAGCATCATGGCGGGTGAAACACTGGTCAAGATGGCGGATCTGATGGATGCTCATCCAGGTGTGGCACTGATTCAGTCCCCGCCGTTGCCGGCGAACCAGCATTCCCTGTTTTCCAGGATCCTTCAGTTTGCTAGTAGCTTTTATGGCGATATCTTCATCTGGGGCATTAATTACTGGCAGCTCTCGGGGAGTGGTTATTGGGGGCATAACGCGATCATCCGTATTGCCCCCTTTGTGGCCCACTGTGGGTTACCGAAATTGCCTGGCCGGGAACCGTTTGGGGGTGAGATTTTTAGTCACGACACGGTGGAGGCAGCCTTGCTTCGTCAGGCCGGCTGGGAGGTCTGGATTGCCCCAGAACTCAAAGGGAGCTATGAGGAACTGCCACCGACATTGATTGATTACGCCAAGCGCGACCGGCGCTGGTGTCAAGGGAACCTCCAACATCTTCGCCTAGTCTTCGCTAAGGGCTTTTCGAGTCTCGGTAGGCTCTATTTTTTGATGGGTATCATGTCCTATGTCTCATCACCCCTTTGGTTCTTGTTTTTAGTCCTCACGGGTTTTGAAGCGTACGTCAAAAGTCAGACCATGCCGGTCTATTTTTTTGGTGACAACTTGTTCCCCGTGTGGCCTGAATCTTATGCTGTGGAGATGACGACCGTCCTTTTGGTGACGTTGGCCATGCTCTTCCTCCCCAAGATTTGGAGTCTCGTTTTAGGGGTTCTTCATTGGCGCCGCTTGAAGCTTTATGGTGGGGTCTTTAGAGCGACCCTTTCAGTGTTTCTTGAAAGCATCTTCTCGATGCTAACGGCGCCGGTTCTGATGATCTATCAGAGTAAGTTTGTGGTGGCTATTCTGATGCGCCGTAGTGTCGGCTGGCCCCCTCAGAACCGGGACGATCATCGGCTGAGTCTTTGGGAGGCGATTCAAGCGCATGGTGAGCATACCGTGATTGGTCTTTTAGCGGGTTGGATCAGCTATGAGCATGTACCAGGATTCTTTCTGTGGCTGGTTCCCGTATTAGGGGGACTTGTCTTATCAATCCCGCTCTCGATGTTATCGAGCAGTGCCTGGGTCGGCATCGTCACCCGGAAAATGGGGCTTTTTTTGACCCCTGAGGAGAGCAAAGAGCCGAGAGTTCTGACGCTCCTTAGCGAGAATCTCCAAATGCTGGAAGCTCAGAAAGCGGGACGGCGCGAGACGGGAGAAGTTCGCAATATTGAAGATCCCGGGGTCTGCGCACTGCATTTGGCGCTATTGCCTAATCGGCCGGTTAAAAAGCGCCAACGACATCAGTTGCGAGCGCTGGTCTATGAGCTGATTGAAGACGGTCCAGAAAAGCTTACAGGGCCTGAGAAGCGGAGTCTCATATCGGATCCAGAGACCCTGGTGAAGCTGCATACGCTCTCATGGAGTGATGGTCGGGGCGTTCGTTAACTTTAAGGATAGTTCAGCGTTTCTCACGAAAGAAGCGCCTTAGTTGATGACCGCATTCCATTTCGAGTAGTCCTCCGTGAACCTCGATTCGATGGTTTAAAAAGTCCGCATCCTGAAGTTTCAGTGCACTTCCTGCCGCGCCGCGCTTGGGGTCAGGCGCCCCATAGACCACGCGCTCTATGCGGGCATGGCTCATGGCCCCCATGCACATCACACAAGGCTCCAAGGTGACATAGAGGGTCGCGCCAACCAGTCGGTAGTTCTTTAATGATTGGCCTGCTGCTCGCATCGCAACGATTTCGGCGTGGGCCGTTGGGTCGTGGTCTGTGATGGGATTGTTGAAGCCTTCTCCGATGATTTCATCCTTCAAGGTGATCAAGGCACCAACCGGAACCTCGCCCAGCCGCTCCGCTCTTTCAGCAAGTTCGAGAGCTCGTTTCAACCAGAACGTATCCTTCGCTGAGAAGTGGGAAGGGTATGATGTCATTTGAATTCAATCAATGATGATGGGTTGAGTTAATGACATGTGGAGGGTCATTATGGAGTGAATGCATTCGAATAGGTAAAATTACGGATAGTTCGCTGGGGATAAAACCAATACATTCTTCGCCGAGGATGTTCTTTGAATGTCCTACTTCCTAGTGCTGATATTCAGTCCATGTTGCGATGCCTGTCAATCGTGGTGACATGGACTTTTTTGTAAATCTAGTTTAGAGACTAGGTCCGCCAGAATAATCGCAGGATGCCGTGGATGAGAAAAAGTAAGCTATAGATTTAAAATGGATGACATAGTATCGGTGTGGAGTTCATTAAAAGTGATTGAGAAAATTTTCTCGCCCTGTTGAAATTTTGCGCGGCAGAAGATGAACCACTCTTCTGTCTTATTGATGGTAATCTCTTTGTCTTCTGTATGAGGGGTCTCC
>CAILMG010000144.1 GCA_903835265.1 uncultured Methylococcus sp.
AGGAGCATAAGACGACCTAATAAATGCTGCCCGCGAGCGCGGCGGTGAATGAGTTCATGCGCCGGGGCGATCACTGAACAGCAAAGGGTGGTCCCACCGAGGATTCTCAAAACCACCAAATTCAAAAAACCAGTGGCGTTGTTATAAAGTCCACCCCAGTGGATATCACCGAGCATCATGCCCATCGCCAGAAGATTGAGAATCTGCAGCAGGACAAGAAGGTAGAGAAGACCATCAAAGAACCAGTGTGGCGCCCTGGAAGGCATCCATCGGGTTTCGCTTTTTGCCCGATAATCCCATCCGATCAAGGCCCAGACGGGGAGCGTAAAAGCGACCGCCGACCAGGGACTGTGCGGCCCTGAAAGAAGAAAAACAAGAAAGGTCATCGGTAACAGCAGCGACACGCTAAAACCGATCCACCAGGGCAAGACGAACCTTTTAGGTTTCATAGCGGTCGAAAGCAATGAGAGAATTCCTAAGGAAAATAAGCCGAGCCGCCACCATCGACGATCAGCTAGAGTCTTCACAATGACCGAGAAAGGCCACAAAAGTGCCCCAACCATTTACCTGGGTCTCGGCGCCACCTACCACGATCCCGCTCTAGCGATCATCAATGAACGCGGTGACGTGCTTTTTGCAGAGGCTCTAGAACGTCCCCTCCAGTACAAACGCGCCCTCAACTGTGAGCCTGACAATCCTTTTGAACTGCCAAGAATTCTGAGGCGGTTAGCGCCCCATTCGACGCGCTTCATCGTCGCTACGAATTGGATGGCCCAAAGGCCCTGGTATGAACATCTGGCCAAAAACCTCTCCTGGCTCACCCCAAAAGGTATTCTTCGGTACCAGGGTCGTCAACTCACCACGTGTCTTGAGACCTGGGAACTCAATCACATGCAGGCGCTGCAGCACCATGCCCTGAAACGCGTTGGACTCAACCTCGCTCGAATCATCAGAGCCGATTACAAAGGAGCCACCGTCCATTTCCGTCACTATGACCACCATCTCTGCCACGCCGCCCTCGCGGCTTTTGGCAGCCCCTTTGAGGCGTCGGCCTGTGCCGTCATTGATTCCTATGGTGAAGAGGGCTCCTTGGCCTTCTTCGACCATCAAGGGGGGCAGCTGACGCCCATCAGCCATTCAAGAGGTCCTCAAAGCCTCGGTTTCCTCTATATGAAGCTGACCGAACTGTGTGGTTTCAACTGGATGGCTGGCGAAGAATGGAAGGTGATGGGGCTCGCCTCCTATGGCCAATTGGATGAAGAACTGATGGGCTGGCTGCGGGCCATGATCAGGGTGGAGGGTCTTTCGCTGATCCAGGACAGAGCCGCCTTCTTTAAGTCCCTCGAAAAACTAGAACGCAGGAGGCGCCACCCCGACGAGCCACCGGAGGCTGCCGCCAATCTCGCCTTTACAGGCCAGCAGTTCTTCACTGAGATCGTCCATCAATTGCTCAATGCCCTCGCCCATCGCACAGGCTCAAAGCAGCTGACCCTCGCTGGTGGCTGCGCGCTCAATTCCGTGATGAACGGCCAGATCATGAGCGCGACGCCCTTTGAATCCCTGCATGTGCCTTCAGCCCCGGCCGATGATGGCACCGCGCTCGGGGCCGCTTTGCTGGCCTTCAGCGAGGATCATCGAGACCACCCCCCACGAAAGATCGCCCTGACGCCCTTCCTTGGAAGCCGCATCGATCAGAATGCCCTTGAGCGATTCAAAGCTTATTCAGGCGTTGACCACGAAGATCTTGAAGGATCCATGATCTACCATAAAACGGCCGATCTTCTCGCCCAAGGGTCTATCGTTGGCTGGGTCCAGGGGGCCGCAGAATTTGGCCCAAGAGCCCTCGGCCATCGATCCATTCTGGCCGACCCACGATCCCTTCACATGATGGACAAGATCAACGAATCGGTGAAATTTCGCGAACGATTCAGGCCTTATGCCCCCGCGATCCTTCACGACCATGGTCCTGACTATTTTGAGGACTACCAAGACACCCCTTATATGGAACGTACCTTAAGGTTCCGGCCAGAGGTCCGGGATCGGGTCCCAGCCGTGGTCCATATCGATGGTAGCGGGCGACTGCAGTCAGTGACCCGAAACAGAAATCCAGATTTCTATCCCCTGATCGAAGCTTTCTATGCCAAGACCCAGATCCCTATTCTCCTTAACACCAGCTTCAACATCATGGGAAAACCCATGGTCCATTCGGTCGAAGACGCCTTTGCAGTCTTTCTGGGTTCAGGACTGGATGCCCTCGTGATCGGCCATACTCTTTTCCAAAAGTCTCGAGCCCCTCGATGACCCCTCTTCAAACGCTATGCCGACAGTTATTGATGGGGCTCCCCGGAGACCCTATGACGCTTAAGGCTCTAAAAGAGGCCAGGCAGTGGCTTGAAAGCCAGCGCCTGAAGATCAGCCAATCGCCGCCACCGCTCCCATTGAATCCGCTTTCAGCTCACCAGAGCGCCCGAATGGCTCCCCTCTTTCTGCTGGAGGGACTCTGGCTGGCAGGCCTTTTCGCACCGGCCACGGCACATTTAGCTTCCCGCTGCCGACTCCACCCCCTCTTCATCGATAGCCTAAGCCTTGAGAGCCCCATAAGGTCAACGGGAGATGCTTTTAGAGCCTCCTTCGATCAACAAGGAGACCCTGTTCACGGTCTTGAATATCCCTCTCTTTTCATTCAGGACCTGACGACTCAAGGATGCGCGATGACCCTGACGATCCTCGTTTTTCAGCATTCACCGATCCGCTACTTTCCAGACATTCTAGGATTCACGATCGCGCACCTCAAAAGACCCCCAGCGGAGTTTGAAGAGGAGAGTCATCTTGAGCGCCGACGCCAGCACCAGGTCTTGGCTGAACAGGCGCTTCACGATGCGGCACTCAATGATCAAGAGGAGGCACGGGTATCGATCGGAGAGGCCCTCTACAGAAGCCTCTCTAACGCCCTCTCAGGAACCCCCGATTCAGCGCGCGAAGGTGCGTTTGAATCCGCCAGAAACGCGATGATCAGAATCATCCAAGGGAAGATGCCTGAAGCCTTGGGCTACCACGGACGCGTCTTTCTCAAAGAGCAGTCACTCGATGACTGGTTCAAGAAAGGGCCCACCGCTGCCGAAACGCTCGTCCAGGCCCTTGAGACCAGGGATCAACAGCTGAGAGCATGCCCCATGGCCCAGCGACTCGTTCAGGCCATGGACTTCGGCGGCCCCATGTATGGCGTCTTCACAGAGAGGGAGCGCCACATCACCGCCTCGTGGATCCAGAACCCTGAAACTCCCGTATCAAAAGGACCTTGGGGATCTGGGCTTGGGCCCCTTCAATCGCTATCTCCCGCCGCGAAGGTCCCACCCAAAAGAGAAGGCCGTCTGGGCGCTCGGGCGCTCTATCGAGCCTTGCTTCAAACCGAATCGCCGCTTGAAGCACCGGATGCCGCCGCCGCCTGGCTAGGACAGCTTCTGGCCCGAACCGAACGTTGGACCCGCATCGGACTGCTGCCCAAACCGAAACCCTACCACCCGGATGGCTTGGATCAATGGCTACGAGCGCAGCACCGGGAGGCGGTCGACCGCCACCCAGCCCCCCCAAAACCTATCACCGTCGACAAACCCTTTTGTCGCTGGGTCCTCTTGCAGCTGGCGCCCGCCATTCTGGTCGATGGCGCCTGGCTATGGGGGCTCCAGAAACCCGCCGAGGGTCTTAAGCCCTGGGATCGTGATTTGATCCGCATTCACTTCGATGAATTAGGCGAGGGCCAACCGGCATGGAATCACCCCAACGTCTATCGAGATCTGCTGCTGAGCGAAGGGATCGAGCTTGAGGATTTTAGGACTGAAGCCTTCCAAAAAGATCGACGACTGTTGAACGCCGCGTTCGATTTTCCATGCACCCTCCTCTCGATGGGCGCCCTCCAATCGATTTATCCCGCGGAATGTCTGGGCCTCAATCTTGCCATCGAAACCAGCGGTCTTGGAACCCATTACCTCCGCGCCATCGAGATCCTGCGTCATCATGAGATCAATCCGGCCATCGTTGCCTTGCACCTCAGCATTGACAATCTCTCATCGGGTCATTCGGCCCGGGCGCTCAGAGCCATCCAAGGTTATCTCGAAACGCTGCAGGCGCTCGAGGGACCCGAGGCCATGCAGGCGGCCTGGCGAAGGATTTGGCGCGGTTTCAATAGCTTCAAAGTCGCCAACCTACCGCTGGCCTCTCGCCTCTTAGGCCGCCTCTTCCTTCATCAATACGGATATCCTATGGAGCCCTTTGGTCGATAATCGGGTCATCGGCCTGTGATCTGGCGCCTTAAACATCGACCCTAACCTGACGGCCGAAGCTTTGCTCAGACGGAGTCGACCCCTCAAAGAGGACGAACACAAAATCCCTTATCTTTATTGGGGTTGCCAGAGTCGCCAAGATAAGGAATAGTAATCCACTACCATGGTGATGGAGATCCTCTGTCCCTCTACCTACCGCCTTGACTTAGGAGTCAATATGAGTTCGAGAGAGTCTAAAAATCTGAGCGTTGCCAATAGAGGTTCCGATTCATGTGTCATGGTCATTTTTGGCGCCACCGGCGATTTGACCCGACGCAAGCTGATTCCTGCCCTCTATAACCTTGCTAAGGCGGGCTTGCTGTCACCCAACTTTGCCATTGTCGGCATTGGATCAAAGCCGCTGGCAGAAGGGGTCTTTAACGAAAGGATGCTGGACGCCATTCGGGAATACGCCAAAGATCAGGTGGATCTTGAAATTCTTAACTGGTTTGGCGGGCGCATCACCTACGTTGACGGCGACTTCGGTGATGAAGGGCTGTATGCGCGCCTCGATGCCCATTGCCAATCGATTAAGACCGAAAAGAGAATCAGCAACAACCATTTCTATTATCTCGCCACGTCCCCGAGCTTCTTTGGATCCATCATTCAAAAACTCGGCGCGGCCGGGATGACCAAAGAGGATCATGATAGCTGGCGCCGAGTGATCATCGAAAAGCCTTTCGGTCGCGATTTGGCTTCTGCGATGGAACTCAACGTCGAGGTCAAGAAGGTTCTGAAGGAAAAGCAAATCTTCAGAATCGATCACTACCTCGGTAAGGAAACCGTTCAGAACCTGATGGTGCTCCGCTTTGCAAACAGCATCTTTGAGCCGATCTGGAATCGCCGCTACATCGATAACGTTCAGATCACCGCGGCGGAGACCGTCGGTGTGGGTCAGCGCGGCCCTTACTATGAAACATCAGGGGCCCTGAGGGACATGGTTCCTAACCACCTCTTTCAGCTGCTGTCGCTGACCACGATGGAGCCGCCGGTCTCTTTTGAGGCCGATGCGGTTCGTGATGAACAGACGAAAGCCTTGCGTGCTATTCAGGTCCTGACGCCGGAAGAAGTGCTTGCCCGAGTTGTTCGAGGCCAATACGGTGCTGGCGAG
>CAILMG010000145.1 GCA_903835265.1 uncultured Methylococcus sp.
CAGCGATTGTTGATCCTAAAGCCTTTGATGCCAGCAGTTTTGTCGACGTCCAACAGGATGTCTGCATCATTCCGCCAAACTCCTTCGCACTGGCTAGAACGGTTGAATATTTCCGTATCCCTAGAGAGGTCCTGGTCATCTGTCTTGGCAAAAGCACCTACGCGCGCTGCGGGATCATTGTCAATGTGACGCCCCTTGAACCCGAGTGGGAGGGGCATGTGACCTTGGAATTTTCAAACACGACGCCTCTCCCAGCAAAAATCTACGCCAATGAGGGTGTGGCTCAGATGCTCTTTATCGGCGCTGATGAAGTCTGCGAGACCTCGTATCGCGATCGCGGCGGTAAATATCAGGGTCAACGTGGTGTCACTCTTCCTAAAGCCTAAGACCTATGAATAACCAATCCTTATTCGATGCCGCTCTTGGGGTCATTCCAGGGGGGGTCAATTCACCCGTCAGAGCTTTCAAGGGCGTCGGTGGGTCTCCCTGCTTCATTCATAAAGCGCAAGGGCCTTACCTTTATGATGAAGAAGGGCGACGTTACATCGACTATGTGGGCTCCTGGGGGCCTATGATTTTGGGCCACGCCCATCCAGAAGTGCTTCAGGCGGTCCATGCTGCGGTTGATCGGGGACTGAGTTTTGGCGCCCCGACGAAGATCGAAACCACGATGGCTGAACGCATTCGTAGTTTGGTGCCCTCTATGGACATGGTTCGTATGGTCAGCTCTGGGACGGAAGCCACCATGAGCGCCATCCGACTTGCACGGGGTTATACCGGTAGGGATCTGATTGTGAAATTTGAAGGCTGTTACCATGGCCATTCAGATGCTCTCCTGGTCAAAGCAGGTTCCGGCGCGTTGACGTTAGGGGTACCCAGTTCACCGGGTGTCCCTGCCGCATTGGCAGCTTATACGCTGACTTTACCCTACAACGATGCTGCCGCTATCCAGCAACTCTTTCGGGACTGTGGCCATCAGATTGCTGCTGTGATCGTCGAACCGGTTGCGGGCAACATGAACTGCGTCCCCCCTGTCCCTGGTTTTCTTGAAACGCTTCGCGCGGTCTGTGATGAGGCGGGATCCCTATTGATCTTTGATGAGGTGATGACGGGTTTCAGGGTGGCCTTAGGTGGGGCTCAGAGCCTTTATAAGATTCGTCCAGATTTGACCACGCTTGGAAAAGTCATTGGGGGCGGAATGCCGGTGGGTGCTTTCGGTGGCCGCCGCGAGGTCATGTCACATCTCGCGCCTTTAGGTCCGGTCTATCAAGCGGGGACCCTCTCTGGGAATCCGGTTGCGATGGCGGCCGGTCTTAAAACCCTCGACCTTATTTCTGTGCCTGGGTTCTTTGATGATCTGAGTCAAAAGACGAGGAATCTCGTTGAAGGCCTTAAAACCCTAGCGATGGCGGCCGGCATTCCATTTTCGACTCACGCGGTAGGGGGGATGTTTGGTGTTTATTTTTCTCCGTGCGAGAAGATCACCCGATTTGATGAGGTGATGTCGGCCGATATTGATCGCTTCAAACGGTTCTTCCATGGCATGCTGAAAGAGGGCGTTTATCTGGCTCCTTCAGCTTTTGAGGCGGGGTTCGTCTCTATAGCCCATGATGATCAGGTGATTGCTGAGACGTTGTTGGCGGCTCAAAAAGTGCTGAAGAGTCTCTCATCTCGATCAAACCACTCTCCTTAGAATTCAAACCCTGAGTTTGGAGGATTTGCTTCTCATAACCCATGGCGTCCATCCCTATTTCGGGCGCCTTCGTTATGGATGATTATTACCTGGGTTTAATCGTTCTGAGTGGGAAGATCGCACCTCACTAATAAGGGGCCATGAGGTCCTTGGCCCCTGATTGATTCAGACACCTTGTCGATCTGTACCACGGCGAGACACTCGAAGCGACCTTCAAAGTCAGGCGCCACGTTGACGATTGTCCCTATAGGGTCTGTCGCCTCGCCTAAGGCGAGATAAAGCGGCGTTCCGATCGTTAAGGGATGCCCGTTTTCAAAAGAAAAGCGGAATAATCGCCGTTTCAATTGCCCGAGGAAATGGGTTCTCGCAACGATTTCCTGCCCCGTGTAGCATCCTTTTTGGTAGCTGATGCCCCCCATTTCGTCCAAATTGAGCATTTGGGGAAGATAATTCTCTTGGCTTTCTTCGGTAATCCAAGCGAACCCCCTTCGAATGTCTGAAAGCATGAAGGCCTGATCAGCATCGATAGAGCCAAGCGCCGCTTCTTTCGATGAAAAAGGGGTCACTGCGTCCCTCTCACTCAATGTAAATCTCGGAAGGGTGGACAGTTCCACAAGAGGCCCTTGATGCCAGCAAAGCCCCTGGGGGTCGTCGTGGCATTGAAGATGGACCCTCGATCTGAGGATGAACATCTTAAGGCGCTTTTCAAGAAGCTTTAGGCGATCAATTGGCACCAAAAGGGCGTACCCTTCAGAGTCATGGCTGAGTCTAAAATTAGCTAAGACCCGTCCTTTAGGTGTCAAAAAGGCCCCTGCGATGGTCTCGCCTGGTTTGAGTGCAACAACATCAGTCGTGGTTTGCCCCTGAAGGAAGACGCCAGCATCCTCCCCTTGAATACGGATGATTCCAAACTGACGGAGGCGATAAACCTCGGCCCCGTTGGATCCTTCGTGATGGCTCTTTATGGTCATTCAAAACCCCGTTCTGGTCTTCGCAACACCTCCATTATTGAGGACGAGATTCGAGGGCCGCGATCCGTTCTTCAAGGGGGGGATGGCTGAGGAAAAGCTGCCCGAACGTCCCACCGCGATGGCCACTGATGCCAAAAGCGGCCATTTCACCCGGGAGATCTTGTGGTTCGTGGGCACGCTGCAGCGCTTTGAGTGCACCAATCATCTTCTGCGTTCCGGCAAGATGAGCGCCACCCTCATCGGCTCGATACTCGCGATGCCTTGAAAACCACATCACAATCATTGAGGCGAGGATCGATAAGACGATTTGCGCCACCATCTGAGTCACATAGTAGGCTGGGCCATAACCGCCACTCCGATCATCGTTAGAGCGCAGCAACATTCGATCAACCACCATGCCGGCGATCGATGCGAAGAAATACACAAAGGTGTTGACGATGCCTTGGAGTAAGCCCATGGTGACCATATCGCCATTGGCGACATGACTCATCTCATGGCCCAATACGGCTTCGACCTCTTCAGCCTGCATTCTTTCGAGGAGGCCTGTGCTGACCGCGACCAAGGCATGGTTGCGGCTCATCCCGGTCGCAAATGCATTCGGTTCAGGCGCCATGAAGATACCCACTTCCGGCATCCCAATGCCAAGGGTTCGAGCTTGGGCTTCAACGGTTCTTACCAACCAGTCTTCGGTCGCATTCGATGGGTTTAGGATGACATGAACCCCCATGGATTTTTTAGCCATCCATTTTGAGAGGAGTAGAGAAACGAAGGATCCACTCATGCCAATGACCGCCGATGAGAGGAGGAGGCCATCCAAACTCAAAGGGACGCCGCGGCTTTGAAAAAATTGCCCCAAGCCTAAGACGTGGAAGAGGAGGCTAATCAACAGGAGGACGGCACCATTGGTCAGGAGAAATAGCAAAATTCGCATAAAAGTCGGCTCCAATAAGGAAGGGTTCAATGCCATAATTGGGAACTATGCATCAAAAATCAAGTTTACTCGCGTCGATTTGTCCCCCATGAAGCGGCTTATTGTCCCCCTCGCGTTGAGCATTCTCTTCTCCTGTACTCAGCAGAAGCCACCGCTCGTCCACGGAACTAGTCACCTCAAAGTTCCGGATGGTTTCAAGATCTCCCTATTCGCCGATCATGTTCCAAGAGCAAGAACCATGGCGCTTGGGCCGGATGGAACCATTTATGTCGGATCACAGGATGAAGGGGTCGTCTATGCCGTTCAAGATCATGATGGAGATGGCGTTGCTGAATCACAGCGTGTCCTTCTGAAAGGGCTTGATGAACCCAATGGCGTCGCGGTGGTGGATGATGGGCTTTTTGTTGCCGAAATATCACGTGTGACCCGATTTGGCCCTCTGCGCCAACCGGGTTTCGAGAAGAACCCCGGTAGGGTAGTTTTCCAAGATCTCCCCCATGAATCCCACCATGCCTACAAGATTTTAAAAAAAGGGCCGGAGGACAATCTCTATCTCGCCATCGGCGTTCCTTGCAATGTCTGTGAGCCAAAGGATCCTCGCTATGGAACCATGCTCCGCATTCATCCTGATGGAACCCAGCCCGAACGACTCGCCACGGGGATTAGAAACAGCATGGGGATCGACTGGGATCCTGAAACCAAGGATCTCTGGTTCACCGACAACGGCCGTGATGGACTTGGCGATGATATCCCCCCCGATGAACTCAATCACCTGACCCAAGAAGGCCTCGATTTTGGGTTTCCGCATTGCTTTGGAAAAGACGTCCTCGATCCGGATGAAGGGCGTCCCAATGACTGCCAAAAATCGACCCCTCCGGTCTTTGAGTTTAAGGCTCATGTGGCGCCGCTGGGTCTCCATTTTTATCAGGGGCAAAGTTTCCCCAAACCCTATCATCATCAAGTCATGATCGCTCAACATGGTTCTTGGAATCGAAGCCAGCCATCGGGGTATCAGGTCACGGTCGTCACGCTCGATGCCCACAGAAAGCCTCTTGTGGAAATCCCCTTGGTGACCGGATGGTTAGGTCCCCATGGGGAGTTTTATGGTCGACCTGTCGATTTTCTTGAATTAGGGGACGGCTCTGTTCTCATTTCAGATGACATGGCCGGCGTCATCTACCGCTTATCATCCCAATAAACCGATGATGCCCCTCTCAAGATGACGGCCCTTACTCCCCTCCGCGCCGAACATTTATTCCATGGCGCCTTCGCCGATGAGTACCATTTCCTCAAACTGATTTGTCCACTGTCGTTGGTTATGAGCGAAAAAGTAGCGATGGCGGTTGCCGCTTTCAAAGCGGAACATCCAGAGCCTCGCTCTCTCTCAGCGATGGAGATTGGGGCTGGAACCGGCATGACGACGCAATTAATCCTTGCTGCATTGGGCGAGGGGTCGTTGACCTCAATAGATAACGCGCCCGCCATGATGGTTCAAGCCGAGACCCATCTAAAAGAACATGTCGCATCAGGACGACTGAGACTTAAAACAGACGATGCCCTGAGTGCTCTTAAAGACTTGCCGAGTGAATCCATGGACCTCGTTTTAAGTGCTTACACCTTTCATAACTTCTTAGAAGGATATCGGCGGGAAGTGTTGAAGGAAGTTTTACGCGTTCTCAAACCCAAAGGATGGTTCGTCAATGGCGATCGTTATGGCGTTGATGACCCTGCTGAGCACCTGAAAACCATTCAGGATGAAGTGCGTGGCTACTTTAGGGTTTTTCGTGAGATCAATCGACCGGACCTTTTGGAGCAATGGGTGGTTCACCTTTTGAGTGATGAATCCGATGAACACCGCATGCGGCTGAAGCCCTCGATTGATTCGATGCAAACCCTTGGGTTTGGGTTGACGACCGTGAGCGACCGATTCGAAGTGAATGCCCTCCTCATCAGCAGAAAACCATGTCTGTGAATAAGGGCAAAGATCCCAAACGGATTCATCGTTGTACCGAATGTGGTCATGCTCAATCTAAGTGGGCAGGACAATGCCCTGCATGTCTTGGCTGGAATACGTTGGTTGAAAGCCTTGAAGATCGGCCCGGCGTTTTCGGTGCTCGCTTTGAGGGCTATGCGGGGGCGTCTTCAGAGCGAACGGCCGTCTCCCTATCAAGCGTCGCTGCCGAATCCATCGTTAGAATCCCTTGTGGTCTTGATGAATTTGACCGCGTATTAGGGGGCGGACTGGTTCCAGGTTCAGCCATCTTAATTGGCGGTGACCCTGGCATTGGGAAGTCGACTCTTCTATTACAAACTGCGGCAGCGCTCAGTCAACACCGATCTGTCCTCTATATCACCGGTGAAGAATCAATCAGTCAGGTCAGCCTCCGCGCTAAAAGACTCGGCCTGTCGGGAGATCATATTCTTATCCTCGCTGAAACAGAACTAGAGCGGATCCTCGATGCGGTTCAACAACATCATCCCGATTTTCTCGTGGTGGATTCCATCCAAACAACTTATAGCGGGCAGCTTCAATCAGCCCCAGGATCCGTAGCGCAGGTGAGAGAATCCGCCCAACATCTGGTTCGACTCGCCAAAGAAACCCAAACGACCGTCTTTCTAGTCGGCCATGTGACCAAGGAGGGTGCTCTTGCAGGCCCAAGAGTCCTTGAACATATGGTCGACACCGTGCTCTATTTTGAGGGTGATAGTAGCAGTCGATTCAGGGTCATTCGGGCATTTAAAAATCGCTTTGGCGCAGTCAATGAGCTGGGCGTTTTTGCCATGACGGAAACCGGCCTCAAGGAAGTTAAAAACCCTTCAGCCATCTTCTTATCCCGAGGTGATGAAGCGGCGCCAGGAAGTGGCGTGATGGTGATGCGAGAGGGCAGTCGTCCGATGTTGGTCGAAGTTCAGGCCTTGGTTGATGAATCCCATCAGGCCAACCCGCGCCGTGTTGCCGTTGGGATGGACAATAATCGGCTCGCCATGTTGTTGGCCATTCTTCATCGCCATGGTGGAATCCCTATTCTTGGCCATGATGTTTTCGTCAATTTAGTTGGTGGGCTCCGTTTGAGTGAAACCGCAGGAGATCTAGCGGTCGCCTTAGCGGTGGTTTCTAGTTTTCGTGATAAGCCGATTCCTCACCATTGGGTGGTTTTTGGAGAGCTGGGTCTCAATGGTGAGGTGCGGCCGGTTCAAAATGGTGAAGAACGTCTCCGCGAAGCCGCTAAACATGGCTTTTCTCATGCTCTGGCACCCTTCAAAAACGTCCCCCGTGAAGGACCGCAAGGCTTGGAGGTGCTTCCCGTTAAAACCCTTCGTGAGGCGATTTCAATGCTTTAGGCCAAAGGATGAGTGGCTGATCCTTGACCCGCCAAGGTATGATGCACTCTATTGCATCAACTTAATAATTCGTTTGATGAAGGGGACCCATTAGATGTTTTTTTACCATCGATACCACGCTCGTTCCATCCAGTCTCTGTCTCTCTTAGTGGGCTGTCTTTCATTAGCGGCTTGTGCCGGCATGGAAGCTGAAAAGGCCGTCAAGACGGAAGAACTTCTTGCGGCCGCGGGCTTTCAGATCAAATTAGCCGATACTCCGGATCAGATGGCTCATGTCCAGACCCTGACCCAACATCAAATTGTCCCCCACCAAAAAGATGGCAAGGTCTACTACGTCTATGCCGATGCCACGACCTGCAAATGTCTCTACTGGGGTAATGAAGAGGCCTATCAGCACTATCAGCAGTTCGCACTCCAAAGGGAGATTGCCGATGAGCAGCGGATGGCCGCACAGATGAATGCCAATGCCTCAATGAATTGGGGGATGTGGGGGCCTGGACCCTGGTGGGCCTATTAGAGGCTGCCCTTTGATTTTGCCTTAAAAGCACTTATAAGGATGGCGGTTTCAAGTTTCAACCGCAACACTGGGTTAGTGACATCCCTGCGTCGGCATTTGAGCCAACTGCAGCATTTCATTGTAGACCTGAAGCGGGGCTCGAAACCCATGAACTTTTCGAGGTCGATTGTTCATCTGCCAAGGAATCGCATTCAGGTCATTTTGGGTGAATCCCGTCAGGTCGGTGCCCTTTGGGAGGTACTGACGGAGAAGCCCGTTGGTGTTCTCATTCGAACCTCGCTGCCAGGGGCTGTGAGGGTCTGCAAAGAACACCGCAACCCCCGTCCTCTCTGAGAGCTGCTTATGCTCACTCATTTCCTTGCCCTGATCGTAGGTCAAACTTTTACGCATCGGTTGAGGTACGTCATTCAGGATACGACTGAAACCTTCAAGCGCCGCGGC
>CAILMG010000146.1 GCA_903835265.1 uncultured Methylococcus sp.
GCATGGCCAAAGAGGTTGACCCACCAGGAACTGATGGCATCGAGATAGCGCGTTCCTTCAAAGTCCTCAAGCCAAACCCCAAAGGCCCGCCGGATGGGGATCGGAGGCCACTGTTCGTGGTCCTTCATCTGGGTGCAGGGGTGCCAGAGGACCTTTAGATCGCGCTCTGCTAGGTCTTGATTGTTCGGCATCAGATTGCAAGGGGGGCTATTAAACCCCCGAGGTTAGACAGGGATTCTGATTTTTTGCCCAGGAAATATCTTGTCGGGGTGTTTAATGACCTCCCGGTTGGCTTCAAAGATCGCCGGATATTTCGAGGCATCACCAAGAAACTGTTTCGCGATCGCTGAAAGGGTATCCCCTGATTTAATCACGTAATACTGGCTGTTGCCGGAGCCCCCGAGTTCACCGGGTGCGAGATCCTGGCTCTCACTCACGTCGATGTTGCTGATGACTTTGCCCACGCCTTTGACGTTACCCGCCATCAGGATCGCCTTTTCAACCGCTTCCCAACTCTTGCTGGTGCCCGTGAGGGTGACGAAGCCTTTCTGAAAGAGTACGCCGAGATTCTCTATCCCAGGATTATCAGCGAGGATGTGCTGCTGGATTTTTTCTGCGGCGTGCTCTTCGCTATTAAAAAGCGCTTGGCCGATATCGGACACAAAATCAAGAAGGCTCATGGAAACCTCGTTATTTAACGTCAATGGGATGACACGATGGGGTGCCAGGATGGGGGCCTAAGGTATCACAGGTTTAAGAGGGGGGAATGGTCATCCCAAGGTTTCGGTAGATGCCGAGAACCGCTTCTGATTGGTTGAGGGTATAAAAATGAAGGCCTGGAGCACCTTCCTCCAGTAGTCGCCGACAAAGGTCCGAAATGACTTCAAGGCCAAAGGCTCTAATCCCCTCGCGGTCATCTCCGAGCTGCTCTAGGCGCTTTCGGATCCAGCGCGGAATATCGGCCCCGCACATCTCGGAGAAGCGGGCGATCTGGGTGTGGTTGGTGATCGGCATGATGCCTGGGACGATGGGAATATCGATTCCAGTCTTTTCGCAATCATCAAGAAATCGGAAGTAGGCCTCTGGGTTAAAGAAGTACTGAGTGATAGCGCTATTAGCGCCGGCGTCGACTTTGCGCTTGAAATTTTGAAGATCCGTCCGAAAATTCGGGGCCTGAGGATGCATCTCAGGGTAGGCGGCCACTTCAATGTGGAAGTGATCTTGGGTTTCTTCACGAATAAAGGCGACCAGTTCATTCGCATAGCGAAATTCACCGGCTGAGAGCATGCCGGAGGGCATGTCGCCTCGAAGGGCTACGATATGTCGGATATCCGCCGCTTGGTAGGCCATGAGGACGTCCCGAATATTGTCCCTTGTGGAGGCGATACAGGAAAGGTGGGGGGCCCCTTCAAGCCCCAGCGACTGAAGGGTAAGGACTGTCTCGAAGGTTTTCTCACGGGTGGAACCCGCCGCTCCGAAAGTGACGGAGCAAAATCTGGGCTTTAAGGGAGCAAGCCGTTCGATGACGCCGGCAAGGGAAGCTTCGGCCTCCGGCGTTCGCGGCGGAAAAAATTCCATGCTGAAGATCGGGTTGGTGCTGGCTGCTGGCATCGGATCATTCCTAAATTGAGGGGGACACCGCCTGATGTTGGCCGTGTCAGCAATGGGGTGGTGGGTCTCTATCCACCTTTGGGATCCACGATCATCGTGGATCCCAAAGAGAGCCTGGATCCTATCCTTAGTAGCGATAGTGATCCGGCTTAAAGGGGCCTTCCTGAGCCACTCCGATATAAGCGGCCTGCTCTGAGGTCAGGGTCGTCAGCACCGCATTGAGTGTTTTCAATTGTAGGCGAGCGACCTTTTCATCGAGATGCTTTGGAAGGGTATAGACCCCGACCGGATATTTCCCCGAGTCCTTTTCAATCCACAATTCGATTTGGGCGATGGTCTGATTAGCGAAGCTTGAAGACATCACATAGGAAGGGTGTCCGGTGCCGCAGCCAAGATTGACCAGACGGCCCTTGGCGAGAAGGATAATGCGCTTCCCATCCGGAAAGATCACATGATCGACTTGGGGCTTGATTTCTTCCCACTGGTATTTTTCGATGGCGGCGACTTCGATTTCGTTGTCGAAATGGCCAATGTTGCAGACGATGGCCTGATTCTTCATCTTCACCATGTGGTCATGGGTAATGACATGATAGTTGCCTGTCGCTGTGACGAAAATGTCGGCCTCGGAGCAGGCTTCATCCATAGTGACCACACGATACCCTTCCATGGCGGCCTGAAGGGCACAGATGGGATCGACTTCGGTCACCCAGACCTGGGCTGAAAGGGCCCGAAGAGCTTGCGCGGATCCTTTGCCGACATCACCGTAGCCAGCGACCACGGCGATTTTGCCGGCGATCATGACATCGGTAGCGCGCTTGATGCCATCGACCAGAGACTCCCGGCAGCCATAGAGATTATCGAACTTTGATTTGGTCACAGAGTCGTTGACATTGATGCCGGGGAACTTGAGTTCGCCGCGTTGTTGCATCTGATAAAGACGGTGAACCCCGGTGGGGGTCTCTTCGGTGACACCCTTGATCTTGGACAAGCGGGTTGAGTACCAGTGAGCGTCTTCTTGAAGCTTGGCCTTGATGGCAGCAAAAAGGACCCGTTCCTCTTCAGAGCCTGGAGATCCAAGTACGGAGAGATCCTGTTCGGCGCGAGCGCCAAGGTGTAAGAGAAGGGTGGCATCCCCGCCATCATCGAGGATCATGTTGGAATAGCCGCCATCTGCCCACTCAAAGATTCGGTGGGTGTAGTCCCAGTATTCCTCGAGGGTTTCACCCTTGATGGCAAACACCGGAATCCCCTGATCGGCCATCGCTGCGGCCGCATGATCTTGCGTTGAAAAAATATTACAGGACGCCCAGCGGACCTCAGCACCGAGGGCAATCAGGGTCTCAATAAGGACCGCCGTTTGGATGGTCATGTGGAGGGATCCTGTGATCCTCGCGCCTCTGAGCGGTTGGGTCTTTGCGTATTCTTCCCGAATAGCCATGAGGCCTGGCATTTCGGTTTCGGCAATACGAATTTCTTTGTGGCCCCAAGCGGCGAGGCTTAGATCGTGGACCTTAAAGTCACTGAAGGGTTCGGTCTTAGAAACAGCGTTCATGTGTCATGCTCCTGAAGGAAGGATTGCAAGCCACAGGCAGGATGACGGCGTTGCTCGAATCACCACGTGCCTGTGGGTGAATCGAGCGCCGTTTCCTAAAGAACCACGGTGACGAGCCTGGCGGGAATCTCCCGTCGCAGCGCTCCTCGTCGCCGCTTAAAGGCCATGCCTCCCTCTCGGAGGCGTGGCCTTTGAAGTCACGATGACAGGGGAGGAAGACCTGCTGCGTCCCGAAGGAGTGCGGCCTTGTCTGTCTTTTCCCAGGTAAATTCAGGCTCCTCCCGGCCAAAATGGCCGTAAGCGGCGGTCTTCTGATAGATCGGCCGGAGGAGATCCAGCATGTTGACGATGCCGCGGGGGCGAAGATCAAAATGCTCAAGGACTAGATCGGTGATCTTTTCGTCTGAAATCTTGCCGGTCCCATAGGTTTCGACCATCACGCTGGTGGGCTTGGCGACGCCGATGGCGTAAGACACCTGCAGCATACATTTTGAAGCGAGGCCCGCAGCGACGATGTTCTTGGCAACATAGCGGCTGGCATAGGCTGCCGAGCGGTCGACCTTGGAAGGATCCTTGCCGGAGAATGCGCCGCCCCCATGGGGTGCCGCACCGCCATAGGTGTCCACGATGATCTTACGGCCGGTGAGGCCGCAGTCGCCCTGAGGGCCGCCGACCACAAAACGACCGGTCGGGTTGACAAGGAAGTTGACGTCGCCCTTCAAGAGCTCTTTGGGGAGGATCGGCTTGATAATGTCCTCGATCACGGCCTCGCGAAGCGTCGATTCACTGACGTCGGGCGCGTGTTGGGTCGATACCACCACAGTATCGATGGCGTCCGCACGACCATTGACGTAGCGAATGGTGACCTGACTCTTGGCATCGGGGCGTAACCACGTCAGTTGGCCGTCGTGACGAAGACGCGCCTGACGCTCAACCAGGCGATGAGCAAGATAAATGGGCATGGGCATCAGGGTCGGGGTTTCATCGCAGGCATAACCGAACATCAAGCCCTGATCACCGGCCCCCTGGCCGAGGTCATCGTCATACGCCTTGTCAACGCCCTGGGCGATATCCGGCGACTGCTTGTCGTAGGCCACCAAGACGGCACAGCCTTTGTAGTCAATCCCATACTCGGTGTTGTTGTAACCAATTTGCTGAAGCACATCCCGCGCCACCTTGATGTAATCAACGTTCGCATGGGTGGTGATTTCGCCGGCCAGCACTACTAAGCCCGTATTACAGAGGGTCTCGGCCGCGACTCTTGAAAGCTTATCCTGGGCGAGAATGGCATCCAGGATGGCGTCGGAGATCTGATCGGAAACCTTGTCGGGATGGCCTTCCGAAACAGATTCGGAGGTAAAGAAGTAGCTGCTGCTCACGGTGCTGCTGATCCTCAGGTAGAGTAAAAAAGAATTAACCAACTATTATACGGGGTTTTAAGGTCCACGCAATTGACAGGGGCGTGTCATCGTGCTGTGTTGCCCTTGTCACCTTTGGGATCACCCCGGATCCACCTCGGGTGGTCGAGGATATGCTATTCTCGCGCGCTTTAAGGAGGGTCATCAGCGATCAAGGTGATGACCTTTCAAGGCCATTCTATCCCCTTGATCTTCTAGCGAGCCGTCCCATGGAAAAGCCCTATATTCTTCATATGTTCACGCCTGAGAAGAACCTCAGTCCCTTTGATGTCAACATGGCACTCGATGCGGGCTGGACCTCGGCGATTCCTTATCTCAACGTAGAGCCTCATGAAATCCAGGCCCTCGTTCAGGATGCAATCTTTTCTAGAAGTCCAGGCGGCCTTAAGCGGACGGGCATCTTTATTGGTGGTCGCGATGCGAAGATGGCCGTCGACATGGTCAGGAGTGCGATGAAGTCGATGGTGCCTCCCTTTGAGGTGTCGGTCTTCGCAGATCCCAGTGGTGCTTTCACCACCGCCGCGGCCATGGTCGCCGTGGTCGAGCGGGAGCTTGAAAACCATTTCCATACCTCCCTTGAAGGCAAGAAGGTTCTGGCCCTCGGAGGCACTGGCCCTGTCGGGCAGATTGCAGCAACCCTGGCCGCCAAGGCCGGCGCTGAGGTCACGATCATCGGTCGCCAGCTTGAGAAGGCTCAGGCCATGGCGCATCTTTGCGATAGCGAATTCGGTGAGGGTCAGACCCAGATCAATGGCGATGCCGATGCCCACAAGGGGGATCTGATCACGGAGGCCGACATTGTTTTTGCAACTGCTGCGGCCGGCATTGAAGTGCTGAGCGGCGAACTGGTCGCTCTTGCGCCATCCCTCAAAGTGGCTGCCGATGTCAATGCTGTGCCTCCTTCGGGGATTGCAGGCCTTGATGCGCATCATCGGGGTCACCCGATCGAAGGTTCTCAAAGTGGGGCTGTAGGCGTTGGCGCCCTCGCGATTGGCAACATCAAGTATAAAACCCAGAGTGCCTTGTTGAAGCGCATGCGGGAAACGACGCACCCTATCTATCTGAGCTTTGATGATGCGTTCGAGCTTGCCCGTGAATTCGCGCGCGCGAGCTAGATCTTCAGGTGATCACCCCATGAATCATCCCGCCTTGGAGGACTTCTGATGGAAAAAGCTGAGAAACGCAGTGTCCTTCACATGCTGGACCCGATGGCCCATGTCAGCCCCTTTGACATCAACATGGCGGTCGATGCCGGCTTTGACCTCGTTTTTCCCTCTGACAATGTTCAGCTGGATCAGGTCAATGGCTTGGTTCAGGATGCGATCTTTTCGAGGGGCCCCTCTGGCGTCAAACGGACGGGTATTTTTATTGGTGGTCGTGATATCGGCGTGGCGCTCAATATGCTTGAGGCGGCTCAGAAGGCCATGGTGCCTCCGTTTGTGGTCTCCGTTTTATCAGACCCAAGCGGTGCCTTTACGACCGCCGCCGCGTTGGTGGCCTGTGTCGAGCGACAACTAAAATCCCGCCATGGCGATGAACTCAAAGGGGCTCAGGCGGTGGTCTTCGGTGGGACCGGCCCGGTGGGCATTGCAACGGCTGTGATTGCCTCCTTGGCAGGAGCGGATGTCACCATTGTCGATCCTTTCAATATCGATCATGCCCTCGATAAGGCGAACGAATATAACGAGCGCTGCGGGTCCAGTATCGTTGGAACCTATGCCAGCTCCGATGCAGACAAGGCGCGTCTTCTCGCCCAGGCGGATGTGATTTTCTGTACCGCGAAGGCGGGTGTTCAGGTCCTTAATGCCAGTGTCTTATCCGATGCCACCCAGCTGAAGGTCGCCGGCGATGTCAATGCGGTCCCACCGCTCGGTATTGAGGGGATCAAGCGGAGTCATGATGGCGAGCCGCTTCTTCATGCGGTGAATTCACCCGGAGCGGTCGGGATCGGCGCCCTTGCCGTTGGGGACATCAAGTACAAGTTACAGCATGCGCTCCTAGGCTCACTCCTGACCAGCGAAACACCGTTGTATCTTGATTTTCGTCGGGCCTTCGAAGAAGCGCGGCGATTGGTGTGAGTGTTGCTTTATGTGGAGTGAGGACGCTGGCTTTAGGCGGCATCCTGATCGCCGGTCTTGAGATCAGTCGCTTAGAGGCTGTCGAAAGCCAACAAAACCTTCAAGAGGCCCTTCAGGCCCTCGCCCACCAAGCGGGGTTTCGTGTTGATGGGGGCGATCGGCTGGAGCCTGTCATGGTCCAGCCCCCCTCGGGGGATCCCCTAAAGCAGGTCCGCCGCTGGTTGGAGGGCTACAACTACACGATGACGCTTAAAAAGCCTGGGGTCATTAAATCGGTTCGGATTCTGGGCGCAAGAGGTGTCCCTTCCTCTCGCAATACATCCGCTACGACCCAAGTGTCCACCCATCGGCAGGGATCTCATCATGAGGTCGAGGTCCGTTTAACGGGGCCTTCAGGATCGGTCAAGACCTTGACCTTGCTTATCGATACTGGGGCCTCCTTGCTGGTCTTGCCGACCTCCTTGGAAAGTGAGCTTGGATTTACTAAGGAGACGCTTCGGGCTGGGACCAGCCAAACGGCCAGTGGCACCGAGCTGGTTCAGATTGGACGCTTGAGTCGGGTGAGTCTTGGGCATGCTGA
>CAILMG010000147.1 GCA_903835265.1 uncultured Methylococcus sp.
GGGGCCGACTTTTGAGCCTGAGGCTTAGGCGCTGGGATTAATTCAAGGGTGATGTCTTGACGCCTCAAAAGGGGTGTTTCCCTTTTGAAATCGACGCTCCAAAGGATGACCACATGAAGCCCCAAGGCGATCAGGAGCGCTATAAAAAAAGGGGGCCTTGAGGGCATTGCTGAAATCAGTGGCGCTCCTTGAGGAGCGCCTCGATGGCATCAAAGAGATCGCTCGCGATATGAAGGCCAAACTGGCGATCCAGTTCCTGAATACAGGTTGGACTGGTGACATTAATTTCGGTCAGCGACCCACCAATGACATCGAGTCCCACGAAAATCAGTCCTCGCCGCCGAAGTTCAGGCCCTATGGCTTCAGCAATCTCGAAATCCCTTTGAGTCAAAGGCCTTCCTTCCGCGCGCCCGCCTGCGGCGAGATTGCCTCGGCTTTCACCCGCTTGGGGGATGCGGGCTAAGGCATAAGGCACCGGGACCCCATTAACGATCAGAATCCGCTTATCCCCATCAACAATCTCTGGAAGATAGCGCTGAGCCATCACAAAGCGCTGATTGTGTTCGGTCATCGTTTCAAGAATGACGCTCAGGTTAGGATCCTTTTGAGCGACCCTAAAGATCGAGGCGCCGCCCATGCCATCAAGGGGCTTTAGGACGACTTCACCCTGCTCTAAAAGAAAGCTTCGGATCCTTTGAGCGTCTCGGGTCACCAGGGTCGGCGCACAAAAATCCTGAAACCACGCGGTAAAGAGCTTTTCATTGGCATCCCGAAGCGACTGAGGCTTATTCACCACCAAGGCTCCAAGCGCCTCCGCCCGCTCGAGGAGATAGGTCACATAGACATACTCCTGATTGAACGGGGGGTCTTTCCGCATCAAGATCACATCGAGAGAATCAAGCGGCGCATCTTGATCCTTCAGAAATCGAAACCAGCCTTGATCATTTCTTTCGACATCAAGAGAGCGCATTCTCGCGAAGGTTCGGCCATCACGAAGATAAAGATCACAGACTTCCATATAGTAGATGTCATAGCCACGAGCCTTCGCTTCAAGGAGCATCGCAAAGCTCGAGTCCTTAGAAATCTTGATGGTATTAATGGGATCCATGACGATCCCAAGCTTGACTGTCATGCGCGGCGTCCAAAGAGAGATGAGGCGATCACTTGACTTTCCCTAGGGGAATGCCTTATAAAGTTTGGCTTTTCCTTACCCAGCCAGGCGAACCGAGGTTCATCCATGTCCAGAATATGCCAAGTGACGGGCAAGGGCCGTATTGTAGGCCATAACGTCTCTCACGCTAACAACAAGACCAAACGCGTCTTCAACCCAAACCTTCATGAACATCGTTTCTGGGTTGAAAGTGAAAATCGCTTCGTCCGTCTGAAGGTGTCCAGTCAGGGCCTTCGTACGATCGACAAGAAGGGCATTGATGCCGTCCTTGCCGATATCCGTAAACGCGGCGATAACGTCTGATCGAGGAATCACCATGCGCGACAAGATCAAACTGGTATCGAGTGCCGGCACCGGCCACTTCTATACCACCACGAAGAACAAGAAGAACATGCCTGAAAAAATGGAGATCAAGAAATTTGATCCCGTGGTTCGTCAGCATGTGGCCTACAAAGAAGGCAAAATCAAGTAAAGCCCTCTGTCGGCGCACCCGATCCATCGGCCAATCGTTTTTCGATGCGCCCGGGAGTCCCGCCGAAAGTGTCGCACCATAGACTGGCTTGCTGGGGCTATCGCCTCTGGCAGGCCTTTCGAAGGGTGACAGGAGACGATGCCTATGCCCGCTATCTCCATCATTTTGAGAAAAACCATGCCGGGGATGGGGCCGCCCCTTTAAGCCAGAAAGCCTTCACCGCCCAGGAACTCGAACGGCGGTGGAACGGCATCAAGCGCTGCTGCTAGAAAACCCTCCTCTACCACCCTCCCTTTTTTCAGACCGGGTCTCAGGGGGCTCGTGTTGAATGCGATCATCGAAAGCGTTAGTCATCAGGGAAATCGGCTCCGACATCCCGAGGCTTGCTACAATGACCTCATGAAGCACCGTATTGACCCCAAAATTGATTGCGTCTTCAAGGCCCTCCTTGGGGCCGATGAAAACCGAAATTTGTTGGTGCATTTCCTTAATGCCGTTCTCCTAAAAGAGCTTAAAGCTCCTGTGGTTGATGTCGACATTATAAATCCTTACAGCGAGCGGGAGTTCCTTCTCGACAAGCTGAGCATCGTGGATGTAAAGGCAAGGGACAAGGAAGGACGGCTATTCTAGGTCGAAATCCAGTTAGTCCAATATGGCCATCTCCCCTCAAGAATGATCTATAGTTGGGCTGATATTTACAGCCAGCAACTACAGAAAGGGGATGGTTACGACCTTCTGAAACCGACCTATTCGATCTGGCTTCTGGATGACACGCTCGTTACGAGCGATAAGGATTATGTCCACACCTACAAGCTAAGAGACAACAGAGGCCAAACCCTACTGGACCATGGCGGTATCTGGCTGTTCGAAATCGATAAATTTAGCACCCAAAAGATTGCCAGCGAGGAACAACGTTGGCTACGATTCCTCAAAGAAGGTGAGGGGCTTGATGATCAGTCCCTGCCTGATTGGATGTCCACTCATGAGATGGAGCAAGCCATGAATACCTTGATTAAATTTTCCGAAAAGGAACGCGATTATCACGAATACCAAGCCCGTCAGAACTTCCTTCGGGAGCAACGAACTATACAGAAAGAATTAGAGACGGCGCTGGCTGAGAAGCAGGAGGCGCTAGCAGAAGTCGCTCGCCTAAAGGCTCTCTTGGCGCTGCAAGACAAGTCGCTCTAAGCCTCAGCAACGATCACTCGCTTCGACATACCCGAAAGACGAGTCCGGTTGGCTTAAGATCCATCAAAGAAGGTGAGGGGCTGGATAATCAGTCACCCCCTGATGGGATAGCCACGCATGAGATGGACAAGCCATGAATACAA
>CAILMG010000148.1 GCA_903835265.1 uncultured Methylococcus sp.
CGGAAATCGTTGATCCAGCCATCGGGCTTCGGGATTTCCAGTGCCGCAAGGTGGCCACGGCCATCGGCCTCAAGGGTAAGCTGATGCCGCAGGCCGTTCGGGTCATGAAAGCGATTTATCGCTGCATGCGGGATAACGATGCTCTTCAAGCCGAGATCAACCCCCTGGCGGTTGTCGGCGGCGATGACGACCTCAAGTTGATGGTCCTTGACGCCAAATTCAACTTCGATGACAACGCGTTATACCGGCAAAAAACCATCACCGAAATGCGTGACCTTCAAGAAGAGGACCCGAAGGAAGTTGAGGCATCAGGCCACGGCCTCAACTATATTGCCCTCGATGGCAATATCGGCTGTATCGTCAATGGGGCTGGCCTTGCCATGGCCTCCCTCGATGCAATCACCCTCCATGGCGGAAAGCCTGCCAACTTCTTGGATGTAGGGGGCGGCGCATCACCTGAAAAGGTCACCAATGCCTGCCGTATTGTCCTTGAAGACCCAAACGTCAAGTGCATCTTGGTCAATATCTTTGCCGGCATCAATCGTTGCGACTGGATCGCTAAAGGCCTGATCCAGGCTTGTGAGAGTTTGAAGATCAAGGTCCCCTTGATCGTCCGCCTTGCCGGAACCAACGTCGAAGAAGGCCGCAAGATTCTCAAGGAATCGGGTCTCACCTTCATTACCGCTGAAAATCTCGACAGTGCAGCTGAAAAGGCTGTCGCTATCGTCAAGGGATAAACCCATGAGCGTTTTCGTCAACAAGCATTCAAAAGTCATTTTCCAAGGCTTCACCGGGGAGCACGCCACCTTTCACGCTCAGGATGCGATGAGCATCGGGACCCAAGTGGTCGGCGGTGTGACGCCCGGCAAGGGAGGCACCATCCACCTCGGACTTCCTGTTTTCGATACGGTTGCAGAAGCTGTTGCCGCCACCGGCGCCGATGTCTCAGCGGTCTTTGTGCCACCTCCTTTTAATGCTGATGCCTTGATGGAGGCGATTGATGCCGGCATTAAGGTCGCTATTACCATCGCTGATGGCATTCCCATCCATGACATGGTGCAACTCCAGCGTTACCGCGTCGGCAAGGACGCCATTATTATTGGCCCGAATACGCCCGGCATCATCACCCCCGGCGAGTGTAAGGTCGGCATTATGCCCTCCCATATTTACCGCAAAGGCAATATTGGGATTGTCTCGCGTTCCGGCACCCTCAATTACGAGGCCACCGAACAAATGGCTGCATTAGGTCTTGGAATTACCACTTCTGTGGGCATCGGCGGCGATCCAGTGAACGGCACCGACTTTGTGACGGTGCTTCAAGCCTTCGAAGAAGATCCTGAAACCGAAGTCGTCGTGATGATCGGGGAAATCGGTGGCCCACAGGAAGTCGCTGCCGCGCGTTGGGCTAAAGACAACATGACGAAACCCCTGATCGGCTTCGTGGCCGGCATAGCCGCCCCCGCCGGTCGCCGTATGGGACATGCTGGGGCCATCATTTCGAGTGAAGCCGATACCGCCAGCGCCAAAATGGATGCCATGGAGGCCTTGGGGCATTACGTGGCGAGAAACCCCGCTCATATTGGCCGGGCTGTTTTTGAAGCCATGCAAGAGCGAGGCATTGCCATCCGCTGAGCCTCAGCACACCCCGAGAGAAAACAGTGAAAACCCTGAACGTTAAGGAATTTGAGGCGCGCCGTCAGTCAGGCGAAACACTGTGCTTACTCGATGTTCGAGAGCCTCATGAATTCGCCTTCTGCCACATCTCAGGCAGTATCAACATCCCAATGAACACCATCCCTTCGAGGCTCTCGGAGATCGATACCAACGCGACGATTGTTACGATCTGCCATCACGGGATGCGCAGTGCCGCGGTGGCCAACTTTTTGATCAATCAAGGGATCACCGAGGTCATCAATCTTGAGGGAGGCGTCGATGCCTTTGCGCGCGATATTGATCCCACGATGGGGCGCTATTAACTCCCAATGATCAGCGTAGTTCAGCGCGTCAGCGAGGCCTCGGTGCAGGTGGAGGGAATCCTTGTGGGTGCCATCCATCACGGCCTTTTGGCCTTGGTAGCGATTGAAAAAGGCGACACCGATACCACTGCCCACAAACTCGCCGAAAAGCTACTGGCTTATCGGATGTTCCAAGACACCGAGGGCAAGATGAACCTTGATGTGGGTGCGGTTGGAGGCGGCATTCTCCTCGTCTCCCAATTCACGCTGGCTGCAGATACCGGCAAAGGATTGAGGCCCAGCTTTACCCCCGCAGCGGATCCTGAAACAGGACGACGACTGTTTGACGTCTTGGTAAAGAGGATCCGATCAAACCATCCAAAGGTCGCTACAGGTCAGTTTGGCGCTGACATGAAGGTCGCCCTCATCAATGACGGCCCAGTGACCTTCACCTTCAGAATCCTTCCCAACTAAGTTCCGCAGCGGTAAGCCTTCCCAACCAAGGTGGCATTGGCAGTGCCTCCTGATATTTCGTGCTGGGAATACTGTTGCTGCTGAATCAGGACCGCATTGCCACCGAGGCGAGCCGCCTCATTCTTCATGGCATGCCGCGCGCCAAGAATAAGGTTCTCATTGCTGGTGAATGTCCCTGAAAAGCGGTTACCCTGGCTCCCTGAGACATCGCCAATGAACGTGCACTTCTTAACTTCCCTCGGGGTGGTCATCACCTCTACCTTTTCGGCGCCAGGATTGAGGGGGTTGGCGACACAACCCAACAAGAGAACACTCAGGCTCAAAGTGGCAATTCGTTTCATGGGATTCTCTCCATTCAAGGATGGATGGGGCAGACTCAGAAACCCCACGGAGAGAACCTACGCCGTATAATCAAACCGGTCAAGAGATCTCACTTCCCCCACCCATCGCCATCCTCTTTAAGACCGATCAGCCTTCTCATGGATATGATTCGCATTCGCGGCGCTAGGACCCATAACCTCAAGAACATCGACCTTGACCTTCCCCGTGATCGTTTGATCGTGATTACCGGACTCTCAGGCTCCGGGAAATCGTCATTGGCCTTCGATACCATCTATGCCGAAGGCCAAAGACGCTATGTCGAATCCCTCTCGGCCTACGCCCGACAATTCCTTTCGGTCATGGAAAAACCGGATGTCGACCATATTGAAGGACTTTCCCCCGCGATCTCGATAGAGCAGAAATCGACCTCTCACAATCCACGTTCGACCGTCGGCACAATCACCGAAGTCTATGACTACCTGAGGCTTCTCTATGCGCGCGTCGGGACCCCTCAGTGCCCGGACCATGGTGTCTCCCTGGTCGCCCAGACCATCAGCCAGATGGTCGATCAGGTCCTCTTGGAACCACCAAATAGTCGCTGGATGTTGCTCGCACCGGTCGTCAGCGACCGCAAAGGCGAGCACCTACAGGTCCTTGAGGACCTTAAGAACCGGGGCTTCGTTCGAGCCAGAATCAACGGCGAAGTGTTCGAACTCGACGACCCTCCCAAGCTTGAACTCCGCAAAAAGCACACCATTGAAGCCGTTGTCGATCGCTTTAAGATTCGTGAGGACCTCGCCACCCGTCTCGCTGAATCTTTTGAAACGGCACTCAAACTGGCCGGCGGCCTCGCCCTGGTCGTCTCCATGGAGGAGGATGGCAAAGAAACGATCTTCTCCGATCAATATGCCTGCCCCCATTGTGGCTATGCGTTGAGTGAGCTCGAACCACGCATTTTTTCCTTCAACAACCCTAAAGGAGCGTGCCCCGAGTGTGATGGTCTCGGTATCCGGCAGTATTTTGATCCAGACCTTGTGGTGCACAGCCCCCACCTGAGCCTCGCCGATGGTGCCGTCAGAAACTGGGACCGGCGAAATACCTATTACTACCATCTCATCCTGTCACTCGCCGAACATTACAGCTTCGATCCTGAACAACCCTTCGACTCCCTTTCGCCTGAGATCAAGAAGGTCATTCTCTTTGGCAGCGGCCGCGAGGCCATTGCCTTTAAATCGCCGACATCCAGGGGATCCTTCACTACTCAACGACACCGTTTTGAGGGCGTGATCCCCAACATGGAGCGACGTTACCTCGAAACCGATTCGATGAGTGTCCGCGAGGAGCTGGCGAAATATCAGGCCAATAAACCTTGCCCAAGCTGCGATGGCGCTCGCCTCAATCGCGCCGCCCGCCATGTCTTCATCGACCAACATCCGCTTCACCATCTCACCCGCCTCCCGATCCGGCGGGCGGTTCATTTCTTTCAAACCCTGGAACTTGAGGGGCAACGCGGTCAGGTGGCCGCCAAAATCATCAAAGAAATTGGCGAGCGCTTAAGTTTCCTGGTCAACGTGGGGCTCGACTATCTGACCCTTGACCGCAGCGCCGACACCCTCTCAGGCGGCGAGGCCCAAAGGATTCGGCTGGCCAGTCAAGTGGGTGCCGGGCTGGTAGGAGTCATGTATGTGCTGGATGAAC
>CAILMG010000149.1 GCA_903835265.1 uncultured Methylococcus sp.
AGAAGGGGGCGTTTGAATCAACGACAACCGTGCTCAGAATGACGTCAGGCTTAGCGGCTTTAATTTGCCGGACGGCCTCGCTGGCGTCCAGTCCGCCGAAGGGCATATACATCTCCCCCACGGATTCTCCACCCAAGGCTTTGAGTTGTTCGGTCACAATCGCGTTCACCGAATGCGGCCAGATATAGTCAGAACCGATCAGGAAGAAGCGTTTGCCCAGATTCTCAAAAGCCCAGTTGACGGCAGGCAAAACCTGCTGATTGGGGGCTGCCCCCATGTAGATAATGTTGGGGGAGGTCTCGAGTCCCTCGTAGGCCATGGGATAAATGAGGAGGCTATGGTTACGCTCGATAATGGGCTTAACGGTTTTTCTGCAGGCGGAAGTCCAACAACCGATGACGGTCGATACCTGATCTTGGACAAGCAGTTTTTCAACGCTGACAGCAGCGGTTTCGGGATTGGACGCGGTGTCGGCCACGATGGCTTCAACCGGCATACCCAGGACGCCGCCGGTTGCATTAATTTCTTCAATGGCGAGGAGCTCGGCTTCCACCATGGGTTTTTCGCTGACGGCCATCGGTCCTGTCAGGGCATGGAGGATACCGATCCGTACCGTTTGTTTTTCTTGGTGCTGGAAGATCAGCCATCCCGCTAAAGCGGCTGCGCCGAGGAGACCGAAGAGAGCCCAGCGGGAGCTGAAGGCGAGCGGAAATGGCCAGGATTTCTCAGGGAGAGTCACGCTAGACCGCTTCGGCGACGGTCGGTACGATCACGAAGAGCTTGCTGAAACCGCTGATCTCAAAAACATCCATCAGCGTGGCATTCAGACCGCAGAGTTTGACTTTGCCGCCAATGGGTTCGAGGCGTTTAGCGATCAAGAGGATCGCCCTCAGCCCGGCACTGCTGATGAAGTTAACGCCTCTAAAATCAAGCACATGCTGATGGTCGCCGGCTTCGATCCAGCCAAGAGCTTCGGCTTCAAGCTCCTTGGCACTGTTGGCATCCAGTCGGCCTTCTAGCGTGACGACGAGGGCATTGCCTTTCTTCTCCGTTGAAATCGAGAGCATAGTTTTGTCACCGTTGATTACTTGAGGGGGGGTTTAAGGGAGTCACTCAGGGCTGTCCTGACGGCCATATTCTAGAGTAGTTCCGATTGTCGAAGCGCGGTTTAGCGCCATTATTTAGAGGATTCTTCAGTCAAGGACTGGAAGGAACGACGTATTGTCTGTATCGGTGCACCAAAGATCACCGGTTTCAAGGTCAAACCACCAGCCATGCAGTTTTAATTCACCGGACTTCATGCGTTCCTCGATCCAGGGGTAGGTGGTGAGATTGGCGAGAGAACCTCGAATCGCTGCCCGTTCGGTCAGATGCTGGTGCTGGCAGAGGTTGGTGACGTCCAGTTCATTCATCCCCTCTCCCTCAAAGGTTTTCCCATTGGGGTTGTGGAGATAACGGGCGCAGCCATCGAGCGCGATGGAGACCCAGCTGCCAATGAAATCGCGCTCAATTTTCTGGCCCGAAAGGCTCCCCAGCAGGGCCTTGATACCCCCGCAGGAGGCATGGCCGAGAACCACGATATGGTTCACCTTAAGATCTCTCACCGCATACTCGATGGCTGCTCTCGCCCCATCCACATGGCCCTCAAGATCGAAAGGGGGGACCAAGTTGGCTACATTGCGGATGACGAAGAGGTCGCCGGGTTCGGCGCCGGTTAAAATGGCCGGGTCCACTCTTGAATCACTGCAGGCGATCAGTAACACGCGGGGGCTCTGGCCTTGTTCGCTGAGCACCTTCATGTGTTCGGGTTCTAGATGGTAGTAACGGTCTTGAAAGCCCTTGATCCCGTCAAGGAGGTGATTGAGCACATCATCAGCTGTTGTTTTCATGGGCAGATCCTAAGGGGGTTATTTGGATTCTTCCTACTACCATCGTTGGAAATTCTATACTATATGATGACGGTGTTTAATAGGGTCAAAGGCCTTTCACGCAGACAATATCCCTAGGGATAGGCCTCTTGGGCCGGATCGTCAATGACCGATTTTTTCGAGAACACGTTCATGATCGAAGGCTCTATGGGTGCCTCTTCCGAAGTGACTGATCCGCTGGTGCTGCATTTGTCACCAGAGCCTTTCAGCCTCGATGTGGTGGCCGAAGCGATTGAGGTTCTTGCCCGAGAGGGTCACTGGTGCGATAAGGATCGCTACCATGTGGATCTGGTCCTTGAAGAACTGCTCCAGAACATCATTTCCTATGGGTTTCCTGATGGCCGCTCGGGCGGCATTGATTTGACTATCCATCAGACCCAGAGCGAAATCCTGATTCGTCTCGAGGATGATGGGGTTGCGTTCGATCCTTTCAGTGTCTCTGATCCCGATCTGGAAGCACCGCTTGATGAGCGCGCCATTGGGGGTCTTGGGGTTTATTTTGCCCGAACCTTTATGGATGCCTCTCGCTATATTCGAGTGAATGGGCGCAATTGCGTGGAGCTTCATAAGCGCCTGGCGTCAGCCACCCCTGATGGATCATGAATCATTTGCTGTTCCATCTCGGCGAAGAACAGTTTGCTATAGCGGCAAAGGACATTCGGGCGGTTTTACCGCTACCTCATCTTGAACCGCTGGCCGGTGCCCCGAATTATGTCGCCGGGTTATTGCGGTTTCGGGGCGTGTTGCTTCCTGTGGTGGATCTGATGCAGCTCAGAGGGCGTGGACCGAGTCAGCGATTGATGAGTACCCGGGTGGTGCTACTGAAATGTGAGCCGCCCCACCAACTGGCTATTCTGGCTGAAAAGGCGCTCGAAATGATTGAGCTTGAGGTCGCGACGGATTTACCCCCGAGTATCGTTGGCGAGGCGCGCTCTTGGTTAGTGCCGAGGGTTTACCATGGCAGCATGGGATTGGTCGAGGTGGTTGATTGGAGGTCTTTGCTGACGGAGGAGCTCCTCATGCTGGTTGGGCAAGGCGCCTGAACGGAATGGATCTCGGCGCGTCATTGGTTGAATGGCTCAGCCGAGACTTTGGTCTTGATTCCGCCGTTTTTGGCGATGAGACGCTCACCTCGGCGGTGGTGATGCGCCAGAGGATTCTTGGGTCAAGGGATAGCAACGATTATTTCAAACGATGGCAGGCTGACCCCTTGGAGCAGAGGGCTCTTCTTGAGGAGCTCCTGGTGGGTGAGACCTGGTTCTTTCGGGAGCCTGCTGCGTTCAAGCTCCTGGCTGAATGGCTTCAGGGACACCGTGGACAGGCGCCTTTAAGGATTCTGACTCTTCCCTGTGCGACGGGGGAAGAGGCTTGGTCGATTGCGGCCGTGTTGAAGAGTGGTGGGTTTGGGCCTGACGAGGTTCAGGTTGAAGCGAAGGATATCCATGCCGCCGCCATCGAGACCGCGCAGCGGGGTCTTTATCCGGCAAGGCGGTTACGGCACGGTGGGGCGGAGCCTTGGTACCCGTGGCTGACACCCAAAGAGGGTCTCATTACCATCGATGCCGACCTCAAGGCGATGGTCACCTTTATGACGGTGAACGCAACGGACCGCGACGCGATGCTCCAAAGTCGCCCCTACGATGTAATATTTTGCCGCAACATGCTCATCTATATGCATGATAGGGCGCGTTTCACAGTGCTTCAGACCTTGCTGATGCTTCTTCAGCCGGAGGGTTTACTTTTTTTAGGGCATGCAGAACAGCCCTCACCCGAGTTGGATCTTACCCGGGCTTCACGGGAGGGGGCTTTTGCCTGGCGGCGTTCGCCGAAGCCTTCATCCTCTTTGGATAAAAGGCTGCGGGTCGCCCCAAGGGTCCAGCAGGCAGCCCCCTTGATGGCCGCTGCCAAAAGGCGGATCTCAGTCTCGACGTCATCGGCTGACCCTAAG
>CAILMG010000150.1 GCA_903835265.1 uncultured Methylococcus sp.
CGCTTCCGCCATTCCATCATAAAAAGCCCTCTCGTCGAGGGTTTTTTTATGCCCGAAATCCTCCGGGAGACTTTTACATAGCCTGGATCGCTGTCAAAATAACAACGATCTCCTCCTGAGAAGGGACATCCCCCCTCCATTGAACAAGATTCCCCGCTCTAATCCAGCTGAAGCCCTCCTCTCGCTGAAACGCTTTAGAGGGCTCTTATATGCTATTGGCACCGCTGTCGGAGGACGCCACACCCCCTTTCGCATGATCGGGTCCATGCGATGGTCACATTGGGCCGGTACCGTCTGTGTGCCCCTCCTATTCATGGCCACAGATCTCGCCTTTGCTATTGCTGGATTTGAATCTACCGACCGGCCTAGTGAATGGCGGCCCGGGCTTCCCTACTATCTCCCCAAGAAGGACGACGGCAACCTCACTCTGCCATCCCCTAACGAGGAAACCGAGGATCCCCTGGCCCATTCCACGAGGGTTTCAATCAAAACGATTGAATTTAGCGGAAATGATGCCATCGACCGTGAGGACATCCAGGCGGTCATTGATGAATTCATTCGGGCGCATGAGGGTCTAGAAGATGTCCCGGTTTCAGATCTTGAAGGCCTCAGGCTTCGGATCACCCGTCTTTATACCGATCGGGGTTATATCAACTCTGGTGCGGCGATTGACACTTTCGACCCGAAGGGTCATCGGATTCATTTTCAAATCGTCGAAGGCAAACTCTCGGATTTGGTCATCCGTGGTATCGAGGGACTTGACCCTGATTACATTAAGTCTCGCCTTCAAGAAGACCCTAATGCGGCCTTCAACATCAATGATCTCCAGGAGAATTTTCAGCTGCTTTTGAGTGATCCCTTGCTCGAAGGGATGAAAGGTCGCATTCGGCCAGGGGATCACCCGGGCGAAGCCATTCTCGATGTGGAGGTGCAACGAGCCAAATCCTTTGGCTTAACCACCTTTGTTGATAATTACCGACCTCCCTCCATTGGTGCCATTGGTGTCGGAGGGAGTGGCTGGATCCGCAACCTTACCGGTCTTGGTGATACCTTACAGATGACCATCGTTGGCAGTAACGGCTCCGAGCGCTACGCCGGCGGTTACGCGATGCCCTTGTTTGGCTCCAAACTCCTTGGATATGTCAACTTTGATGAAGGCAATTCTTCTGTCGTTGAAAGCTCCTTCCAGAATCTCAACATCAAGAGTCTTGTTCATATTGAGGAGGCGGGCGCGAGTTATCCTTTAATTGAAAATCTTAAGCGCCGACTGGTTCTTGGGGGATCCTTTTCGGTCCGGGCCAACAACACGACTCTCTTAGGGGAGCCCTATTCCTTCGTCCCTGGCGTCACTGGCGGGTATACTCAGGTGACGGTTGCCAGAAGCTATCAGGACTATACGGAGCGGTGGGAGCGTCACGCTCTATCGATCCGAAATACCTTAAGTTTCGGCATGCACGCCTTAGGTTCCACGCCCGCCAATGGGACGTACCCCAGTAGCCAGTTTGTGTCCTGGTTATTTCAGTCTCAATATGCTTATCGACTCAACGATGAAGGGGCTCAGTTCATCTTTAAAGATAACCTTCAGCTCACCAATAACCCGCTACTCCCATTAGAGCGGATTGCTGTGGGTGGCGTCTCTACGGTGCGAGGTTATCGAACCAATTATCTGGTACGAGACGAGGGCTTTACGCTCTCCGGTGAAGTGCGATACCCCCTCCCCTCCTTCGAAATTATGGGTCAAAGGAGTGTCATTTCACTGATTCCCTTCATGGACTATGGTTCGGCTTGGAACCTAGGTGGACCGAGGAATAGCCTCTGGTCCGTCGGCGCGGGGCTTAGTTGGAGCTACATGGCGTTTTTGGGCGAACTTTACTATGGGTATGCGCTCAATCCCCCAGCCTATCGGGCTATCAGTGACGTTCAGGATAATGGTCTGTTTTTTCGCATGACGTTCGAGGCCTTATGACGACCATGATGCGATTAGCAAAGACCCTCTGGACGACGGCCTTGTTCCTCCTTGGCCTTTTCTTCACCCTTCATCTCAACGCTCATGAGGCGTCCAGTGATCACCCCTTGAGTGAAGCCCGCCAACTGATCGATCGTGGTCAAATGGCTATGGCCAGAAGCACCCTTTTCAACGCGCTACAAAAGGAAGAGAGTCCCGCCAAAATAGCTTTCATTGAAGGCGAACTTGGCCTTGTTGAGCTCCGGCTTCGGGACACTGAAAACGGAAAAATACATCTCCAGCACGCGTTATCTCAAAAAGCCGGGGGTCAAAGTGACCAGTTTCGCTGGAGCCTGGCGCTCGCTCACCAGCTTTCTACTGAGACACCACCTCCGCCTGAAACCAAACGCTACCTTAACCAGGCGAGAGAATTTGCAGGCCATGATGCATCGCTAAAAATTCGCCTAGCACTCACCGAAGCCTCATTTTTAGCAAAACAAGAACCCGAACACCTGAGCGAGACCATCACATCGCTCGCCCAACAGATCGATCAACGCCCTCCATCCAAAGA
>CAILMG010000151.1 GCA_903835265.1 uncultured Methylococcus sp.
ATTGCCTCCGGTGGCGTCGGTAACCTCGATCATCTGGCTGACGGGGTGACTCTCGGCAAGGCGGATGCGGTGCTTGCGGCCAGTATCTTTCATTTTGGCGAATTTGCCATTCGCGAGGCTAAGGCGCACCTCGCTCAGCGAGGCATCGAGGTTCGCCTGTGAGCACCTGGCTCGATGAGGTTCGCTGGAATAACGACGGACTGGTCCCCGCCATTGCGCAGGAAGTCTCGAGCGGGACGGTTCTGATGGTCGCTTGGATGAACCGAGAGTCCCTGCGGCTGACCTTCCAGGAAGGCTATGCCGTCTATTGGTCGCGTTCTCGCCAGAAACTATGGCGCAAGGGTGAGAGCTCAGGTCATCGGCAAAAAGTGGCTGAAATCAGACTCGATTGCGACGAAGACGTGATTCTTCTGAAAGTCGAGCAAGAGGGTGGCATGGCCTGCCATACCGGGCGCCATCATTGTTTCTATCGCCGTCTCCATGGCGGGCAATGGGAGCGGGTGGAGCCTGTTCTAAAGGCCCCTCAAGACATCTATGGATCGATCTGATGGACATTCTCAATGCACTCGCCGACGTTCTAGAAGCCAGGAAGCAGCAGGATCCAGAGTGTTCCTATGTGGCGAAGCTTCACAGCAAGGGTCTCGATGCCATTCTTAAGAAGATTGGTGAGGAAGCGACTGAAACCGTGATGGCGGCTAAGGATGGTGATCCTGAGAAGATGGTGTACGAGGTGGCTGATCTTTGGTTTCATACGCTGATTCTCTTGTCGCACCAAGGCCTTAGGCCCCAGGACGTTCTCTCAGAGCTTGAGCGTCGTTTTGGTCTTTCCGGGCTGGATGAGAAAGCCTCGAGGCCTGACCCATGAACATTCGGCCTTTTAAGGGCCGTGAGCCGGTCCTCGAAGAGGGTGTCTTCATCGATCCGACCGCCGTGGTGATTGGTGATGTCACGTTGGGACGCGATGTCTCCATCTGGCCGGGTGCCATTATTCGGGGCGATGTCAACTTTATCCATATTGGCGAAGAGACCAATATTCAGGATGGCGCCGTGCTCCACGTAACGCATCGAAGCGAGGCTAACCCACAAGGGTACCCCTTGGTGATCGGTGCCGGCGTGACCGTGGGGCACAAGGCGGTTCTGCATGGTGCCCGTATTGGCGATCTCTGTCTGATCGGCATTGCGGCCTTGGTGATGGATGGCGCGGTGATCGAAGATCGGGTGATGGTTGGCGCCGGTGCTTTAGTGCCCCCTGGGAAGCGACTGGAAAGTGGCTACCTCTATGTTGGGAGTCCGGCCCGACCGGCGAGAACGCTCCGTGATGAGGAACTTGAATATCTGAGTTACTCGAAAGAGGGTTATGTCCGCCTCAAGCAGCAACATCAGGCGATGCTGTCTTTGCTCGACTAAAGACCTCTTTGGAGGGTTGCGATCACGGCTGCGGTTTCTGGACGGATCCCGCGCCAGAGAAAAAAGGCCTCGGCCGCCTGTTCCACCAACATACCGATCCCATCGCGGCTCAGGACGGCGCCCTGCTGAAGTCCCCACTCTACAAAGGGGGTTGGCTCCTTGCCATAGGCGAGATCGTAGCAGGTACCCCCTTTGGCGAGGACGTGGTTGGGTAGGGGCGGTAAATCCCCGGAGAGGCTGGCGGCTGTTGCATTCAAGATCATGTCGTACTGTTCCTGAGGGAGCGCCTCCATGGCCACCGCCTTGAGGGGGCCGAGATCCTGAAACTCAAGCGCCAGCTGAAGCGCCTTTTCAGCGGTTCGGTTAGCGAGGGTCACGGCGGCAGGCCCTAGTTTCAGGAGCGGCTCGAGAATGCCTCTGGTCGCGCCACCGGCCCCGAGAATCAGAATCCGTCGCCCCGTTACCGGGATCTCAAGGTTCAGAGTCAAATCCCGAACCAGGCCTCTGCCATCCGTATTATCGCCATGAATGTGGCCATCAGAGCTCAGTAGCAATGTGTTCACCGCCTTGCTGCGCGCCGCCTCTGGGCTGACGGTGTGGGCGATGCGGAACGCGAGCTCCTTCAGCGGGACGGTGATATTGAGCCCCCGTCCTCCCCATGCCTGAAAGCGGCGAACCGCCTCATCGAAGCCGTCTGGGGGGACATCCTTGGCTTCATAGGTCATGGCCTGCCTCGTCGCCGCCGCAAACAGGGTATGGATCCTTGGCGACTGGCTATGCCCGATGGGGTGTCCAAACACGGCATAGCGATCAGGGCGGCTCATCGGCCCTGGATCCAGCGGGCGATGTCTTTGGCCGAGTAGGTCAATATGGCATCAGCGCCGGCTCTTTTGAGGCAAATCATCGATTCCATCACGGTCTTTTCTTCATCCAGCCAACCCGCGAGTGCCGCGGCTTTCAGCATGGCGTATTCACCGCTCACCTGATAGGCAACAGTCGGTACCCCAAACCGTTCCTTGATGTCACGGATGATGTCGAGATAGGGAAGGCCTGGTTTGACCATGACCATGTCGGCACCTTCCTCCAGATCGAGGGCGACTTCCCGGAGGGCCTCCATCCGGTTCGCAGGATCCATCTGATAGCTCCATTTGTTGCCTCCGGCGAGGTTCGCGGCGGATCCAACGGCATCCCGAAAGGGCCCATAAAAAGCAGAGGCATATTTGGCGGAATAGGCCAGGATCCGGGTTGAAATCGCACCCTCCGACTCGAGGGCATCACGAATCGCCCCAATGCGGCCATCCATCATGTCAGAGGGGGCCACGATATCGGCTCCCGCCTTCGCATGGCTCAATGCCTGACGTATCAGGACCTCCACGGTTTCATCATTGAGGACATAGCCCGAGTCATCAAGAAGTCCGTCCTGACCGTGGCTGGTAAAAGGATCAAGGGCAACGTCCGAAATAACGCCAAGATGGGGGTAGGCGGATTTGATGGCGCGGATCGCCCGCTGCGCGAGCCCTTCTGGATTGAAGGCCTCATGGGCGTCGAGGGTCTTTTGAGCCGCGGGGATCACCGGAAACAAGGCGATCGCCGGAATCCCTAGGTCGGCGGCGACACCGCACTCTTCGAGGAGGAGGTCTAGGCTGAGCCTTGCCACACCCGGCATGGAGGACACGGCTTCCTGAACGTTCTCTCCCTCGGTGACAAAAAGGGGATAGATGAGGTCCGCGCTGGTTACGAGGGTCTCACGGATCAGACGACGGCTAAAATCGTCTCGGCGCATCCTTCGAGGGCGCTGTCTCATCGGCCTAAGGGGAGATGAATGGGGCATGGCAGGGTCTTTTCTATCCGGTTGAGTCGTAGTTTATTCGAGGCGCAGGGGTTATGATAGGTCGATCTGATTTTCCTTGGAGAAAGCGTATGGAATCTAGGAGCACCCTCTGGGGCTTGAGTGTGTGGCTGATGGTGGGATGCCTCGGTTTTGGAGGGTTTCAGTCTCTGGCGGCGGCGGAAGAGGCGTTGACGGCACCGCAGAAAGTCATTCAGCTGACCGCGAATCAATTGCAGGTTTCCTTACAGAAGCCCGAATATAAAACGAACTTTAAGAAGGCCACTGGGCTCGTGGATCAGATCATTAATCCCCACGTTGATTTTGATCGGGTCTCGGTTTTGGTCTTGGGTAAAAACTGGCGAACAGCCACCCCTGAGCAGCGAGAGCACTTCAAGCAGGAGTTCCGTATGCTGCTCATAAGGACCTATACGCGGGCCTTCACCGAGTATGCCGACTGGAAGATTCGCTACCTGCCGATGGAGGAGGACGGCGATGACAAGAAGGTCATGGTTAAAACTGAAATCCTCCCATCAGGAGGTAAGCCGGTCGCGGTCAATTACCGGATGATCCAGAACGGTAACGACTGGAAGGTTTTCGATATTCTTATCGAGGGCATTAGTCTTCTCCAGAACTATCGGACGAGCTTCAGTGACGAGCTTGAACAGTCAGGTTCCTTGGATCAGTTGATCTCTCATCTTTCCGAGCGTAACGCTGGAACGTGAGCGGATGTTCGTTGACGCGCTGTGTTCATAACCAATCCCTGGGCTTGAGATAGTTAAGGTAGAGGTCCTCTTCGGGCGTCAAAGGTTCAGGGCGCCAGTTGTAGCGCCAATGGGCAACGGGTGGCATCGACATCAAAATGGATTCTGTCCGTCCCCCCGATTGGAGGCCAAAGAGGGTGCCCCGATCATAGACCAGGTTGAACTCGACGTAGCGACCGCGACGATAAAGCTGAAAGTCGCGCTGGCGCTCCCCGAAGGCGATTGATTTTCGGCGCTGAACGATGGGGAGATAAGCGCTCAGATAGTGGTCACCCACACTTTGCATGAATTCAAAGCAACGCTCAAAGCCCCAGTCGTTGAGATCATCAAAAAACAATCCACCGACCCCTCGCGTTTCATTCCGATGCTTCAGGAAGAAGTAATCATCACACCATTTCTTGTACCGGGGATAGACCTCTTCACCAAAGGGGAGACAGGCATCCCGCGCGCTTTGATGCCAGCTCACTGCGTCTTCTTCGAAGGGGTAGTAGGGGGTCAAGTCAAATCCGCCGCCAAACCACCAGACCGGTGGCTCATTCTCTTTTTCGGCAAGGAAGAAGCGAACATTGGCGTGCGAGGTGGGCACATAGGGGTTTCGAGGATGAATCACCAAAGAGACTCCCAGGGCCTGAAATCCACGTCCTGTAAGATCACTGCGATGGGCGGTCGCCGATGCCGGGAGGGTGTTTCCCATGACGTGGGAAAAGTTGACGCCGCCCTGCTCAATGACCGAACCACCGGTCAAAACCCGTGTCCTGCCCCCCCCGATGCCGCTGGCATAGGTCCATTGATCCTCTTCGAAAGCGGCCTCAGGCTCCTCGGCGCCAAGGGCCTCGCAAATACGGTCCTGGAGATCTAAAAGGTAATGTTTGACAGACTCGATGGAGGGTGTGGTCATGATGAGCCTCGATGCGGCAGAGGGGCTTCTGGGTGTCCTCTCCGCCAGCCGAATGGGCGGGCAAGGGGGAGGTAGTGGAACAAAATACTAACATGATGAGTAGGGTTTTTGAGTCAGTCGATGTCCCCTTGAGCCTCTACGAGGAGGTTGCTGAGGTTCTGATGAAACCCCGGTTCAGTGCCTTGGGTGGTCTTCTTGACGGTGTTCTCGAGAACGCCTTTCAGGCTGAAGGCCATGGCGATTGGTCCCGTTGGTGTTCCGTACTTAAAAGGCTTCCCGAGGGTCTTGCTCAGGGTGTGAGGCTTGATAGGCCGGCAGTGACGGTTCAAGGAGCGCTCGATTTACAACAGCGCCTGGCACTTGAAGAGGATCTTCGGTGCCTTCACCCCTGGCGCAAGGGGCCTTACGACCTCTTTGATGTGTTCATTGATACGGAGTGGCGATCCGATCTCAAGTGGGACCGCCTTTTAGGGGCCATTCAACCGCTTCAAGGGCGAACCGTTCTGGATGTCGGCTGCGGTAATGGCTATCACCTGTGGCGGATGCTTGGGGCAGGGGCCAGCAGAGCGATCGGGATTGATCCTACCCTTTTGAGTGTCGCTCAGTTTTTAGCGGTCAAGCGTTTGGCTGGCCGTTTTCCGATTGATGTCCTCCCGATGGGTGTCGAGGCCTTGCCGCCCCATCTAAGGGCTTTCGATACGGTGTTTTCAATGGGCATCCTTTACCACCGAAGATCACCTATGGATCACCTTTTGGAGCTGAAGGGGGCGCTGAGGGCCGGGGGAGAATTGGTCCTAGAGACGCTGGTGATCGAGGGCGGGGAGGGCCAGGTGCTGGTCCCTGAGGATCGTTATGCGCAAATGCGCAATGTCTGGTTTATTCCATCCCCCTTGACCTTGGCTCGATGGCTGAGGCGCTGTGGCTTCAAAGAGGTGCGACTGGTCGATGTCTCAGTGACGACACCCCTTGAGCAACGGCGGACTTCCTGGATGCAGTTTCAATCGTTGGAGGATTTTCTTGATCCTCTGGATCCCCAAAGAACCCTTGAGGGGCTGCCTTCGCCGCGACGGGCGATCTTCCTCGCGGAAAGTGCTTGAAGCACCGACGGATCCGCTACAATCCTCTCCTTTAAATCGGCAGCAGCTAAGATGAGTACCCCCCGCATTGGTTTTGTCAGCCTTGGCTGCCCCAAGGCCCTGGTCGACAGTGAACGCATCCTGACTCAGCTGCGAGCTGAAGGGTATGAGCTCGTCAAACAATATCAAGATGCCGACCTCGTGGTGGTGAATACCTGTGGTTTCATTGACGCGGCGGTCGAGGAGTCGCTCGATGCGATTGGCGAGGCCCTGGAGCACAATGGCAAGGTGATTGTGACCGGGTGTCTTGGTGCGCGGGAGGAAGAGATTCGATCAAGACATCCTAAAGTACTCAAGATCACCGGGGCTCATGCCTATGAGGCGGTCGTCGATGCGGTGCATGAACATCTGCCGCCGCGCCATGACCCCTTCACCGACCTGGTTCCGCCAGAGGGCATTAAACTGACCCCGAGGCACTATGCCTACCTCAAGATTTCCGAAGGCTGTAACCATCGCTGCAGTTTTTGCATCATTCCATCCATGCGGGGGGATCTCCTGAGTCGGCCGGTGGGTGAGGTGCTCGGTGAGGCTGAACGACTGGTCCAGGCCGGGGTCAAGGAGATCTTGGTTGTGTCGCAGGACACCAGTGCCTACGGCGTTGATCGGGGCTACCGGACCGATTTCTGGAATGGGCGACCGGTTAAGACTCGCTTCCTTGAGCTGGCTGCGGCGCTGGGTGAGCTTGATGCTTGGGTCAGGCTTCACTACGTTTATCCCTATCCTCACGTTGATCAGGTGATCCCGCTGATGGCGGAGGGCCTCATCCTGCCTTATCTGGATATTCCTTTTCAGCATGCCAGCGAACGGATTCTAAAACTCATGAAGCGCCCTGCAGCGACCGAGAATGCGCTAGCCCGCATCAAGGCCTGGCGGGAGATCTGCCCGGATCTCACCCTTCGCAGCACCTTTATTGTGGGTTTCCCTGGTGAGACCGAGGAGGAATTTGAGGAGCTTCTTGATTTTCTCGATCGAGCGCAACTCGACCGTGTTGGTGCGTTTGCTTACTCTCCCGTCAAAGGAGCGAAGGCCAATGACTTACCAAACCCTGTTAGTGAGGACATCAAAGAGGAACGGCTCGAGCGCTTTATGGCCTTTCAAACCGCCATTAGTGCGGATCGACTGTCCCAAAAAGTGGGTCAAAGGGTTTGGGTTTTGGTGGATGAAGTGGTCGAAGAGGGCGCTGTGGCGAGGACTTCGGCGGATGCGCCTGAAATCGATGGGCAGGTGTTTATCGATGGGGCGACTCACCTAAAGGTGGGTGATCAGGTTGAAGTCGTCATCGAAGAGGCCGACGAGCACGACCTTTGGGCGCATCTGGCGCCGATTGCGCCAGAGGGCACTTAGTTTGCTGCTTTAGTGGTGGTGGCCGCCGGCTCCGTGCACATGGCCATGTTCCAATTCCTCTGGGGTCGCCTCCCGAATAGCGGTCACTTCCACATCGAAATGGAGGGTGATGCCAGCCATCGGGTGGTTACCGTCGAGAATCACCTCGTCACCATCGATATCAATGACGGTGACGAGCTGGATCCCATCCGGGGACTGCGCCTGAAACTGCATCCCAGGCTCAATATCATCGACCCCTTCGAAGGCGTTGCGCGGGACCGATTGGACCATGTCATTATCTCGAACGCCATACCCGTCCTCGGGGGCGATGTCGATTTTGAAGGTATCGCCGATCGAGCGACCGGTCAGGGCATTCTCAAGGCCCGGAATAATATTCCCGTAACCATGAAGGTAGGCCAAGGGATCTTGGTCCTTGGAGCTGTCAAGAAGGTCACCCTCATCATTCGTCAGGGTGTAGTGAATCGTGACAACTTTGTCGTTTGCAATCTGCATGGGGTTCTCAGTTGGCGTTAAAAAGGTGGCATGATAGCGGTTTTCACTAGGGTCGGCACTTTTGCCAGAGGCTTCCCCGTCAGTTAAGATTGCTGGTGGCATTCGTCTTTCCACCCTTCACTTTTAGACACCATTCTGTCCATTCTCAATTTCATCAAGGGACTTCTGAGGCCGCAAGAGGCGGCGACAGCGTCTGCGGAGCCGGCTGATTCGGGATTTCCCCGGGTTTATGCGCGCTCTGAACACAATATCTCGCGTTCACTGGTGAGTGAGAACGCGTTAAAGGTTCTCTATCGCCTGAAGAAGGAGGGCTATGAGGCCTATCTAGTCGGCGGTTGTGTCCGTGATCTTCTTTTGGGGCGGGAGCCTAAGGATTTTGATGTGGTCACCGATGCCCATCCTGAAGAAATTCGTCAGGTGTTTAGGAACTGTCGCTTGATCGGTCGCCGCTTTCGCTTAGCCCATGTCCATTTTGGCCAGGAAATAATCGAAGTGGCTACTTTTAGGGCGCTTCAGGCTGAGGGCGCCCATCACGAGCGGGTTCTCGAAAATGGTCGCATCCTGAGGGATAACGTCTATGGGTCGATTGAGGAAGATGCCTTTCGCCGTGATTTTTCGGTCAACGCGCTTTACTACAATATCAATGATTTCTCCGTGGTGGATTTTGTGGGTGGCATGGAGGACCATCGAACATCAATGATGCGTTTGATCGGTGATCCTGAGAAACGCTACCGGGAGGATCCGGTCCGAATGCTGAGAGCCGTCCGCTTCGCCGTTCGTCTCGGATTCAAGATCCATCAACAATCGGCCGAGCCCATTCCGAGGCTCGCCAACCTCCTTCGTGAAATACCCCCAGCCCGTCTCTTTGATGAAATCATGAAGTTGATGCTGTCGGGTTACGCGGTTCAAAATTTTGAGCAACTGCGTCATTTCGGCCTGTTTGGTGCTCTTTTCCCTGAAACGGAACGCAGTCTTAGCCATGAACCTGAAGGTTTTCCGCTGACCTTTCTCGCTAAGGCGCTGGAAAGAACGGATGAGCGTATTGCCAATGACCAGTCGGTTGCCCCTTACTTTCTGTTTGCAGCCTTACTCTGGGAGCCAGTGAGGGCGCGCGCTGGAAAGTTGATCGAGGGTGGAGAGAATGCCATCCTGGCCTATCAGGATGCCGGCAATGAGGTGATCAACCGTCAATTGCGTCTGATCGCCCTTCCTAAGAGCATCGGCATGCCGGTCCGCGAGTTATGGGCGTTGCAGCCACGTTTTGAAATGACCCAAGGCGGGCGCCCGTTCCGCCTCCTCGGCCATCCTCGCTTTCGGGCGGCGTATGACTTTCTGCTTCTCCGCGCCGAGACGGGTGAGGCTGATCCTGTCTTGGCCGACTGGTGGACCCGTTTCCAAAGTGCTGCGGAATTGGAACAGAAGTCAATGGTGCGCTCGGGTAACCGGGCGCCATCGTCCCGCAATCGGACCCGCAAACGACGGTCACGCAGCAAAACCACGCGGACACCCCCTGTGGCATGATCTCGGATCTATGAGAGCGTACATCGGTCTTGGTGGTAATCTCGACCAGCCGCAACAACACCTTCTGGAGGCCCGGCATGAGATTGCCTCGCTTCATGGCGTTGAGGCGCTGGCTTTCTCGCCTCTTTATCGGAGTGCTCCGATGGGGCCTAAGGATCAGCCGGACTACATCAATGCCGTGATGGCGATTGAGACTCGGTTGCCGCCGCTTGAATTACTGGATGGACTTCAGGCCATTGAAACCCATCATGGTCGGGTTCGGCAGGGTGAGCGCTGGGGTCCGAGGACCCTCGATCTCGATCTTCTCGTGTATGGCGATCAAGAGATCCAGAGCGAGCGTCTGACGGTGCCGCATCCTGGGATCGCGCTGCGGCGTTTTGTGCTGTTGCCCCTTTATGACATCGAGCCTCACCTTAAAATCCCGGGTTTGGGATCCCTCGAAAGCGTGTTGGCGGCATGCCCCTCGGATGGTTTGGCCTTGATCTTGGAGGCGGAAGGCGGATAAGGATATGACGATTCCTGAACTTTTTGAGATGAAAGAACGTGGCCAGCCTATCGTCGCGTTGACCGCCTATGATGCGAGTATGGCCGCCTTAATGGAGGAGGCCGGTACCGATATCCTTCTGGTAGGGGATTCCCTTGGTATGGTGATTCAGGGACATGGCACCACGCTGCCGGTGACCCTTGATCAGATGGTCTACCACGGTGCCTGTGTGAGCCGGGGCCGCTCGAACGCGCTACAGATGGTTGACCTCCCTTTTATGTCGACCACCACTGAAGGGTTAGCGCTCCATCATGCCGCACGGCTCATACAAGAGGGCGGAGCCCAAATGGTCAAGCTCGAGGGCGGGCAAGCGGTGGCTCCGATCGTTAGGGCCTTAACGGCCCATCATGTTCCCGTGTGTGGTCATATCGGATTATTGCCACAGGCCATCTACCAGCTTGGAGGCTATCAGGTCCAGGGCAGGGATCTGGTCGCTGCGGAACGCTTATTGGCAGATGCTCTGAGTCTCGAGGCCGCAGGAGCCTCTCTTCTGGTTCTTGAGTGTATTCCAGCCAGCCTCGCGAAGGACATTACCCAGCGTCTAAGCATTCCAACCATAGGCATTGGAGCTGGACTGGCTTGTGACGGTCAGGTCTTGGTGGCTTATGACCTGTTGGGTATGAGTCCTCACACACCGAAATTCTGTCGCAACTTTATGGTCGGCGCTGAGAGCATTGGCGACGCCTTTCATCGCTACGTTAAGGCCGTTCGTGAGCGCTCGTTCCCGGCCCTTGAGCATAGCTTCTAGTCGATCACCCAATGGAGATCCTCGAGTCGATTGACGCGCTTAAAAAGGCGTTGGTCCCAATTCGTCGCCGCGGCGAGACGCTTGCCTTGGTGCCCACGATGGGCCATCTCCACGAAGGCCATTTGCAATTAGTCCGCACCGCTCGTCAATGGGCCGACCGGGTCATCGTCAGTCTTTACGTCAATCCCTTTCAGTTCGGTCCAGCCGAGGACTTTTCTTCCTACCCGCGAACGCCAGAGGCAGATGCCGCAGCGCTCCGCCGCGAAAATGTGGATGGGTTATTCTTGCCGGCGACGGAGGAGCTCTACCCTCGGCCCCCTGAGGCGATGACCTTTGTTGAGGTGCCGGTGCTCTCAGAGACTCTTTGTGGGAGCTTCCGGCCGGGACATTTTCGGGGAGTTGCGACGGTGGTTCTTAAGCTCTTTCATCTGGTAGAGCCCGATGTGGCTGTTTTTGGTGAAAAGGACTTCCAGCAGTTGGTCGTGATTAAGCGCCTGGTCGAGGATCTTCATCTGCCGATTCAAATCGTGGGCGTACCGACGGTTCGTGAGGCCGATGGGTTGGCTAGAAGTTCCCGAAATTCTTATCTCTCACCGATCGAGAGACCCCTGGCTGGCGCGCTCTTTGCCGCGTTAAATGAGGCCGCCTCGGCCTTGGAACGGGGGCTGATCGCAGGGGATGAGATCGCTTCCAAGGGGCAGAAAGTCCTTGAATCAAAAGGGTTTGAAGTGGATTACTTTGCGATTCGTCGGCTCGATGATCTTGGGACACCCGGTCCTTTAGAGCGGCGTCTGGTCATCTTGGTGGCCGCCCGTCTTGGCCGCACCCGCCTCATTGATAACCTCATCGTTCAAAGAGACTAGGCGGGGTCGGGCGGGCGTCGATGACCGCTTTGAGGGGGCTCGTAACGGCGCTAGGCCCAAAAGAGATTCCCCAAGGGCGGCCTTGATAATGTCGTCCCGGACGAACTGGCCGGATTCATGTCGAACAAATTCCGCAAATTCCGTGGCGACTGCCGATAGGCGTTTGCCGGCTCGATGCACGATGAACCACTGTCTCAGGATGGGAAAGCACTCCGCATCAATGACGGTGAGTCGGCCGCTTTCGAGCTCCCTTTCAAGGGTGTGAATCGAGACAATCCCGAGTCCAAGGCCCTCCTCAACCCCTTGCTTGATGGCGGTATTCGTATTCATTTCCATGCTGACGCTGAGGTGAACTCCGCGTTCGGCGAGGAAGCGCTCCACCGAGTTGCGCGTGCCTGAGCCGATCTCGCGCATGATGAAGGTCTCCCTGGCCAATTCGTTTAAGGGGATCTTCGTTTTGCCGGCCAGGGGATGATTTGAGGGAGCGATAATGACCAAGGGGTTGATGAGAAAAGACTCCGCTTCAAGATCTTGGTGATCTGGGGGCTGCCCCATCAGTAAGAGGTCTGCTTCATTGTCTTCGAGATTCTGTAGGAGGCCTTTTCGGTTGGTGACTTTGAAGCTGACCCGAACTTTGGGGTGTCGACGGCAGAATTCTCCGAGCAGGCGAATGGCGAAGTAGTGGACGGTGTTGGCGACCGAGACATTGAGGCGTCCGGTTTCGGTGCCTTTCATTTCCTCAATCAGCTGTTCAGCCTCATTCAGCTGATGGGCGATATTGCGGCTCAGCTGGTAAAGCTCTTCACCGGCTCTCGTCAAATAAATTTTTTTGCCGAGCCGTTCAAAAAGAGGGAGGCCCACGGCCTCTTCCAGCTGCTTGATTTGCATTGAAACGGCCGGTTGCGTCAAAAACAGCTCCTCGGCCGCGCGAGTAAAGCTGAGGCGGCGCGCCACGCGTTCGAAGACTTCGAGTTGGCGAAGGGTAAGGTTCATAGGTGGAGATGAAGAAGCATTAGGGAAACATTATCACATTGGTAAGAAATACTGACTTTTCCTTATGGGTTTAAGCCGCTAGAGTGTGCGGCCGTTGCGGAGCGGTGTCGCCATGGTTGGACGTGGTGACGCCTCAAATCTCAACCCATGCCTGAGGGTCGTGACAAATGGGGTGTTGCTGTTACATAATTGTTCGTTCCGTATTTATCAACAATCTTTTAGGAGAACATCATGCCGTCGCGCCGAGAACTAGCGAACGCCATCCGCGCTCTGAGCATGGACGCTGTGCAAAAAGCGAATTCCGGGCACCCGGGAGCGCCAATGGGCATGGCCGACATTGCCGAGGTTTTGTGGAATGACTATATGCGCCACAACCCCGTCAATCCGAAGTGGCCAGATCGTGACCGCTTTGTCCTATCCAATGGACATGGCTCGATGCTGATCTACTCATTACTTCACCTAACTGGTTATGAGTTGCCGATTGAGGAACTCAAGCGTTTCCGCCAGTTGCACTCCAAAACTCCGGGTCATCCCGAGTATGGTTATGCGCCCGGTGTTGAGACGACGACGGGTCCTCTCGGGCAGGGTATTACTAACGCGGTCGGCATGGCGGTTGCAGAGCGGACCCTGGCTGGCCAGTTCAACCGTGAAGGCCATGAGATCGTTGACCACTACACGTATGTGTTCATGGGGGATGGCTGTTTGATGGAAGGGATTTCGCATGAAGCCTGTTCCCTCGCCGGCTCGATGAAGTTAGGCAAGCTGATCGCCTTCTACGATGACAATAATATCTCCATCGATGGTGAGGTTCGCGGCCATGGCGACACTCCAGGCTGGTTCCTCGACAATACCCCGATGCGTTTTGAAGCCTACGGTTGGCACGTTATCCCCAAGGTGGATGGCCATGACCCCGCCGCGGTAAAGAAAGCGATTGAAGAGGCCCGTGCCGTGACGGACAGGCCATCGATCATCTGCTGTCAGACCATTATTGGATTTGGATCTCCCAACAAGCAGGGGAAGGAAGAATGCCATGGTGCGGCGCTGGGTAATGATGAAATTGCGCTGACCCGAGAAAACCTCGGCTGGAAATATGCGCCCTTTGAGATCCCTCAGGACATCTATGAAGGTTGGGATGCCAAGGAAATCGGCGCTAAGGTCGAACATGACTGGAACAACCGTTTTGAAAACTACCGCAGTGAATTCCCCGAGTTGGCCGCTGAGTTCGAGCGTCGGATGGCGGGTGAGCTGCCGCGCGACTGGGCTCAGAAATCTCAGGCGTTCGTCAATCAGGTGAATGAGAAGGGTGAAACCATCGGAAGCCGGAAAGCATCCCAGAATACCCTCAACGGCTTTGGTCCCATGCTGCCTGAACTGATGGGTGGCTCAGCCGACCTCGCGGGTTCTAACCTGACCCTTTGGGCTGGTTGTAAGGACGTCAGTGCCAAAGGCCATGATGGGAACTACATCCATTACGGTGTTCGTGAGTTCGGTATGTCTGCCATCATGAATGGGATCACTGTCCATGGTGGTTTCAAGCCGTATGGCGCGACCTTCCTGATGTTCTCGGAATATGCGCGTAATGCTCTTAGAATGGCGGCGCTGATGAAGATCCCGACGATCTTCGTCTATACCCATGACTCTATCGGTCTTGGTGAAGATGGTCCGACCCACCAACCGGTGGAACAGACCGCCACCCTTCGGATGATTCCGAACATGCACGTATGGCGTCCTTCAGATACCGTTGAATCAGCGGTGGCCTGGAAAGTCGCTATCGAACGCCTGGATGGTCCAAGCACCCTCATCTTCTCCCGCCAGAATCTGATGCATGTGACTCGCACGGCCGATCAGATTGCCGCGATCGAGAAGGGTGGCTATGTTCTTCGTGACTGCGATGGCACGCCGGATGTGATCTTGATTGCGACGGGATCTGAAGTGGAGTTGATCGTTAAGGCACAGGAAGTTTTGGCCCAGAGCGGCAAGAAAGTTCGCGTGGTATCGATGCCTTCAACCGATCTCTTCGAGGCGCAACCACAGGCCTATCGTGACAATGTCTTGCCACCCTCGGTCAGCCGCCGGGTCGCGGTTGAAGCGGGTGTGACCGATGGCTGGTTCAAATATGTTGGTTTTAGCGGCAAGGTCATCGGTCTTGACCGTTTCGGTGAGTCTGCACCGGCTGGCGAACTCTTTAAGGAGTTTGGCTTCACGGTTGAAAATGTGGTCAAGACGGTCGCAGAACTGTTCTGATCATGGAAAGGATTCCTTCGGGCCCCCCGGGGCCCGAAGTTTTACTGAAATATGCGTAATAGAGGATAAACAATGGCGCTAATTTCCCTGAGGCAATTGCTGGATCACGCTGCAGAAAATAACTACGGTGTGCCTTCCTTTAATGTCAACAATTTGGAGCAGATTCAGGCCATCCTTGAGGCTGCGAAGGAAACGGATAGCCCCGTGATCGTTCAGATCTCGGCAGGTGCCCGCAAATATGCGGGTGAGCCATTCCTGCGCCACCTCATGTATGCAGCGCTTGAAATGTACCCCGAGATTCCTATCTGTGTGCATCAGGATCATGGGGCCTCGCCGGCCGTTTGTTTCCGCTCGATTCAGAGTGGATTCAGTTCCGTCATGATGGATGGTTCTTTGCAGGAAGATGCGAAGACGCCTGCTTCCTACGAATACAATGTCGAAGTCACTAGTCGTGTTGCCGAACTGGCCCATGCTTGTGGCGTTTCGGTGGAAGGTGAGCTGGGTTGTCTTGGTTCCCTTGAAGGGGGCAGTAGCATGGATCACTCACAGTTGCTGACGGATCCTGAAGAAGCGGCGGACTTCGTCAAGAAAACCAAGGTGGATGCGCTGGCGATTGCCATCGGCACCTCTCATGGTGCATACAAGTTCACCCGCCCACCCACGGGCGACATTCTGGCGATTGATCGCGTCAAGGCTATTCATGCCCGGATCCCGAGCACCCACTTGGTCATGCATGGCTCTTCTTCGGTCCCACAGGACTGGCTGAAGATCATTAATGAGTACGGCGGTGATATGGGTGAAACCTACGGTGTACCGGTCGAGGAAATCGTAGAAGGCATCAAGCATGGTGTTCGTAAGGTCAATATCGACACCGACCTTCGGATGGCGTCAACCGGCGCAATGAGGAAGTTTTTTGCTGAAAACAAGAAGGAGTTTGACCCACGTAAATTCCTCGCTGCAGCCACCAAGGGTATGAAGGACATCTGCAAGGATCGCTACGAAGCCTTTGGCACGGCGGGTAACGCGGCAAAGATCAGGCCGATGAGTCTCGCTCAGATGACTGATCTCTATGCGGCAGGCAAGCTGGATCCTATCATCAAGTAGGATCATCGGTTGATGGATGAAAAAAGCGGGGTCAAACCACCCCGCTTTTTTTATGCGTGCGATGGGAGGCTTAATGGGTTCTCCACTGTTGGCGCATAAAAAAACCGGCCATCAAGGCCGGTTTTTAATCGCAGAAGCAAATCAGAAGATTATTCGAGATTTGCGTGACGAGCCCGCATCTCCTCTTCCGCGATTCCCTTCTCATGAATGATGTGGGAGACGGTTGCTTCTAGGAAGACCAGGGTCGATAGTTCAAAGACGGTTCCCATGGGCATGCCGACCACCTTACCAAAAAGGTCTGGCTGACCGATAGGAAACACCGTATCAGACATGTCCCCAAGGGTGGAGCTGGTTCTTGAAGAAATCAGCACCAGTTTGCCACCTAATTCCTTGGCGCGTTTTGCAAACGCAATCATGGTTTCCGTTTCGCCAGATCCTGAAATGACGATCAGAAGATCCCCTTTACTCAGGCTTGGCGTCACGATTTCACCGACGACAAACACGTTGTAACCACCATGCATCAGGCGCATTGCAAAGAATCTTGCAACCAAGGCCGAGCGACCGGCGCCCGCAATAAAGATGCGGGACGCCTGATCAATCATGGCAGTCAACTGCTGATCATAGTTTTGATCGGTTGCATCAAGGATGCTTCCGATCTTATCTATGATGAGTCGACGATGAGCCATCTTATGCAGCCTCGATCAGTTCGCGGATTTCACGAGCAGATTCTGCTGGTGATGGTGCGCCGTAGATGGCAGCGCCGACAACGACGATGCCTGCACCTGAACGCGCAACCTGCTGTGCGGTAGCCTGCTTGATGCCGCCTGCAACCGAAATGCGGACAGGCAGGCCAAGGCGTGCGACCAACTGAAGGTCAGCGAATGGGGTCTGGCCAGCAGCCTGAGCGTCGAGACCGGTGTGAACACCGATAATCTGGGCGCCGAGCTTCGCTGATTCACGGGCAATGCCTGCCTTATCAGGAACGTTGATCAAGTCAACCTGAACTTCAGCGTTGAACTTGTTGGCTGCCTTGATGACACCAGCAATGGTTGGCAAGCCAGAAACGCCCAGAACGGTACAGATATCCGCACCCGCTTCATAAAAAGGAGACGCTTCGTATTCACCCGCATCCATGGTCTTGAGGTCAACCAGAAGGAGCTTGTTAGGGAACTTCTTCTTGAGCTCACGAACCAGGGGCAGACCGTTAGCTTTGATGTTTGGAGTGCCGATCTCAAGGATATCGACGTAGGGCGCCGCCAGAGTAGCGAGCTTGAAGGTGGTGGCGTTGTCTAGGGAGTCCAGAGCCAACTGAATTAAAGGTCTTGCCATGTTATCTCTCCGATTGTTTTTGGTTAATTGATAGCTCGCGTGCGATGCATTTTAGAAACGCACTGTTCTCGAATTTAAGGCAGAAGCCTGAATGCTGTCAACACACGTTTTTTTTGTTTGATCACGAGGACCGACTCGGCTCTATGATCCTTCCTCAGGAGGGCGCTCTCAGAACGCCCCCGGTCGCGTGCAGTTCTAGTCCTTAAGGCTGGAACTTTTGCGGGGTGAGGCGCCTTAAGCCGCCAGGCCCTGACCCTTCAAGTACTTGGCCACGCCGGTTTCGGCAGCCGCTGCTGCTGGGGTTGCACCCGCCAGGGCGCTGACATACTTTTCAACCCCAGTCGCACCCTTAGCCGCCTGTGGGGCTGCCGCTGCGGCTGCCGGTTTGGCTTCGGTTGCTGGCAGTGAGCTGAGGTACTTGGCCACGCCTGTTTGCGCCTGAGGCGCCGTGGCAGGCATTGCACCAATGTAGCGCTGAACACCGGTCTGTTGCTGTGCAGGAGCGCCTGCGAGGTTATTCACATAGTTCTGAACACCAGATGTTCCATTGCTGGGAGCCGGCGCCGGGGCAAATCCACCGGTTGCATCAGGAGCCGCTGTAGCGCCTTTGTTGCGGGTTAAAAGGAAAGCGCCTGCGGCAACGGCGGCACCCAGAAGAATATAGGTGAGGTTTAAGGATTCTTCCTGTTTCGGTGCGCTGACGACCGGGGTGGACTTGCTCTCGCTGCTGCTGTTGCTTGAAGACGACGTGGAGGTGCTGGCCGCGCTGGCGTTAGCATGCTTGGCGATCAGGTCAGCATCCTGCTTGATGATCTCTGGCTGGAAGTCGGCAGCCGGGTATTGGGATTCAGCGCTAGCCAGTGGACTGGCGATCATCAGGGCTACGAGGACAGTTTTTGTTAGATTTTGGACTTTCACGTCTTTCCTCTCTCAGATGTTTTAAATGATTGTGGCCCCACAAGGGCGGGCAACGGGTCTTACCCTTCCGCTAGTATAAGGTGGCCGCTTGCCAAATGGAATTCATATCCTACCCGGCCATACAACGGATTGACATCCTTTTGGCTGGCGGGGCCTCCGACGAATCTTGTGTGATTCGTGGCTCGCTAGGTTTGCGTTTCACTGGAGGCTTGACGGCTCGCTCTTGGTGGTCTCCCCGGTTGAGCCAACCCTCAATGATCTCGGTCTGGTCTGTCCATCAATCGGATATTATACGAAGAAACAGCGCCGATAAATACCTCATCGGCCGTTGGGGCCTTTCAGGGTGTTTAGCATAGGAGTGGGACGAGATCGTTCATATGGTGAAAAACCTCTGTTGTAGCCAACCGGAGCGCTGATCCATCGCCCCTTGGGGCGTAGCCGAACGGCGTCATACCGGCGCGGAGAGCCGCTTCAATACCCAGGGGACTATCTTCAATCACCGCACAGTGGTCAGGATCAATTCCCAGCCGCTCCGCCGCAAATAGGAAAAGCCCAGGTTCCGGTTTCCAACTATGACATTCATAGGCACTGAAAATTCGGTCTTCAAAGTAGTCAAGGAGTCCGGTTACGCCGAGGCTGACCTGCATCTTTTCATGAGGGCCATTGGAGGCGACACAGATCGGGACCTCAAGGCCTTTCAGGAGGTCATGAACCCCTTCCATCGCTTTAAGTCGAGCCTTAAAGGCTTCTGCCATCTGGGCTCGTAACGTGTGGAGGTAATCGTGAGGAAGGGGGTGGCCCAGTCGCGCTTGGATGATCGCGAGGGTGTCGGTCATCTTTCTTCCTGCGAAAGCTTCAAGGGCTTCTTCGAGGGAGAGCTCCAGTCCGAAATCTCGGACGCTTTCAACGATCACTTGGTTGCCGACTCGTTCGCTGTCAACCAGCGTGCCGTCGCAGTCGAAGATGAG
>CAILMG010000152.1 GCA_903835265.1 uncultured Methylococcus sp.
CACCAGTTCTTGGCGCTGCTGAACGCGCCGCTGCCTGTGCTTGTGGCAATGCAACAGCCGTGTAGGTAACTACAGGATTACCATTACCGCCACTTATACTCAAGTTCACGCTGCCACCCGCTGATACTGTTGTTTGCATCGTTGGTGAGGGAACGAAAGGCGTTGGCGGTGTTGGTGCAGCAGCAATCACAAAATTACCCGCAGATGCGCCAGTCACAGCCGAATAATTAGCGCTTGCCGCACAGTTAGCCGTGACGGCATAAGTCCCCGCGTTAGTTGGCACGGTACCGCTGCCGTTGTATTGAACATTACTGACAGCGCCACCACTTGAGCAGTTCACAGCCGCCGCAAATGCAGAACTGGTGTAAATTTGCGGTGAGTTGGTCACAGACAGGGATGGGACAAATAGAACCTTCATCTGGACAGCGTTATTTGTAGCAGCCCCAGTGTTTTTCCAATAGGGGGTAGGGGAATTCGGATCAGTGGCAAACCCCGGGTTTACCGTAAATGAAAAACCATTTTGCGCCTGTGCCGGATAGTCGCTCGCGGGCGAACCAAGCTCAACATTACTCCACTTTACAGCGCCACTATCTGTCGACGCTGCCACCAATGCGTAAGTCGTATTTTCAGCTAGCCTCCAGTTTGAAATGTTGAAGGTGAACAAAGTCCCTATTCCCGTCAGAGTTAAACCGTACTGCATAGGAATAAAATACAGCTCAGTGTCAGGTGTTGGGACCCCGGCCAGATCACTTACTGAGTAAATGCTAAGTTGAAGGTTTGCTAATGAGGGGTAGTGCTCCGTACCATAGCCTGAAGGGCACGATCCACCCGCGCAAAAAGTCAATCCAACCGTAATCGAAACGATCTCTGTTTCTGATCCGACCGGAGTTGTAAACAGTATTGCCTTCAATTGACCTGTTTTCAGACTCGAGCCACCCGGCTTATAGTTTCCCGGAGGGGGTACGTTGGAAAAAGCCACCACTGGATCAGCGAGCGCTTCGCTATAGTTTACAAATCCCATAAAAACGCAAAGAAAAACACTTAACGCTCGCACTGATATCTCCGATAAATCGACCTTAGCTCTCAATAAAATTCTGTCGTAGTTTAGGTCATAATCAACTGGTTTGATCCGGCACTCAATCAAACCGTGCTAGACGCCAAAGTAGCCGACAGTAAGCGTCCAGGAAATCTACGCTGGATTTTCCGGGTTAACCGACAAAACCTCAACTTCAGGTTTTTTCCAGTAGCTCTTTTCGAGACCCCAGACGGCAGAACGAGCGCCAAAGCGCCCGCTCTGTGTCATCAACAAAAGCCAGCAATCAGTTCTGCTGCTTTCTCCACTGCCAACCCACCGTCAAGATCATCAAGAACATCATCATGATCTTCGCCCATTCAGAAAGCGTTGGGATCGGTGCTGGAGATGGCGTAACACTTGAAACAGCTGGACCGAAAGGATCTGTGATGAGTCCAGATGCTGGATTGGTGTCCCCGTATTGGCCATCCGTTAGTGCCAATGTTACGGTACTCCCTGAGACTGAGGTTCCCTTCATTTTTCGCCCACCAAGGGTAACGTAAGATGGACGTCACGTTTTCGAGATGGAGGAGAGGAATGAAAATCCCAAAGCAAGCGTGCACGTTGGAGTTCAAGCAGCTGGCTATTGATAGAGTTAAATCAGGGTAGTTGGTGGCCGGGGTCGCCCGGGAGTTAGGTCTGATACAACAGACCCCTCGGAATTGGGTGAAGGCGGCTTTTAAAGGAGAACTGAAGGGACTCCTCGTTAAGTTGGCGGTTATCGCTTCGAGACAGTTCGATAAAGTCTCCTCAGAGGGACGTCATTGTTCTGATACGCCGTGATGCGGGGCTCCTTAATCGACTTTATTTGGCGCCCCATCAAGCCCTCGATATGGCAGCTCTTCTTGACCTACCGTCTACTCCGACAGGTAAGGCTCAAGTCGTTAGATTCTTGAGCCGACTGCGTCTCAAAATCCAACCCCACCCTTCAGGTGCCCCTTGCATCAAAGCGCAGCGTAGAGATGGCTACGCGCTTTGCCTAGAGATCCAGGTCGTCTTATCCCTCACCCTTTCATATTATCGTTGTATCTTCAAGGTCATGCTTGATCTATCGCGCCACAACCCAAGTGCGATGTTTTGGGATAATGCGGCCTAGTCGGTGAGCTAGATTAGGGCGATGAGGGTAACAATGGGGTGGGGAACACTATGGGCGCCGAATACAAAAAAGTCGCTGAAGCTGTAATGAATGACCTCAGCGTTATGGAGCTTGAAGACCTTGCAGATCTCATTTCGGATGTTTTGAAGGTCAAGCGGCGCCGTGATTACAGCCCTGAAGAAGATGATGATGAGTTTGATGACTGGTTCGATGATGACGATCAAGAACCGCCGGTCCCCGCGAGAAAAATGATCCCACGCTACCGAAACCCCTTAGATATCTCACAAACTTGGTCCGGACGAGGGGTGAAGCCCCAGTGGCTCGGCGAACAGATGGCACAAGGCCGTGCTCTCGATGAATTCTTGAACAAACTCGATGCTGACGAGCGCCCTATTGTGAGTCATCGAAGGGAATAGTCAGCATCGATATTCTCTATCATTCAAGGCACGGGATACGAACCAAGCATGATTCTGCCTCCGGGCCCTAACAGCTTGTTCAATTTCAGCATCGAGTTCACCCGCAAGCTCTGCCGACTTTACCGGTTTCAATGCTTCGATCAGGGCATTCAGGTCAGCAACTTCTGGGGCGTTTTTGCCTTTGCTCAATTCAATGCAACGAGACCCATATTTGGCGTTGAAGCAGTAGTCACGTATTGATCTGATGTTGATTTGCAGCGAGATGTGACTCATGGCCAACTTGCGCTCGGCGACAACCTATCTCGCCCTCAGAAATATCAGCGAGCGATGGAATCGACCGAATAAAGCTGGAAAGGAGCGCCGAACCAAATTAGCATTGTGTTTGAGGGTCGGCTCTAGCCGAGCTGATCAAAAACCCGTTTACCCATATTGGACGCCCTCCAAAACGAGGGGAAGCTCAGTTCTAACCCGTGAGGTATTTGTCCATGCAATGGAAAAAGTCGCTAATAACCCTTGGAATCGCAGTGCTTACATCGATTTCAAGCGCACAGGCCCGACCCACTGATAACAGCTTTTGGTGGCCAGACAAACTGGATTTAGGCCCCTTGCGGCAAAACTCAGCCGACTCTAACCCTTTGGGAAAGACATTTAACTATTCGGAACAGTTTAAAACGCTGAATCTTGCGGCTGTTAAAAAAGATATCGCAGGCGTACTGCATAGCTCAGTCTCTTGGTGGCCCTCGGATTATGGCCATTACGGGCCTTTTTTCATTCGAATGGCATGGCATAGTGCGGGAGTCTATCGAATCGAAGATGGGCGTGGTGGCGCATCGGGGGGTCAACAACGTTTTGAGCCGTTAAATAGCTGGCCTGATAACGCGAACCTTGATAAAGCCAGACGACTTCTTTGGCCGGTTAAGCAAAAATACGGTAGCAAACTCTCTTGGGCAGATTTGATGGTGCTAGCCGGAAATGTAGCGCTTGAAGACATGGGCTTCAAAACTCTTGGCTTCTCTGGAGGACGAGCAGATGACTGGGAGCCTGAGATTGTAGATTGGGGCTCCGAGAAGAAATTTCTCGCAGACGAGCGGCATGACTCAAAAGGCGATTTAGCAAAACCTTATGCTGCCGTACAGATGGGACTTATTTACGTCAATCCTGAAGGACCCGGGGGAAATCCCGACCCCATGGCCGCGGCAAAGAGCATACGCGAGGCCTTTGGCCGAATGGCCATGAACGATGAGGAAACGGTCGCCCTAATCGCCGGAGGCCACACCTTTGGGAAGGCCCACGGTGCTCATAAACCTGAGGCGTGTGTTGGCAAAGAACCGGCGGTTGCTCCGATTGAGCAACAAGGCTTAGGATGGAGCAACACCTGTGGGACGGGGAATGGAGCTGATGCTATAACCAGTGGACTGGAAGGCGCCTGGACAGCCAATCCAACTCGCTGGACCCATGAATATTTAACTTGGCTCTATGCCTTTGACTGGGAAACTACCACAAGTCCTGCAGGGGCTACCCAATGGGTGCCGAAGAATGCTCAGGGAGCCAATTTGGTTCCAGATGCTCATGACCCTAACAAGCGCCATGGGCTGATGATGTTCACCACTGATATCGCTCTTAAAGTGGATCCTGAATACCAGAAGATATCTAGGCGGTTTTTAGATAATCCCCAAGATTTTGAGCTCGCGTTTGCAAGGGCTTGGTTCAAACTCACTCACCGAGATATGGGGCCCAAGGCACGCTATGTAGGATCAGAAGTTCCCTCTGAAGAGTTTATATGGCAAGACCCTATCCCAAATAGGGATCACAAACTCATCGAACCAAAGGATATCGGAAGCCTCAAGACAGCGATATTGGCCTCAGGATTGAAGATCCCAGAGCTTGTTAAAACGGCATGGGCATCAGCATCAACTTTTCGTGGTACGGACTTGCGCGGTGGTGCCAATGGTGCCCGAGTTCGATTAGCGCCTCAATCTGGCTGGGCGGTCAATGACCCAGAAGAGTTAGCCAGAGTGATCACCAAGCTGGAATCCATTCAAACCAAGTTCAACCAAGATGCTAAAGGAGGCAAAAAGGTTTCACTTGCTGATCTTATCGTATTGGGTGGTTCTATTGCGATAGAAGCCGCCGCTCAACAAGCTGGGTACAAAGTTAATGTCCCCGTCAAACTTGGCCGAATGGATGCCTCTAAGGCGCAAACAGATATTGAGTCGTTTGCAGTTCTAGAACTAAAAGCGGATGGTTTCCGAAACTATTTTTCAAATGACAATATTCGATCCCCATCAGAACTGCTCATCGAGCGCGCTTCACTGCTGAAATTAACTGTACCGGAAATGACTGTGCTGGTTGGTGGCATGCGGGCTTTGAATTCAAATACAGGCCACACTCCATTGGGGGTCCTCACCAATCGACCAGGGTTGCTGACCAATGATTTCTTCGTAAACTTGCTCGACACGTCCTTGAGATGGACAAAGTCATCTGCGGAAGGAGTTTATGAAGCGCATGATAGATCCACCGAACAAGTCAAGTGGTCTGCAACACCCGTAGATTTGATCTTTGGTTCCAATTCGGAGTTACGCGCAGTGGCTGAGGTCTATGCATCTGCTGACGCCGAAGAAAAGTTCATTAAGGACTTTACTGCTGCCTGGGTAAAGGTGATGAATCTGGACCGATTTGACTTGCCCTGATCCTGCATAGAGTGTTTGATCTTCAGCGATCCTCCACCCCTGAAGATCAAACATAATGGAAGCTTCCCTCTCCGTTTGCACACAAAGATTAAGTGGACATTGAGAGAGAAGACGCTGTGTCTCCCCTTGTTGTATTTGAACATGGCATGCCAACCGTTGAACTTCCTTCAAAGGTAGTCATAATAAAAACCATGGATAAGCAGACCAACCTTAGAACCTTCTCGGTTCGCGTCAGAGACAAGCACTCTGCCCTTTGCGGCAATGGGCTTTTGAAGTGAATCAGGTCTGGAATGAGGCCAACAGCCGTTCGGCTGAGCTTTCTTGGGTTCCAATCCCCGGCTTCGGTTGGATGAACCTCGGAACATCCGCTTTCGACCTTCAGAAAGACCTCAAAGACTTCAGTAAGGAAAGAGCTCCGAGCCTTCATAGCCATTCTGTGCAGGAAGTCATCGCCGTTCACACCAAGAGTCGGAAGCAGTTCAAGACCAACAAACTCAAGTGGAGATGCTCAGGTGGAGCCAAAAGAGCTTTGGGGTGGGTTCCCTTTAAGGTAGGCTCTGCCGTCTGGAAAGAGGGACAGCTATGGTCTTGCTGAATATAAGTTCCGCTCCGGCTCTTTCTCTGAGGATTCCCGTGGGCGTTGGTATTTCAATGTCGTCATCGAGGTTCCGGTTGCACCGAATGGGATCACCTCAGCCGTCGGCATAGACCGAGGTCTTAAGGACTTGTTCAGACGGAACTCGCCTTGAGGCCAGCCAGCCCTATAGGAACCTACAGGAAAAGCTAGGTATTGCTCAGAGAGCAGGGAACAAGAAGCAGGTCCAAAAGATCCACGCAAAGATTAAGAACCGCAGAAAGGACGCGGTTCACCAGTTCACCCGTCAAGTGGTGGACAACAACGGAATGGTTGTCGTTGGCAATGTGAGCAGTTCCAAGCTGGCAAAGACCAAGATGGCGAAGTCTGTCTTGGACGCTGGCTGGTTCATGCTCAAGACTCCACTTTCGTATAAAGCCAAAGGGCAGGAAGTGGAGTTTTTAGAAGTCAACGAAGCGTACAGTACCCAGTCCTGTTCGTGCTGTGGGAGTATCCCCGACAGCAGTCCGAAAGGTAGAGCAGGTCTTGGAGTGAGAGATTGGGTGTGCTCGGACTGTGGAGCACAGCACGACCGCGATATTAACGCGGCTCGCAATATCCTCAATCTCGGCTTTGGATGCAAAGCTCCGGTAGACGGAATCCCCGCGCTTTAGGGCGGGGAGGCATCAAGGTGTAAGGACTATTTCGTATTTCTATTGGAGTTTGGTCATGAAGAAACTGGTCATTGCTTTGAGTGGGGCGTTGACATTTTTATTGGGCAGCATCACCCCCACCTATGCCTTTAATCCCACTGAGCCACCGGTCACTTTTAGGACCTCAGCGAATGGGCTCTCGTTAGCCAAAGCTCAAAGAAACGGTCAATGGGTCTGCATCACGGGCCTGCCATTGGACGTAACCCTCTATGACGCAAAGACGCCTTGGGTCACGGGTCTTGATGTGAATACGTCATTGATTCCCTATGTCTCAGGGAATGTCAGCAATGGGAAATCGATCTTTAAGACCACGCTGTCTAAACAAGAGCGTCACTTCAAAGGGAACGGCCTACCCAATCACAAGACCGGTATTTACCCTGTACAAGAGGGGACACCGGCATATTCATGGTATGCAGCGGCCCCTGCAGATGGTTATTCGAGTGCAGCAGCGATCCCCATTGCCCCCTATAACCTCGACATCACAGTCCCACGAAATCCGACTTATTCGGAGCAACCTTACTGCATTAACTCCCTGGTGACAGGAGTTGTCACCCAGACAGGTTCTGTGTGGCACGCGAATCTGGCTTATGGCACGTACTGGGTCGATCCTATCGCGGCGTTACCCATTGATGCGTGCTGGGGACACCCTTACAACAAGGAATACCACTACCACGGCTACGCTTGGAAGTGTTTGCCGAATAAAGGGGGACCCAACACCCACTCGCCGCTCTATGGCTATGCCATGGATGGTTTTGGGATCTATGGCCCGCGCGGTGATAATGGCGAGCTCCTGACCAATAACGACCTTGATGAGTGTCATGGCCATACCGGACGTA
>CAILMG010000153.1 GCA_903835265.1 uncultured Methylococcus sp.
CTCCCGCTCGACTCCCGACGTTGCCTTTCACGTGGACGATACCCCCCAGCCATCCCTTTCTTGTTGCCAGGAAGCGCTGCACCGAGAAAATCACCGGCATCCCCTTCAATCACGATCAACCCATTCTTCATCTCACAGGCCCCATAAGCATCGATCGAGCCTTTCACCCGAATCTCGCCGCCCTTCATATGCATCCCGAGATAACTCCCAGCATCCCCCTCAACCCGAATCAAGCCAGAGGTCATGCCTTGACCGATCTTATCGAGTTTATGGGTTTTTCCCCTAAATACGATCTCGGAGGGATCTTGGCCTTCAACAGAAAAAAGATCTTCGAGAGGAACCGATCGATTTCCTAAAGGCAGCTTCATGGCCTTGATCGCGGCGATATCGATATCCTTTAGATGATCAACGATGAGGGATGAGACATTAAGCCGTTGATCGAGGGCGCCCTTGAGAGTAAAGGTCAGAGCACTCATGCCATGATCTCCTGTAAATGGAAAAGGAAGGGGCCCAATTTCCCGCCGTAATTGCCCGCACTAATGCGGCGAATTCCTGCGGGTGCACCCAAGGCACAGACGGCTTCCATCCCTACCCGCATCGCTTTTTGGATATCCTCCTGAGTCAAACCGTCGATCACAATCTCCATCACGGATTCAATCTCAGGACTTAATTCACTGTGGGTTTGACCCTTTAAGGTGGGACAAAAGGCATCATTGGTCGAAGCATTAAGGGCTTTGTATTTGGAGCCGACCTTAGATCCTGAGCGGACCACGCCACCAGGAAACGGCATGATCACATGAGGCATCTTTTTCATGGCCTCAATGGCAGCTTCGCAGGCCGCTAAGGCCTGAGATTGGCTTTCAGCAAGGATTAAGAAGTTGCCACCGCCAACAGCGCTGACCATCCCCGTCGTTTCCTCGGTCAAAAATTCACCGTCCATCACGGGAACGCGCCAATAACGGCGGCCACTGATTTTTTTTGAAATCTGAAACCCATCACCAAAGAAACGGAGATTCTTCCCCAAAGGAATAGGATCCCCTTCTTGAAGCCCTGAAAAAAGCGCCGTCGTTGGCGCGGTTAAGACACACTGACCGGCTCGCGTCTCTAATTGTTTAGCGAGGGTCTTACCGCCCATAGCAAAAAGAAGAACAGCCACCCCCGGCCGGCCATCGGGCGTCTCATGAGGGGCCATCTCACGCTCAATGCCGGCTTCACAGCCACAGGCAATCACCGAGGTCGCAAACCCGGTCATGGCCGTCGCTGCAATCATGGCCCACTTCTCATTCTGTGCGGTGATGATGATACGGGTGGCCCGCATCGGGAAAGCTTCTGCGAACGTTTGATCGATCGTTACGCCATTTTTAATCATGATCTCGCACTCCTCATCGCTCCGAGACCCCACTCCTGGCTCATGCTTGCCCCCGACATGGATGCACCAAAATCTGACTACGACCATCATCCTCGATTTCCCAATCACGAATGACAAAGTTATCCATGGCCATCGTATGGTAGCGGTCAAAATAGGGCTTCAGGCGGCTTTCAATTCCCGCCCGGTCAAATTCAGGTCGGACGGTATGGAGATTACCCCAAACGATCTTCACCACCTCGCCCTTCCGAACAATCAATTCACCATCCTTAAAGACATAATCAGGTCGGGTGAACATGGCTTCCTTATCGTCTTGCTCGGTGTAGACCGTAATATCAGCAGCTGCGCCGGCCCCAAGATGTCCCCGGTCATGAAGCCCCAAAAGACGCGCAGCCCCCGCCCGAGTCATGATGGCAATCTCATAAAGGCTGTATTCGCGATCAATCGAACCCAAGGTGCTCAGAGCGGCAGCATCGGGGCTAATTGTGGCCAATCGGTCGTTTCTAAACGTCTTGTCCATTAGGAGACGGATTAGATGAGGGTAGGTCGTAAAGGGAGCGCCATTGGGGTGATCGGTGGTCAGGAAAATCCGCCAGGGGTCTTCCGCCAAAAGGAAGATTTCAAGACCAATACACCACTGAAGGGCGTTGACGAAATTCTGGTCTCGGTATTTAAAAGGAACCACCCCACAGCCGGCATCACACTCGATGTCCATGCAGACCCATTTATTGGGATGCGCATGGCCATGGTTTGCATACTGCCGCATGGAATCCCCTGAAGCCGTCACCGTCTGACCAAAGAGGATCTGCCCCACATCAACCGTAATATTGGGGTTTTTATTTAAGGCCTCTGCAATCTTCGCAGCACCTGAAGAAAACTTTCGATCACCCTCCGTCCCATAGCTATGGAACTGGATATGGGTCAAATGCATCGGCAGCCCCTCTACGCCACTAATCGTGTTGAGAGTGGTTTCAATGTTGCCAGGAACACCCAGGTTACAGCCATGCACATGCAAAGGATGCGGAATCCCAAGCTCATGAACCGCACGGGTCAAGGACTGAAGGATCCCCCTTGGAGTGACCCCGTAATACTGATGCTGTTCATCCAAATCGAGGGAACGTTGGTTGAATTTGAAGGCACTGATCCCCCCTGGATTCACCACCTTGATGCCAATGCATTGGCTCGAATGAACGGTCCAGGCAACATAATCGTTGATCACCTCCTGATCCACCCCCGATGACAGGAGCCTTAAGAAGAAGTCATCACTCCCCAGCATCACATAGCCACCGACATCCAAGAGGGGAACATCGGCCATTTCCATATGGGCCTGACGGGCGTTGATGGGAAGAACCGCAGGCTCAAAGCCTGCGGTATAACCCATCTCGGCGTATCGGTATCCGGTCGTTAAGGTCGATGCTGCGGAATGCCCAGCCCCTGCGCGCTTTAGGCCGGAGCGAGGAACGGGATCATTTCGATGATCCTCAGGAAGGAGGTTTCTCGCAATCGTCACCTTACCTCCGCCGATATGCGTATGCATGTCGATGGCCCCTGACATGATGACTTTGCCGCGGCAATCAAATTCCTGATCGACCGAAACCGCTTCACCATGGGGGTGGGCGATGATCCGGCCATCTCGTATATAGAGATCACGAACCTCTCCATCGATGCCGTGCGCCGGGTCGTAAACTTTTCCGCCCGTGAGTTTCATCAACATGTCTTAAAGTCTCCGAAAAAAGTCAGAGCAGCCCTCAGTGCGCTCAAATGATCGGTGGTGCTCACGAAGATTCAGGGCCCATGGCCTCTTCAATCGCCTTCAATACGTTTGATGCCTTCGGTAAGCCCCCATCACGGAGCTGATAAAGAGGCAACGCCACCACGTTATCGCAGCGATACATATGGCCCGAAAAATCAATTCCAGGAACCCCAACAGGGATAAAAACCTCAGGTTCTTTCGAAAAGACCATGCCAGAACGCCCGATAACCAGGGTCGGAACCTGAGTTTCTGGAGGGGGGTTGGTACTGAGGGTCGACACCCACACCAGAAGATCCGCTTCCCCTTCAAGAAGCAGTCGTTCGGCGCCATAGTGATAGGGATCATATTCTGGAAATCCTTGAAGATACCCGACGCGGGTCGGGAAGCCTGAGATCCAAGCAGCGACCTGACTGGCCGTTCGGTCACCCTCCTGGCCTCCCAAAGGAAGTGCGGCGCATCGAGTCACTTGATTGATGGCAACGATGGCCTTACACATCTGCTGAATGGTTAATTCTGCATGCGGAAAATCAAGTTGCCCCGCTGCCCAAGTGATGACCCCCGTAACTTGAATCTTTAAGGCGCTGGACCAAGCCTTGAAGCGTCGCGGCAGGAATCCCACCGACAGAGTCTCCCTGGATCTTCAGTCCCTGAGCCAACGCCGAAAAAGCAGCCGCCACTAAGGGAAGATCCTCCATCTCGCATGGAATAACCTGAGGCTTTCGGCCATCGGGGGCCGTTGATTGGTTGCCAGAAGGGGATCTCCCGAGATAAACGATTTCACGTTTGGAGGTATCCGCCCCAAAGAGGGTCTCTTGATTCCAAATGAAGCGCTCAAAAAAACGGGGGAAAGGTCCCTCGATATCACTCCCAAAAATAATGAGGAGATCCACCCGGTTTTTAAGTTCTGCTAAGGTGGTGGCCATCCAACCAGAATCAGAGAGGACCAAAAGGTTTCGAAGGCCCGCCTCAGCGCGCATTTGATCGAAAATGCCGCGGC
>CAILMG010000154.1 GCA_903835265.1 uncultured Methylococcus sp.
ATATTGCTTGAGGCTGTTGGCATGGCTGAAATCGATCATGATCCGAGAGGGGAGACCGGCTTTGTCTAGCGCATCGGCGACATGCTGCACACTGATCGCATCATAGTTTGGACGGTCATTACCGCCCCTTAGAATGACATGGCAATCCTCATTACCGGTGGTTGAGAAGATAGCGGAATGACCTGACTTTGTGAGCGACAAGAAGTGGTGAGGACGTCCCGCCGCATGGATCGCATCAATCGCCACCTGAACCCCCCCATCCGTTGCATTCTTGAAGCCCACGGGGCAAGAGAGTCCGGAGGCTAATTCCCGATGCACCTGACTTTCGGTGGTTCTTGCACCGATGGCCCCCCAAGCAATCAGATCAGAGACGTACTGCGGCGAAATCACATCAAGATACTCCGTAGCCGCAGGCACGCCGAGTTCATTGAGATCTCTCAAAAGGCGGCGGGCCGTTCTGAGGCCTTGATTGATATTGAAGCTTTCATCAAGCTCCGGGTCATTGATAAGCCCTTTCCAACCGACCGTCGTCCTCGGTTTTTCAAAATAAACGCGCATGACAATGACCAGATCATCGGCAAAGCGTTGCTTCGCACCCTGGAGGCGATGTGCATATTCGATAGCGGCTTCGGGATCATGGATGGAACAAGGACCGATAATCACCAAGAGACGGTCGTCATGCCCTGCCAGAATGCGGTGGATCTCGGTCCGAGCCTGAACCACGGTATCGGCCGCGCTGGACGTGATGGGGAGTTCCTCAAGCGCCTGAACCGGCGCGATCACTTCCCGGATACCAATAATTCTTAGGTCGTCCGTGTTGTAGGCATTATGCGCGACCGGAACGCTGTTCTCGGGCTGATTCATAGATTCATTTTCACCAGGTAATGAGAATCCCTAGGGATTCCTAAAAAGAGCGACAGAGAACGTATCTTATCGCGGAGGGCCCTTAGGAGGCTACTCAGAGGACCGATTTCCCCCTCCTTGAGACCGTCTAAGACAGAAAATCCCAGGGAGGGCGATCACCCCATGACCACTGCCATAGAGGAGGGATACCGCAAGAGCCTCCTCCGGGGAAAGCCCCGCGGGGGCCAGAACAAACACCGCGACGGCCTCACGCTTACCCCAGTCAGAGACCAACCCCGGAAGAAAACTCACCGCGAACAGCAACAGTGGCCCAAGCCACGCCACTTTAAGAAGACCCTCCGCCGGAAGCCCGAGGCCCGCTGCGGCAAGGACCAGATTGAGAACTAAGAGGACCTGAATGAGGAGCGACAGAAGGTAGGCCTGCGGATTTCTAAAGGGATGAAGGCAGTCGATCACCCGCGCCTGAAGATCAAGGACCCCATGCTTTAATCGGGACACCAAGAAGATGAAGACACCGAGACTGGCTAGGATGAGAAACCCCGCCGCAAGCTGCCCCGGGAGATGCGTCATCGCGGCCTTAAAGGTAGATTGGTAATAAGGGGTTAAGGCTAACACCATCAACCACAGGACGACAGTTCCAAGGCAGCGATCAATTAATTGGCTGAGGCCAAGCCGTCGATCATCCGCCAAACCCTTAAGAGCATGGAACCGAGCCCATTCACCCACCACCAGGGGAGGACCCAATTCGCCCGCGGCCTGACTGAACCAAAGCCCAAGAAAATAGCGGCGAAATTCTCCTAAAACCCCAAGTTTTCGCCCTACCAACCACCATCGAAAGGCAAAGAGCAGCAGTAAAAGAGCAAAGACACCAGCCATGGCAAGGCCAAAACGAAGATCAAAGCCTTTGAGGGTTTTAAAGAGGACAACCCGATCCATCCTCAGGAGGAGTCCCCAAAACAAAAGAACCATCAGGCCGATCCTTAAAAGCCGGCTTCTCAACAGCGCCTTGAGCCCTTTGAAGGGTTCAAGGCGCAGCAACCGTTTAAAGATCGGGTCCGCTACCAAAGGTTAAATCGTGAATTAGCGACCGACCAACGAAGGCTGACCACCGGATTGCGGCCGTGGAAAACCCGAATTTTTTTAGCGGCCGTGCCCTCGTACTTGTGGTAACGATGGCCATTGAAGAATTGGTGTTCGTCCCAGATGTGACTTTGCCAGCGAAGCCTAGCCACTAAGATATAGTCCCCTTCAGCGACCCGGTCGATCAAAAAGTGGCCATCCTCATTACAAGGAACTGAGCGGCTTTGCCTCAAAAAAGCAGGGTCCGGCTGAAAAGACAGCGGCTCCTCGCTATTCGATCGATAGGAAAAATCAGGGGGCGTCAGCCGCGATTTTTCCATCGTCTCATAAGTCAGGTGAAACCACTCGCGAGCATAGGGCGTCAGGGGATAAAGGGTCACTTCGCTCCCAGCGCAGGAAATAATGCCACCACTCGATAACCAAAGGATCGCACTGCCAAGGATCTCCTCAGTCCCTGGGCCCAGTTGGCGGCGAGCCGGTTCGGAATGAAAGGGAGTCATCGGCTTAACGTTGGGTGCCGTCTCACAACCGATCAGTAACCCGGCCATCAAGACGATTGGGGCCCATAGGGTTTGCCGCTGGAGATCATCCATCACGGCCTTAACCCACCCACCGTCGGGCATTCTGAAACATTCTCATCCAAGGCCCCTCCTCGCCCCACTCTGAAGAGCGCCATGAATGCTGGACCGCTCTGAAGCAACGCTCCGGATGCGGCATCATGATGGTCACCCGACCATCTTTGCTCGTGAGGCCCGTGATGCCTTCGGGTGAACCATTCGGATTGGTGGGGAAGACCTCGGTGGGTCGACCGTAGTGATCGATATAACGCAGTGCAACAAGGGCATCGTCTAAGCCTCTAGAACCAGGGAATACTGCCCGGCCCTCGCCATGTGCGATCACCACAGGCATTCTCGATCCAGCCATGTCGGTCAGGAAAATCGAGGGAGACGCCTCGACTTCAACCATCACCACACGCGCTTCAAACTGCTCGGATAGATTGCGCCTAAAGACGGGCCAGTGGTCGGCCCCTGGAATCAGATCTTTTAGTTGCGAGAGCATCTGACAACCGTTGCACACGCCAAGGGTAAAGGTGTCTTCACGCTTGAAAAAGGCCTCGAAGCCGGCTCTGACCTTGGGATTGAGAAGAATGGACTTGGCCCAGCCGCCCCCCGCCCCAAGGACATCGCCATAAGAGAATCCACCACAAGCCACCAACCCTTTGAAACTCTGAAGATCAACCCGCTCCTCGAACAGATCGCTCATATGGACATCAACCGCCGTGAAACCGGCACGCTCAAAGGCAGCCGCCATCTCGACATGACCATTAACCCCCTGCTCACGAAGGATCGCGACCCTCGGACGACGTCCTTCATCGACAAGGGACCCCCATGACTCTGCGGGATCATAGGTCAGGTGAACACTGAGGCCAGGATCCTCATCATCGGCGATGGCGATGAATTCCTGCCGGGCGCACTCGGGATGGTCTCTGAGAGCCTGCATTCGGTAACTCGTCTCAGACCAAATCGACTGGAGCTGTGCCCGACTCTCCTTCAAGAGGGTAACCCCGTCACGCTGGATCCAAAGACGCGGGTCGAGAGTCGGTTTACCGAGAACATGCACCTG
>CAILMG010000155.1 GCA_903835265.1 uncultured Methylococcus sp.
CATTGAGTGTCCTGCCGCGCATGAAGGCAAGGGGAGCCACCTCAATCACATTACGCTCCATCAGCTTTGAAACCCGCTCAAAACCCAACATCTCATACAGCGCATCATAAAGCGGTCTCAGATAGGGATCGACCTTCTGCGCCATATCGCCCGGAAGAAAACCCAACTTTTCGCCGGCCTCAACGGCCGGTCGCGCCAGAATAAGGCGGCGCACCTCCTCTCGTTCGAGCGCCGCCACAGCGCAGGCAACCGCAAGATAGGTCTTCCCGGTCCCCGCGGGGCCAATGCCAAAGTTGATGTCGTTACGGCTGATATTTTCAAGGTAGCGGTGTTGATTGGTGCCCCGTGGACGGATGACACCTCGCTTGGTCCTAAATACGGCCATCGACCCTTCGCCGCCGGCGGCTAGCATCGCTTCAACATTGGATTCCTGAAGGGTCAGGTGAACCCGCTCGGGCGTGATGATTTCCTCCAAGGTTGCGTCAAACAGACTTTTGAGAACGCGCGCGGCCGCCTCGGTCGCGCGGTCAGACCCCATCAGCGTGAAGTCATTTCCCCGATTGGCAATCTCAACACCCAAGCGACGCTCAACCTGTCGAAGATGCTCGTCGAACTGGCCGCAAAGGCTGGCAAGCCGCTCGTTGTCATCTGGTTCAAGATGCAACTGGAGGGTCGATAGGGTTTCAGTCAAGGGCGTTCTACTGGCTGGTCACAGAGGAATGGGTATCGGGAACCCAGCGGCCCCGAAGCGAGTTGGGCATCGCTTCGGTGATTAAAACATTGACAAACTCACCAATTAGACGCAAATCACCCGGAAAATTCACCACTCGGTTGTTCTCTGTGCGCCCTGACAGTTCCCGGCCATCGCGGCGAGAGCTGCCTTCGACCAGAACGCGCTGGGTGCTGTGCAGCATCCCCCTAGAAATCTCGGCAGACATCTCATTGATCCGCCCTTGAAGTCTTGCCAGCCGCGCCTTTTTGATGGCGAGCGTGACATCATCCTCAAGTCCTGCGGCCGGGGTCCCCGGGCGAGGACTGTAAATAAAGCTATAGGAATGATCAAACCCTAACTGCTCGATCAAGGACATCGTCGCCTCAAAGTCCTCTTCGGTTTCTCCTGGGTAGCCCACAATGAAGTCTGAGGAGAGCGAGACATCGGGTCGAACCCTTCGGATGCGCTCAATTTTGGCGATATAGTCTGCGCGGGTATGCCCCCGCTTCATGAGACTAAGGATCCGATCGCTGCCACTTTGGACCGGGAGATGGAGATGACTGACCAGCTTCGGCAATTCCCCATAAGCGGCGATCAGGCTATCGCTGAACTCCACCGGGTGCGAGGTGGTGTAACGAATCCGCTCAATCCCTTCAATGGCCGCCACGTAATGCAGCAGCAAGGCGAAATCAGCCGTCTCCCCCGCCTCGATGACCCCGCGGTATGCGTTGACATTCTGGCCGAGAAGAATGATTTCCTTGACGCCCTGATCGGCCAAGCTGACCAACTCCATGATCACATCATCGAGAGGCCGGCTGATTTCTTCGCCGCGAGTATAGGGCACCACACAGAACGTACAGTATTTACTGCAGCCTTCCATGATGGAGACAAAGGCCTTGGGGCCCTCGGCCCTCGGTTCCGGAAGCGCGTCAAATTTCTCAATCTCAGGAAAGGAAACGTCGATCTGAGGGGTCTTCTCCTCCCTGGCCTGATCGAGGAGCTGTGGCAACCGGTGCAGGGTTTGGGGGCCAAAAACAAGATCCACGAAGGGCGCCCGCTTTTGCAGTGCTTCACCTTCCTGGCTGGCAACGCAGCCACCCACACCGATCACCACATCGGGGCGAGCGAGCTTCAAAGGACGCCAGCGGCCGAGCTCTGAGAACACCTTTTCCTGCGCCTTCTCGCGAACGGAACAGGTATTCATCAGAAGGACGTCGGCTTCCTCAGGGTTTTCAGTGACTACGAAACCATGAGACTTCATCAATACATCCCGCATTTTTGCAGAATCATATTCATTCATCTGACAACCTAAGGTTTCGATGTAGAGTTTTTGCGCCATCCCGTGTGGTTCAGTGAAAGGGGCAGTGATTCTATCAAATTTATGAGGACGCACCAGCAGAAAGACCAAGGCCGAGCCACTGCGCAAGCCTAGCGTCAACGCCCCCCCCACCGCGCCC
>CAILMG010000156.1 GCA_903835265.1 uncultured Methylococcus sp.
GAAGAGGTCGAGGCTGGCCGCCTTCAAAGCCAGGACATCACGGCTTCGATGATCGAATCGCATCTGGCTCTGGCTGATCTCCCGGAACCGGATCTCTTTATTCGGACCGGTGGCGAACAACGGATCAGTAATTTTCTATTGTGGCAGCTGGCCTATACCGAGCTCCACTTCTCACCCTTACTGTGGCCGGATTTCGACGAAGCGGCCTTTTCTGAAGCACTGACGAGCTTTGCTAGTCGTCAACGGCGTTTTGGTTACACCGGCGATCAGATCGAACGCAATCCCGCTCCCTAACTTTTTTATCCCTTTTATCAACGTAGGCCCCCCATGCTCAAGAACCGAATTCTGACGGCGTCCTTGTTGGCGCCCTTGATCATCGCCGCCATCCTTTTTTTACCGCCCGATGGTTTTGCCCTCCTCTGGGGAGCCATTATTCTCCTCGGAGCCTTCGAGTGGGCGGGGCTCTCCGGCCTCAAGGGGAGCAGCAAATTCGCTTTCATTGGTGTCGTGTTGGCTCTGATGGGGGCTGCTCGTAGCTTTGCCCTTTCCTGGGCGCCTGGGGAACTGCCGGTTTGGTTCTATGCCTCGGTGATTATTTGGTGGGCGGCATGGGCGATGGCCTTTCGGCGGATCCCAGAAAAGCTGGTCGAACACCAGTTCTCAAGTGCCTCAAGGGCGATATCGGGGGTCTTTGTTCTCGTTTCCGGCTGGATCATGATGGTTTGGCTTCGGCTTAATTTCTCAGAATACCAAGTGCTCTATCTGGTGCTGTTGATCTGGGTTGCCGATATTGCGGCCTATTTTGTAGGGAAGCGCTGGGGCTTGACCAAGCTGGTGATGGCGATCAGTCCTGGTAAGACCACAGAAGGTGTTTATGGCGCTCTCTTGGCCGCCGCGCTCTTTGCCCTGCCGGTCGGTTTCTTGCTTGGCCTTGATAAGCTTGCCTGGGTGGATTTCGTTTTTCTCTCGCTATTAACCGTGGCCTTCTCGGTGTGTGGTGATCTTTTTGAAAGCCTGATGAAGCGGGTTCAGGGCGTCAAGGACAGTGGCGGCTTACTTCCAGGACATGGCGGCGTGCTTGATCGTATCGACAGTCTCCTTTCAGGGGTGGCTGTTTTCTATGTGGGGTCGCTGTTAATTCCGATTTTTCTGCAGTTGGGGCCAAGTGTTGAGCCTGAGCTGATCCTCCAGTCCGATGAAGACATCATGATGGAGAGTGAGCCGGGGGACCACCATCATGACGGACCCATGGCCATCCCCGGTGAGGCCGATGACATGGCTCCACCGGCGGAAGATGAGGCAGACTCTATGGGCCAGGAAGCGAAATAATGAGTATCAAAGGCATTTGTGTTCTCGGCTCCACCGGATCGATTGGTGTCAGTACGCTGGATGTGGTGGCACGTCACCCTGATCGCTATCAGGTCATTGCGTTGACCGCTAATAACAATATTGATCGTCTTTTTGAGCAGTGTCAGCGATTTCTTCCAATGTTCGCCGTGGTCATCGACACCGATCAAGCCTCTATCCTCCGCCGACGTCTGGTCGAGGCGGGGAATAAAACCACCGAAGTATTGAGTGGGGCCAAGGCCCTTGAGGACGTCAGTGTCCTGCCGGCCGTCGATTCCGTGATGGCCGCGATAGTTGGGGCGGCAGGATTATTACCAACGCTTGCTGCGGCGCGTGCTGGGAAGACGGTTTTATTGGCCAACAAAGAAGCGCTGGTGATGTCAGGGCCCCTCTTTATGGCGGCCGTCGCTAAATCTGGTGCCGATCTTCTCCCGATCGACAGTGAGCACAATGCGATATTTCAGTGTATGCCGGCGCATTATCGTGCCGGTCGGAGCGCGCTCGAGGTCCGCCGTATTTTATTGA
>CAILMG010000157.1 GCA_903835265.1 uncultured Methylococcus sp.
GGGCCTGAAGTTTTTGGCCATTCACCCATTTATTGTCTACAGCCCTCTTTAGCAAGCCACGGACCTCTTCAATCCAAGGCGACCATGCCTGCTTCATCAGCGAGAGGGTCTTAAGGCGACTGGTTTCGGTTCGTTCAATAACCACACGTGGAGGGTCTCTTCCCTCCAGTTGATGAGCCTGGTCGATGAGACCTTTCAGGCGATTGAAAAGGCTCAAAGGGTCTTTGAAGAATGCGCCGATGCTTCGAGCTTCGACAACCGTCAAGGGCGTCATGAAGGTACGCCAGTAGTCTCTGACGGTTTCCATCAGGAGTTGATCCTTCTCGGCAATCAGTTCCTGAGTAAAGAGAGATCCACTGTCGAAGGCATGTTCACGGAGCATGCGTTGGCACCAGGCGTGAATGGTTGAGATGGCCGCATCGTCCATCCATTCAGAGGCTAACTCTAGGCGCCTGGCGCATCCGGGCCAGGTTGCTTCAGGTAAAGTACCGCGAAGTTCAAGAAGTTGGGCGTCTGCCAAGATCGGATCGGCGCCAGATGCCTCACGAAAAATCTGGGCGGCCTCAAACAGGCGGCTTCTAATACGGTCTCTAAGTTCCTTGGTCGCGGCTTCTGTGAAGGTGACGACCAGGATTTCAGGCGGTATCAAACAACGGCCAAATCCTGTGTGCCCCCCATGTCCAAGGACCAATCGCACATAGAGCGTCGCAATGGTGTAGGTTTTGCCAGTCCCGGCACTCGCCTCGATCAGGCGGCTCCCCGAAAGCGGGAAGATCAGGGGATTGAGTCGTTCAAGTGCTTCACGCTGTTCAGCCACGACGAGGGCCTCGTTCCTCTTGAAGGAGGATCATGTCATGAATGGGGCCTAACAACGGATGGACCCAGCGCTCAAATCCACCGGATCCTAAAAGGGCCTGAAAGTTTGGGAAAGCCCTTCTGAGATAAGGATTCAGGGCGCCTTCGCCGAGGTGGTTGGAATCCCCATCATAGACTTTCTGGGTTTTTTCATGATGACGCTCATCGAGCCAGGAAAAGCCGGTCTTCAGGGCCAATGGCAGGGGGGATTGCATGCCCTCGAACCAGGCCCCCAGAAGCTGATCAAGATGATGAGCGGCCTCAGGAGAGGGAAGAGCTTCTAATACAATCGAATCCATCTTGCTGAGGATCTGAGTCCTGATGTTGCGGCCTTCAAGGTTCAGAGCCAAATGGGTCACCCAGTGGCGAGCGATGACATCCCTCCGATAACGACCGTCTTTCTTAAGGTCGCTCGCTTCAAGGACCAGATACAGACGGTGACCTTGATTGTTGCAGCGAAGGCCCTGGACGGAGTCATGGAGACGAATGAGTTGGCCGTCGACCGTCATTTGATGATGGATAGAAAGTGCTTGATCGCTCTTCTCCTGCGGCCATTCGAGAAGAGTGGCCGTCCATGCACGTAAGAGATCTTGATGGGAGATCAAGAGTTCCTCAAGGACCAGATCGCCAAAGCCATCGGAGATTAAAGCCCCTTTTGACTGAAAACGGCGCATAAAGGCGCTTGCGCTGTTCTTTAGGGATGCCATGTGATCGTTGGGTTGAGTCGTGATGTCATCGCTCTTGGCCGCGTCGATGAGGACACGTTGATGATGAATCAGTGCATCTTGTAAAGACCAGTGTTCAAGGGGGGATAGGGTGAAAGGTTCAACATCCTCCGATGGGGCCTCATCTTCATGAAAAAATGTGCCGAGCGCAGTTTGAAAAAAGGCCTTGGCCGGATTTTTGAGAAAGGCGGTGAGGGCTCTTAAGGTGAGGGGTTCATCGGGGATCAGAGGGGGCAGCCGATCTTCCATGGGCCCGCCCACGCGGGGTCCCTTAGACTGAGGATCATTGTCTAAAGGAAGCCACTCATGAGCATAGCTGAAGAGGCCTGATGGGGCTTCCAAAGGTTTGAAATAACGGGGACTGAAGGGTTGCAGTGGGTGGACGATGGTCAAGGCCCCGATCAGGTTGGTTTTGAGGGGCACAACGTCATCAGCGAGTGACCAACCGGCCTCGATATGATCTCTTAATTGCCCGACCAGAACGGAGGGGGGTCTTTCTGTGTGGTCGTTGATGCTGTGGCCCACCCAGGATATGTAAAGGTGCCGACGGGTGGACAGCAAGGCTTCGAGGAAGAGGTAGCGGTCATCTTCTCTTCGGGAGCGATCGCCGGGGCGAATGTCTTGGGCCATAAGGTCGAAATCAATCGCGTTTCTTGGTCTTGGGTAGTCGCCATCATTCATTCCAAGGAGGCAGACCACCTCGAAAGGGATGGCCCTCATCGGCATAAGGGTTGCGAAGGTAACCCTACCGGCTAAATACCCCTGGGATAGGCCTTGGCTCCCCAAGGCCACGAGCCAATGGTCTTTAACGATGGATAAAGGGAGCGGCTCCCGATATTCCGTTTGTTCACAGGTCTGTCGCCAGTCTTCGAGTTGACGTTCCATCTCGAGGACCGTCAAGCCATCCTCAGTCCCCTTGGGATCAAAGAAATCCTCTAGCAGGGCCCTGAGAGTCTGGGCCCATTCATCCGGTGTTCGAATTTCGCTAAGGACGCACCAGGCCGTTTCAAGCTGATCTAAAAGTTCGATCAAAGGTCCAAGCGCTGAAGCCTCGAGGCCCCCAATATCATCGGAAGGGATAATGCCTTGCCATTCATCGACTGAAGCCCCCGTGGCGTAGCCTAAGAGGAGTCGACGGCAGCCAAACAACCAGGTGTTCTGTCCAACGGCATCCTCACAAACAAGTCCCAGTGCCGTTCGATGGGCGCCGTTGAGACCCCATCGAATATAGGCGCTGTTGATCCATCGATGGTAGAGCGGGATATAGGACGGTTTGATACTGAAGCGCTGTCTTAGGGCCGCCACATCGAGCAGGTCGAGCACCTCGCTGACCCCAAGACGTGCGTTGGGGAGGCTTAGAAGGTTTTCAACGGCTTGCATGAAGGGATCGATCGTCTTTCGATTTTGGTCCGCAATCGTGAAGGGAATATAGCGCTCACTGCCAGTATCATGGAGGCCAAAGACGGCTTGTATATGGGGAGCAAAGGCCTCGATATCAGGAACCATCACCATGATATCTCTCGGTCGAAGGTCCGATGAATCATTAAGGAGTGCCAGCAATTGATCGTGGAGAATTTCCACCTCCCGAAGAGGGCCGTGAGCGACATGAAACCGGATCGAGTGGTCTTGCCTTGGATCACAGGCAGGCCAGAGACGCTTGGTCTCTGATAGAGGACGAAGATCCCGAATATCATCCTGGAGTTGCTGCAGGATCGTCTTCGTCCCTGGCGATTCAAAACAATCGATGCGTCGACCAAGGCCATTAAGGAGAGGTTCATATTGCATTCGAAGTAGAGGGTCATCGAGCTCATCGAGGAGCGCAATGAAATCTCGACCCTGCCGCCCCCATGCGGCCAATAAGGGATGGGCATGAAGATGAAGGAGCTCTTCAGGCAAGATCTCCGGCCTATTTGCTTTTCGGGATTGCCGCTGATAGCGGCGAGGATTTAAGAGATCACGGTCAGCAACGATATCCGACCAATAATGCTCGGAAGGATTCTGGATAGAGACGAAGATCTGAGTCCACTTCGAGAGCACCTGAAGCACCTCCAGAGATTGTCGAGGAAGGCTTGAAAGACCGAAGATCATGAGACGTCGAGGAAGTCCCTTCGGCCACTCGTCATGACCCAAGCTTCTGGCCTTTTCAAGGAAGCGATGGTGGACAGCAGCGCGGCTTAAGGCATCCTCAGGGGGCTTTCGTGACTCGGTGACAGGCTGCTTGGCGACATCTAGTAAGAGACTTCGCCAGAGTGAGGGTTGCCAGAGTAGGCCTTCAGGGAGCGGCTTTTCATGGCCTTGATGGGTAATTAAGTAGTCCGAGCCCCGACCCCACGCTTCTAGCCAATCCGATCGGTAGACTTGATATTGATCAAAGAGATCGGCCAGCCGTTCGGCGAGTTGATAGCGCTTTCGAAGGTCTTGATCGTCAGAAAGAAAATGACGAATAGGTTGGTAGAGAGGTTGCTCCAATAATTGAGGCAGAAGCTTCATCAGCCGCCACAGGAGTTCAGGCTTATCAAAAGGAGAGGATTCTGGAACGTCTAATGGGCCAAGCACCGCCCGGTAGACTTGCCAAAGAAACCTTGAAGGAAGTGAAAATGAAAGGCCGGCAGCAATCCCTGAGCCTTGAGGGTTGAGCGGGTCCCCTCGTTCACCCGCTATGGCCATTTTAAGCCACTGAGCCATGCCATTACTTTGGACCAGGAAGACTTCATTTTCGAGAGGCTCAAGGGGATGGCGGTCCATCCAAGCCAGAAGGAGATCCCGAAGCGCCTCGAGCCGATTGCTATGGATCAGCAACAGTCCTGGTTGGTGCGAGGTAGAAGAGGTGTCTTTCACAAAAAGAAGAGTGGATTCAAATGAAGGGCAAAGGGGTGTACCGATCTTACTGATAATTCATTAAGTACTGTTCCTAAATAGTTGAAAAAAGTTGCCCAAAGGATTGATCCGCACTTAGTTGACGCGAGGGAGCCTCGCCCAACTCAAGCCTATTGACGCTCAGTTGCGCCGGAGAAAGGGCTAGCAAGATTCGACACACTATCCAGAAAGGGGGTGGCGCGGGTTATTTCCGCATCGTCTAACTTTGCCAACACATTCAGCGCAGCGTTGTGGTCGATTTTGGCCTGGCCTATGTGCGAAACTCCTAGATACACTAGTCGCATCGGATGTGACTATCGTGCTTGACGAACGCGTTCTCGAAGAATTTAGGGAAACTTCTCGTGCAAAACTGAAAGTCGATAGCGCAATTATGGAACAAACGGACTTGTTTTTCCAACGCTATGCCATCATTATGCCTTCACTGTAAATACCGGCTGCTGATATCCCCGATCCCAATGATGAATGGATTATCGCCGTTGCCCTGATGGCTTGTGTAGACTGGTTTGTGACGAGGAATAAGGCGCTTTTGGATCGAGGTCATGCCTCGGGTAAGCCGATTATTCATCGCGCTAGGCCGATATGCGGCTACGGGGATTGGGTTGAAGGGTTCGACTTCGCGTCTACCTTCTCCTCTTGGAGAAAAGCCGATGAATATTTTAGGAGCCTTGGAATGGGGAAGGGGGGATCGATTAGTTTAACGTGCAGAAGTTAGGGCTACTTTAGGCAAAGTCTCCCTTAGGGCTAGGCCAACCTTGGAATATTATTCAGTAATAAATAATTTAGACGGAGGGTGATTTATGAGTCAGGAGCATCATCGGAAAGCGGCAGATAAGGAAAGCTACCTTCTTAATCCTGAGACTATTATTAATACTGCGGATAATCTTAGAAAGGAGATTTCGGCCAAGCTTCCAGGGAGCGCCTTGGCTAAGTTAGCTGAGGAGCTTGAAAATCTAGCGAGACAGTCCGAGAATAAAATTGAGTCATTCAAAAGGCCGGTTTATAAGGTAAGGATATTCTCATTCCTCACCATATTGTTGGCGATAGCGATATTGATTTGGTCCATAGTGAGTATTCCTGCCAGCTGGAGGTTTGAGACCGTCGCCGAGCTTTTTGAAGCTATTGATGCCGGTTTCAACCTGATCGTATTACTGATAGGTGCACTTTGGTTTTTGTATTCTCTGGAGGCTACCTTAAAACGGAATCAAGCCCTCGAGTCAATAAAGATTCTGAGACAATTTATACATACAATTGATATAACTCAACTTTATTATACTCCAGATATTTACAAGCCGGAGTCGCATCTTTCTGAAAGTGTAGTGAAGCTTGACTATAGTTATCTCTTCCTATGTGCCCAAATGCTAGGAATATTAGGTAACTTGTCAGCTCTCTATGCGCAAGCGGATTCATCAGACTCGGTCTGGAGGGCCTCATCGGAGGCGGAAACACTGGCGAATGCCATTGCAACAAAGCTAGTCACTAAAACGGAAGTCATCAGCTCTGTGATGTTTCCAAATGAGAGTGCTAGACCAACCTGTTCTTGAGCCAAACCTTGAACCGTCTCCAATTCCATGCTGGCCACAGAAATTTAGAACGTCTGGCCAAAGCGTTTATGAAGTCGATACATCACCAACACGAGGTGTCTATTCCATCGTAAAGAATCAGTTCAGTGGAGAAAAGCGGAGCCCCATAAAGGTCTTCATGGGGCGCTTTCGAACAGATGATTCATATAAATAATATATAAATCAAGGTGCTGGTGGAGGTGGCGTCCACCTAGGAGCCTTTCTATCCAGGCACTACAGAGGACAGGGCCATTATCTACCCACATAACTACCCATAGGAAAGTCCGTGTATAGATCTATCAATGAAATTAGAAATTGGAGAAATTCAATATGAGGAAGTGCTCTCTCTGCTAGGCTAGAGGTTTTCATGGACGTTCGTGAACGTTCTAAACGATCGCGATATGTGGTAAAAGGGATAAGACGATTCGATAATTTAGGCCAAAGAGGCGGCTAATGAAGATCGCGCCCTTCAGAAATATAGGTTCTTAGGAATAAGAACTGATCGAGAGTTACCTCCTTAGTTCCAGAGAAAGGATCGCTAAGGAGGAAGACAGCATAAAGGTTGATGGAAACCATGAAGGCCACCATTCCTGTCATGAGTGCGTGTGCAAGGGAGTTTCTCATCGAGAAGAAGAAAGTAAAGGCAATGTTAACCAAGCCGCCCGCAATCATAATGAACCACTCAATCTTCGTTATCGTGTAGTTATCAAAAGTTACCCGAACCCTCCTGGCTTCTTCTGCTGAGGTCCAGGAAGTGACGATGGCTTGGTAAATGATTTTCTGATTTTCCGTTTTTGGCTCATATCCCCGAATGCTAAACCAGATGTTTTTGAATAAGCGTCTTGTGTTCTCTGGAGTCATTCCTTTCGATAGCAGATCCCACTCGTCGTCTATAACCCCATCAACATAGATTTTGATGGTTGTTTTTAGTCGATCGCTATATGACTTTGGAAGTTCATCTGCGCCGGTGTATATTTTCAGTAATGCCTCCACCTCGTTTCCTATGGATTGTCTTACAGTGCTGAAGTCCTCCGATGCATTGACGATTATCATTCCCAAGACCACGGAATAAAGGGTACCAACAGCCGACATATAGATCCCGCCAACTGTATGCATAGCCTCGTTTTTTTCAAAATCTATTAACTTGTTTGTGAAGTACTGGACTACAATAGATATGATGATAACAAGAGCTATGGAAATTCCTCCAATTAATGGATTATCAAATGTAATGATGTATGGATTCATTATAAACACCTAATCAATATAAAAATATTCGTCCTATAATTTATAGGTATAATATAATTATTAAACTAACTCAGCATGCCAGCTATTTTTTAAATATTTCCAACCTTTAATGCATCTAGCTACAGCGCTATGCTGCAGTCTCTCTCTAAGTAGATGGCTCATAAGCCCCATGAGTGATTTTTTCATATAGATGAATGATGCTGGTTTGTGTCTTATCGTCTTCGTAATGCACGGTGAATGGTCCTCATTCTCGCCTTCGATTTTTTATTTAGAGCAAGCTTGTGGTATTTTATAATAAATTGACCCATGAAGAATATGGTTTAATTGTGGTCAGTAGAGATTTCATAATCAAAGTTTTAGCCTGTCTACTTCCAAGGGCTGGCTTTTTGATGTGTGTACTCAAAAAATAAAGAGAGGAAAAAATGAAAGCGGACAGAGATATTATCCGGCTTGCTATGGCTCTAGCACTCGCAATGTTCACAAGCTCAGCGTTGTCGGACAGCTCAAGCACCTCTTATCGTCGCCTGCATCAAGGGGGCAAATGGACCACAGAGAATTGGAAGACTTTCTACTCGCTGGATCAGGGCTCACTGATCATACCTTATCCCTGGGCGGCGCCTTACTTACATAATGGTTCAGTCCCTTCACTGACGGAGCTTCTGAAGCCAGCAGCTCTGCGGGTCAGAACATTCCAAGTGGGTCCCGAGTACGATATTTCAAATGTGGGACTCGCTGCTAACCAGTCTGGAGGTCAGTCATCCGTTCGAGTGACAACCGGTTGCTCTGATGCTGATAAAAGCTCAGGTAACAGTAATTGCGGTCATGAGTTCGGCGTGGCGCTCTCCTCGACAGAGAAGGAGGCCTTGATCGAGTATCTCAAGACTTTGTGATGTTGAAAATGCGTTGATTTGGGGCGGTGCAGAGGCCCTTAATTCCTGAGCAACAATCCAGCGCCCCACTATTCCAGAATCAATACCTAGATTCCTGGCCGTTTCTGCACGGCTGTATCCCAGATCTTTGACCAACCGGATAGCGTCCAATCTGAACTCATCCGAATAACGTCGCCTTTTGTTTATTGTTCACCTCGGTTAAGAAGTTTCTCTTAACCGAGTGTCCGTTCCAAGTACACCACATCAACATGCTGCGGCTACTCACTGAGACACGCGTAAAGTTGTTTATGGCGGTAAAGGAAATGCCAGGATCAATTACTGATGTTGCTGCGAGACTCCATAGAGACCGCAGTGCGGTGAAGCGTGACGTTGATGTCTTGGCAGAGGCTGGGATGGTAACTGTAACGAGCGTCAAATTTCCTGGGCACGGTCTCAAAAAAGAGGTGCGTGCTGTTGCAGATCGCCTCGTCTTGCAATCAGAACTGGGATGAATCTGATGTGTTGATTTGCACCTCCCGGGTCAAAGTTCTGCGCAAATCAACACTCTCCAGCATTTCGCCCGGATCGGATCGGTCTCGTAAAAATGAAACGGCCGGTCACAATCGCTGAAATACGCAGCTCGCCAACATTTGATTACCGGCAGCCAGCTCAGCGTGTTAGCGATCGTCCTGAACCGCGGATAGTCGATCGTGGCATGAGGGGGCAACGCCCCCTCATGACCAACTCTCTTTAGAAGTCTTCCATCAAGAAGTCA
>CAILMG010000158.1 GCA_903835265.1 uncultured Methylococcus sp.
CGCATGTCCTCAATAAAATAGAGGCGCCTATTTATCGCCAGCTCACGGTTGAGACGCTCATGACCTTAGCCGCCATTTTTGAGGCGCATCCTGATTTTAGAATCAATGATACGATCGTCATCGACATTCTTTTAGGACATGCCGTCAGACTAGATTGGCTCTCCTCACACCCTGAACATGAAGCCGATTATGGACAGCACGTCGCCCAAGCCTGGGAGCACCTTTATCACCTCGATCCCAGCCAACTGGGAGAGGCTATTGTGCACGCACTGAATTACCTGATGACGCTTGATAACAGCTTGAAGGAGACTAACCCATGAAGCTCGCTGGCGATATCGGGGGAACCAAAACCTCGCTAGCCTTAGTTGAAAAAGGATCAACGGGGCCTCTCATCTTGCGAGATGAAACGTTTAGCAGTCGCCATTTCACTTCTTTTGATCAGCTTCTCGACGCTTTCGTTGGCTCGGATGAAGTCATCGAGGACGTCTGTCTTGGGATTGCAGGCCCCATCATGAATGACGCCTGCAAGACCACCAACCTGCCTTGGAATATTGAAGCAGACGCCCTAAGAAAACGCCTTCAAACTCAAAAGGTCACTCTTTTGAATGACCTTGAGGCCATGGCGCTCGGTATGCTTGAACTCCCTCATGAGGACTGGGTCACCTTGCAGGAAGGGGATGTTGCAGCGCTAGGGCACCGTGCAGTCATCGCTGCTGGAACCGGGCTGGGCGAGTGTTTTTTGCACTGGGATGGGAAAGGTTTTCGAACCATGGCGACAGAAGGCGGACATGCCGACCTTGCGAGCCAAAACGACCTTCAAGATGACCTTCTCCGCTATCTTCGCGGTCAGTTCCATCCCCATGTCAGTATTGAACGTATCCTCTCCGGGAGTGGCTTTGGCGTCCTCTATGATTTCATCGTGACGACCCAAAGGGCTTCTGAATCCAGCAAGGTACCGGATGGGAACCTTATTGGAGGCGTCGATCGGAATGCGGTCATCTCACAGCTGGGTCTCGAAAAATTGGACCCTGCCTGTAGCCAAGCCCTCGATCTCTTTGTCGATCTCTTCGGCGCCGAGGCAGGTAACCTCGCGCTAAAAGGTTTGACCAAAGGAGGCGTCTACATCGGAGGCGGCATTGCACCAAAGATTTTGCCTGCCCTTCGCGATGGCCGCTTTATAGAGGCCTTTAGAGCCAAGGGACGTTTCCGATCTCTTCTAGAAACGCTACCGGTTAAAGTGGCCACCAATCAAAGAGCCCCTCTGATCGGGGCGATGCACTATTGGATCCGCCAGGAAACAACCGAAGAAGATGTCCCATCCCCTGGTCTCAGGCAGAGGCGGCCTGGGCCAATTGGGTGATCGCAGACCAATCCTTAGCTTTCACGAGCTCCCTGGGCGCAAGCCAGGATCCCCCGACGCACGCCACGTTGGATAGGGAGAGATAGGAACGATAGTTCTCAGGCGAGATCCCCCCGGTCGGACAGAATATGACCCCCGGGAGCGGTCCCTCAAAGGCCTTCAGCATCGGAATCCCGCCGGCCGCAGCGGCAGGAAAGAACTTGAACGCGCTCAGCCCACCATCAAGGCCCTGCATAATCTCAGACAGTGTTGCCACACCCGGAATCAGGGGGATGGGACTATCAGTCGCTGACCTTAGAAGGCTAGGCGTTAACCCAGGACTGATCGCGAAGGCCGCACCGGCGGCCTGGGCCTGATCCAGCTGCCGAGGATTTAATACCGTTCCTGCACCCACCACAGCGCCCTCAACGGCTTCTGCGATGTGGCGAATCGCCTCAAGGGCAATCGGCGTTCTGAGGGTGATTTCAAGGACCCGCACGCCACCTAAGACGAGCGCACGCGCCAACGGGATCGCATCGTGGAGATCGTCGATGACCATCACCGGAATCACCGGGCCCATGGTCAGAATGTCTTTGGAATTCATCAGTTACCTCGCGTGAAAGCCCCGAGTTGGGAGAGGAGAGAGCGTGGGGGCTTTCTTCAGTCCACTACAAAAAGGTTGCTGGCACCGGTCTCAGCCGTGGTAGCGCCAAGCCGGAAGCCACCAAACAGTTCACGACCCATCCCAATATGGTGATTATCGGCAGAGCTCTCATCAGGAATTCGGCCATTGAACTCTGTTTCATCGACCAACACATTGACGATGCCAGCCATGATATCGAGATGGATAAGGTCGCCATTGCGGACTTTAGCCAAGGGTCCACCATTGATACATTCAGGGTACATATGAATCGCAGAAGGCACTTTACCGGAAGCGCCCGACATCCGGCCATCGGTTAAAAGCGCCACTTTAAAGCCGCGATCCTGCAGGAGCCCTAAGGCGGGTGTCAATTTGTGAAGTTCAGGCATCCCGTTCGATCGGGGCCCCTGAAACCTCAGAACAGCGACAAAGTCCCTTTCAAGTTCACCCTGACGAAAAGCTTCAAGCATCTCCTCCTGATCATCAAACACCATAGCTGGGGCCTCGACGACCTGATGCTCTTCAGAAACGGCGGATACTTTTGAAATCCCGCGGCCGAGATTACCTCGCATCAGGTGGATTCCACCCACCGGTGCAAAGGGCTCTGCAACCCGACTGATCACGAGAGGATTTCTTGATGCTTTAAGGGTATCGCGGTACTGGAGCGCACCGTCTTCAAGGATAGGCTCTTCAACATATTGCTGCATGCCGCGTTGATCCCCAACGGTCAGAATATCGCCATGCAGCAGGCCATTGTCTAAAAGCTCCCGGATCACCATAGCCATCCCACCGGCATGGTGAAATTCATTCACATCGGCCGGACCATTCGGGTAAATACGGGCGATCAAGGGAATGACTTTGGAGAGATTGTCGAAATCGTTCCAGTTGATAATGATGCCGGCCATACGGGCGATAGCAACCAGATGCATCGTGTGATTGGTGGAGCCACCGGTGGCAAGGAGACCGATAATGGCATTGATAATGGCTTTTTCATCAACGACATGGCCGATCGGCCGATAATCTTGGCCACGGGCGGTAAACCCTAGCACCTGCGCGGCGGCCTTTTCCGTCAAACGTTCCCGGAGCGCGGTATAAGGGTTAACAAAAGAACTCCCTGGGAGATGGAGACCCATGATCTCCATCATCATCTGGTTGCTATTGGCCGTTCCATAAAAGGTACAGGTCCCTGGGCTGTGGTAGGACTTCGATTCAGAATCTAGTAATTCTTCGCGCGACAGTTTGCCTTCCGCATATTTTTGACGGGCCCTGGCTTTTTCCTTGTTGGTGATGCCGCTGGGCATAGGACCCGCAGGAATGAAGATCCCCGGCAAATGACCAAATGAGAGCGCTCCCATCAGAAGTCCCGGAACAATTTTGTCACAGACACCGAGGTATAACGCCCCGTCAAACATGTTGTGGCTTAGGCTAATCACCGTCGACATCGCAATCACGTCGCGACTAAACAAGGACATTTCCATGCCAGGAAATCCCTGCGTAATGCCATCGCACATCGCCGGCACACCCCCTGCGAACTGGCTGACCCCGCCCGCCGCATCGATGGCCGCCTTGATCTGTTCAGGGGCCATGCGGTAAGGCTCATGCGCCGACAACATGTCGTTGTATGAGGAAACGATCGCGATATTGGGTTTCGTATCCGCTTTAAGATCGGCTTTTTCAGCAGCACTGCAGGCCGCAAATCCATGCGCCAAATTGCCACAACCCAAAACCTTGCGGGAAGGCCAAACAGCGCGAGCGTGTTCAATACGCTCCAGATAGGTCTCGCGGGTTCGGTGACTGCGATCAATCACTTCGCGAGTAATTTTTTCAAGCTGTGGATGCATAGGAAACCCCCAACGTCATCAATTGAAAATCCATCATGAGTCTTCATCTTCGATGGAAAGGCGCATAAGACAAGAAGCATGAACTCCCCATGCCTGAACCGTCCAACATCGGTGAAGCGGCGTCAAACAAACCCGGGATGGCGCGTGCACCATCTTTGAGGGGGAATCGCACCATCGAGGGCCTAAAACCATCAAGCAGGGTCGAAGCGATAACCCCGAGGCACCACGATGATGCCCTCATCTGAAACCGTGAACAGGTGTTGATCCCTCTGGCGATCGACACCAATGGTCGTTCCAGGTGGGATATCGACATACTTGTCGATGATACAACGGCGGAGAACCGCACCTTCACCCACCGTCACATGATCGAAAAGGACAGAATCTTCGACCAGAGCGCCCTCACCGACTCGAACTCTCGAGGCGAGGATAGAGCGCTTAACGATCGCCCCCATCAGCAAGGCCCCTGCACCCAGGATGGAATCGACCAAGAGACCCTCGGCGCCCGAAGGGCCAGGAACCATTCTCGCTGGCGGATTCTGGCCATGATAAGTTCTGATTCCCCAGTTCTCTTGGTAGAGATCGAGGGGCGGCAGCGGCTTCAATAAGTCCATATTGGCCTCATAAAAAGCATCAATAGTGCCGACATCGCGCCAGTAATAATCGGCGCTCACGCGGCCCTTCGAACCGCCGAAGGCATAGCCATAGACGCGATCGCGTTGAATCATTCGGGGAATAATGTCCTTACCGAAATCATGATCTGAGGTCAGGTCCAGGTTATCGTCCGCCAAGGCCTTGCACAACACCTCCTTGGAGAACACGTAGATCCCCATAGAGACCAAAGCGGTCGCCGTATCGCCAGGCACCGTAAAGGGATTATGAGGTTTTTCCTGAAACTCGATAATCCGCTCATCATGATCAATACCCATCACCCCAAAGGCACTGGCTTGGCTCACCGGGACCTTCATACAGGCAATCGAAAGATCGGCCGATCGCTCCCGGTGGAGAGCGATCATGGCCGCATAGTCCATACGGTAGATGTGATCTCCGGCGAGAATGAGCACCTGATCAGCCGTACTGCGTTCAATCAGATATAGATTCTGATGAAGCGCATCGGCCGTCCCTGCGTACCAGGAATCACTGGTGCGCATCTGCGGCGGCACAATCGTAATGTATTCTCCGCACTCAGGATTGAAAATACTCCAGCCATCCCTCAAATGGCGGTGGAGGGACTGCGATTTATACTGGGTCATGACCAATATCTTGCGGAGCCCCGAATGCAAACAGTTGGACAATGAAAAATCGATGACCCGGTATTTACCGCCGAATGGGACGGCCGGTTTGGCGCGATCGGCGGTTAATGGATGCAACCGAGCACCCTGTCCACCCGCAAGCAATATAGTCAGCGTATTATTTGGCATGAAGTCGTTATCGCTCCCTGAAAACGGTCGGTGTGATCGTGAGATCATCCCCCATGAAGTGATTCGCTTTTTTAACAAGCACGATTCGGGCCGACACGGTCTGTATCTCCCTTTATCTCCCACCATCACAAGATGACTGTCCACCAGCGGCGCTATGACGTCATCACTTTAGGCGAGGGCTTGGTCGAGTTTAACCAAACCTCAGCCAGCGCTGCCACCTACCTCCAGGGCTTCGGTGGAGACACCTCGAATGTGGCGATCGCTGCCGCTCGGCAAGGGGCCCGCGTGGGCTATCTGTCTCGCCTGGGCGCCGATGATTTTGGTGCGATGCTCAAACAACTGTGGGATCGAGAAGGTATCGATACGACCTATGTCAGCATCGATAAAGAAGCCCCCACGGGTCTCTACTTTATTACGCATGGTCCGAGTGGCCATCGGTTCAGCTACCGACGACAGGGCAGTGCGGCCAGCTTGATGAACGCCGAGATTCTCGCGGGAGACATGATCCAAAGCGCCTGGATGCTCCATCTATCGGGCATCAGTCAAGCCATTAGTTCTTCCGCTGAAACCGTCGTTCGGCAGGCGGTGGATCTCGCGAAGAAAGCGGGCACCCAGATCTCTTATGACACCAATTACCGCCCTCGCCTCTGGTCCCCTGACCATGCCCTCAAGGCCCTTCTTGAGATCCTCCCGTTGACGGACCTTTTTCTACCGAGCATGGAAGACCTCCGCCTGCTGACGGGGCTTAAGGACCCTTTTGCTGTGCTGGAATGGTCCCGTCAGCACGGTGCCCGAAGGACCATCCTGAAACGGGGCCCTGAAGGTGTCTTGGTCGATGACCAGGGAGACATCCAGATCCTTTCTGGACACGCCGTGAATACCATTGACGCCAGTGGTGCCGGCGACTGCTTTGTCGGGTGCCTACTAGCCCGCCTCAGTCTCGGCGACACCCTGTTAGATGCGGCCGCCTATGGCAATGCAGCGGCCGCTCTATCAACCGAGGGATTCGGCGCTGTGGCACCGATTCCTTCGAGCCCCGAGGTCCGAGTAAAGCTCCTTTTGCACCATGACTAAGACGTGCCGCCTTTTTTTGGGCAGGCGGGTGATCTTCTGAGGCCAATCATCGTCATCCGCCCCCAACAACGCGGCTTGAGGGGTGGTTATCGTCGGCCTAAATCCTGCATGATAAAAAGCGCTGTGCAAAAGGGTATCGCCGAATCAGAGTCCTTTTAAGCCAGCATCCATGTCGATTTGCCGATGACACCAGAGGGAAACACCATGCCGAGCCCAAATACCATTTGCCTGTCCGATCCACAGCAAACCCTTTGTTCGCTGCCGATTCATACCGGTTCGATGGGGCCCGAAGTCATCGATGTCCAGACCCTCTACAAAGAAACGGGAAAATTCACTTACGACCCTGGCTTTAACTCAACGGCCAGTTGCCGGTCTCAGATTACTTTCATCGACGGCGAAGAAGGCGTTCTCCTCTACCGAGGGTACCCCATCGAACAACTCGCCGAGACCTCTCATTTTCTCGAGGTCTGTTATCTCCTCCTCCATGGTGACCTCCCAACGCCAGAGGCCCAAAAGGCCTTCGAGCATGACATCACGATGCACACGATGGTCCATGACCAGCTCACCAATTTTTTTAAAGGTTTTCGGCGCGATGCGCATCCGATGGCCATCATGGTGGGTGTCGTGGGCGCTCTGTCGGCCTTCTATCATGAAGCGCTCGATATCCGATCCAAAGCCGATCGCGAGATGGCGGCGATCCGTCTCATCGCCAAAGTGCCAACGATTGCTGCGATGTGCCACAAATACAGCACTGGCATGCCGTTCATGTACCCACAGAATCAACTTGGATATGCGGAGAATTTTCTTCGGATGATGCACGCCACGCCATGCGATCACTATGCGGCTAACCCCGTGCTGGTCCAGGCGTTGGATCGTATCCTGATCCTCCACGCCGATCATGAGCAGAATGCCTCGACATCGACGGTTCGGGTCGCAGGATCCAGTGGCGCCAATCCCTATGCCTGTGTGGCCGCAGGCATTGCCTGCTTGTGGGGAGCCGCCCATGGCGGCGCCAATGAATCCGTCCTTCATATGCTGCGGACGATTGGCGATAGCTCGAGGATTCCAGAGTTCCTAGCAAAGGCCAAGGATAAAAACGACCCTTTCCGTCTGATGGGCTTTGGCCACCGGGTCTACAAAAATTTTGATCCCCGCGCCAAGCTGATGCGAAAGACCTGCCATGAAGTGCTTGATGCTTTGGACCTCCATGACAGCGCCCTCTTTAAGTTGGCCATCGAACTTGAACAGATTGCCCTCGAAGATGAGTACTTCAACAGCCGTAAACTCTACCCCAATGTGGATTTCTATTCCGGCATCGTGCTGCATGCCCTCGGCATTCCTACCAACATGTTTACCGCCCTCTTTGCCATGGGACGAACGGTGGGCTGGATTGCCCATTGGGACGAAATGATTTCAGACCCTGAACACCGTATTGCACGCCCTCGCCAGCTTTACACAGGGCCTGGACGCCGGAATGTCCCTGGGTTTCAGCCATCTTGAGCCTCATGGTTTCGCTCAGATGAAGGGTTTGTCACCCCAAACGGTCTCGTTCGCCAGCGTCTTTAGATCAAGCAATGGGTATAAATCTTGAAAACTGGCCTCCAAACCTATATATTTTTCGGCCATTTGCTCGAGTGCCTGGCACCTTATCAGGTGCTTCATAACAGGCCGCGATGGCTCCGAGTGCAAAAGCCCGCCGTTCAGCTTCAATCCATGTACTCTGTGTTGCATGCGATGCTGCTCAAGGTGAGCCGGCCATCCCATCAGGTTACCGACCGAGGTATTGAATGAGTTTTAACGCGATTCCTGACAAGCAGGGTCTTTATGATCCACGTAATGAACATGACGCCTGTGGCGTTGGCTTTATTGCGCACATCAAGGGACATAAAAGCCATGAAATTGTCGCCAAGGGCCTTGAAATCCTTCGGAATCTGACCCACCGCGGCGCGGTCGGCGCTGATCCTCTGGCCGGGGATGGTGCCGGCATCCTGATTCAGATGCCAGACCTATTTCTCCGTGCTGAAACCAGCGAGCTCGGATTTGCCCTCCCTGCCGAGGGACACTATGGCGTTGGGGTGATTTTCCTCCCTCAATCAGCGACGTTTAGAACGACCTGCGAACAGATTGTTGAAGAATTCATTGCGGCTGAAGGTCAGTCGGTGCTGGGTTGGCGGGATGTCCCCGTTGAACGCGAAGGGCTGGGTGAGTCGGTCAAAGCCAGTGAACCCTTCATTCGACAGGTGTTTGTCGGCCGCGGCGCGAATTGTCAAGATCAGGACAGTTTCGAACGAAAATTGTTTGTCATCCGGAAGCAAATCGACAACCGAATTCGAGACCTTAAACAGAATGAAAGTAAGATGTTCTACATCCCTTCGTTCTCGTCTCGAACGCTTCTTTATAAAGGGATGCTCCTCGCCGATCAGGTGGGGACTTACTACCGCGATCTCACCGATGAACGGGTCATCTCGGCCTTGGCATTGGTTCATCAACGTTTCTCGACGAATACCTTCCCCACTTGGGATCTGGCGCATCCATTCCGAATGATCGCTCACAATGGCGAGATCAATACCGTTCGGGGCAACATCAACTGGATGGCCGCACGGCGTCATTCCATGTCATCGAGGATTTTAGGCGAGGACCTTGACAAGATCTGGCCCTTGATCGGCGAAGGCAAATCAGACTCGGCCTGTTTTGATAATGCCCTTGAACTCTTGGTCATGGGGGGATATTCCCTCGTTCACGCCATGATGCTCCTCATTCCGGAAGCCTGGGCGGGCAATCCGCTGATGGATGATCAGCGTCGTGCCTTCTACGAATACCATTCGGCCCTGATGGAACCATGGGATGGCCCTGCGGCGGTGGCCTTTACCGATGGCCGTCAGATTGGGGCGACGCTGGATCGCAATGGTCTTCGCCCCGCTCGTTATCTGATCACCGACGACAACCATGTGGTTATGGCCTCAGAAATGGGCGTATTGACGATCCCTGAACACAAGATCGTCAAGAAGTGGCGCCTGCAGCCTGGCAAGATGTTCCTGATCGACATGGAACAGGGCCGCATTATCGACGATGCCGAAATTAAAAATGAACTGGCTGCCAAAGCGCCCTATCAACAATGGTTAACCGACACCCAAATTCAACTTGAGAACCTGCCGGCTGAAATCTCCGCGATGCCTCCCGACAGTCAGACCCTGATGGATCGGCAGCAGGCTTTTGGTTATACCCAGGAAGACATCAAGTTTTTCCTGACGCCGATGGCCCTTACCGGCCAGGAACCCGTTGGATCGATGGGAACCGACGCTGCTTTGGCGGTCCTGTCAAAGCGCCCGCGCATGCTTTACGACTACTTCAAACAAGGCTTTGCGCAGGTGACCAACCCCGCGATTGATCCGATCCGGGAAGAACTGGTGATGTCATTGGTCACCCATATCGGCCCGCGCCCGAACTTACTCAACCTTGACAATGCGGGCAGCCACCGCCGCCTTGAAGCGCATCAACCGATCCTGAGCAACAAAGATCTTGAAAAGATTCGGCGGATTGAAGCAAGGACGAACGGGGCGTTCAAAACCACGACCTTAAGTCTCTGTTATCCCGTCGATCTCGGTGCATCGGGCATGGAAGAGGCCTTGGCGATCCTTTGCCGGAACGCCGAAAAGGCCGTCTTTGATGGCAACAATATCCTCATCATTTCAGATCGTGCGATGGATGCCGAACACATCGCCATTCCTGCGCTCTTGGCCACCTCCACCGTTCATTACCACTTGATCCAAAAGGGGCTCCGCACGGAGGTTGGGCTGGTGGTTGAAACCGGTGAGGCCCGTGAAGTGCATCATTTTGCCCTGCTGGCGGGGTATGGCGCTGAAGCGATTAATCCTTATCTTGCGTTTGATTCCCTGTCGGCACTGATCCATGAACTCCCTGAAAAGGTGAGTGCGGATGATGCCCATAAGCGGTATATCAAAGCCATCGGTAAAGCGCTCCTGAAGATCATGTCGAAAATGGGTATTTCGACTTATCAATCCTACTGCGGGGCTCAGGTTTTCAATGCCGTGGGTCTGAGTGATGAGTTTCTTGCCTGTTACTTCGTCGGAACGAGTGCCACGACGGGTGGCGCCGGATTGAAGGAAATCGCCGCCGAGACTGTCACCCGCCATCGGCTGGCCTTCAGTGATGCCCCGATTTATCGTCATGCCTTGGATGTCGGTGGTGAATATGCCTATCGCGTCCGCGGTGAGGATCACGTCTGGACTCCAGAAACCATCTCCAAGCTTCAACTGGCCACCCGGACAAATAACTTCGAGACCTACCTCGACTATACCCGCTCCATCAATGAACAGAATGAGCGGTTTTTGACCCTTCGTGGCCTCCTCGATTTCAACTACGATCGAGTGGGGGTTCCACTTGAGGAAGTCGAATCGGCGAAAGACATTGTGAGGCGGTTTGCAACAGGCGCCATGAGCTTTGGCTCTATTTCCTACGAAGCCCATACCACGCTTGCCATCGCGATGAACCGGATTGGCGGCAAATCCAATACCGGTGAAGGTGGTGAACTCCCGGAACGCTTCAAACCCTTGGCCAATGGCGACTCGATGCGCTCAGCCATCAAGCAGGTGGCTTCTGGGCGTTTTGGCGTCACGACGGAGTACCTGGTCAACGCCGATGACATCCAGATCAAGATCAGTCAGGGCGCAAAACCCGGGGAAGGCGGCCAGCTCCCAGGACATAAAGTCGATGCGACCATCGCACGGGTTCGGCATTCGACCCCTGGCGTCGGCCTCATCTCACCGCCACCGCATCATGACATTTACTCGATCGAAGACCTGGGTCAGCTGATTCACGATCTGAAGAACGTGAACCCTTCGGCGCGCATCAGTGTCAAGCTGGTGTCGGAGGTAGGTGTTGGAACGGTTGCCGCTGGCGTTGCTAAGGCCCATGCCGATCATGTCACCATCGCGGGTTATGATGGGGGCACTGGAGCCAGCCCCATCACCTCGATTAAGCATGCCGGACTTCCGTGGGAGATTGGCCTTGCAGAAACCCATCAGACGCTGGTCCTCAATAAGCTCAGAAGCCGGATTTGCGTGCAGGCTGATGGTGGTATGCGCACCGGTCGCGACGTCGTTTTTGGCGCGCTCCTTGGCGCCGATGAATTCGGCTTTGCCACGGCGCCACTGATTGTTGAAGGCTGCATCATGATGCGTAAATGCCACCTCAATACCTGTCCTGTTGGGGTTGCAACGCAGGATCCCGAACTCCGTAAACGGTTTACAGGACAACCCGAACATGTGGTCAACTTCTTCTTCTTTATTGCCGAAGAAGTCCGTCAATTGATGGCCAAATTAGGCTATCGCCGCTTTGATGAGATGATTGGACAAACTGACCGTCTTGATATGCGAAAGGCCGTCGAGCACTGGAAGGCCTCTAAAATTGATCTTCAGCGCCTGTTGTTTAAGCCCCATACCGACAGCCACGACGCGCTCCATCATACGGAAACACAGGATCATGGCCTCGATAAGGCGCTTGATCATGTGCTGATAAAAGGTGCCCAGCCGGCCCTTGAACGTCGTCAACCCGTCCAACTTGAAACCGATATCCGCAATTTCAACAGGACCTGTGGGGCGATGCTATCGGGTGAAGTGGCGAAGCGCTTTGGGCATCAAGGACTCCCCGACGATACGATTCACGTCAAACTCCATGGCACAGCAGGTCAGAGCTTTGGGGCCTTCCTTGCGGCGGGCGTGACCCTTGAACTCTCCGGTGAAGGCAATGATTACGTGGGTAAGGGTCTTTCTGGTGGCCGGCTGATCATCTACCCGCCCGCCATCACGCCCATCATTGCCGATCAAAACATTATTGTCGGCAATACCGTCCTCTATGGTGCCATTCAGGGTGAATGCTATTTCCGTGGGGTGGCTGGTGAACGTTTCGCAGTCCGCAATTCGGGCGCTATCGCCGTGGTTGAAGGGGTTGGCGATCATGGCTGTGAATACATGACGGGTGGGGTTGTCGTCGTGCTCGGGGAAACGGGTCGCAATTTCGCTGCGGGCATGTCGGGCGGTATCGCTTATGTGCTTGATGAAGCGGGTGACTTTGGTCACCGTTGTAACCTTTCAATGGTTGAACTCCAACCCATTCCGGTCGAGGAAAGGGCTCTTGAACGGTTTGATCATCAAGGTGGCGATCTTGAGAACCATGGCCTGGTCGATATTCTCCGTAATATGACCGGGGATGACGAAAAACGCCTCAAGGTCTTGGTGGCAAAGCATGCGCGGTATACAGGTAGTGACAAGGCGAGACGCATTCTAGACAACTGGGCCGAATTTGCTCCTCGTTTCGTCAAGGTGATGCCGGTCGATTATCGACTGGCGTTAGAAAAGATGCAGCAGGCTCAGATACAGGCAGAAGCCAGCCACTAAACTTATCCAAGCCGCTCACCAAAGTCTTGACTGGGTGCGCGGCAAGGGGCCTCCCAAGGGCTCCTCGAAACAATCAACAGCGGTGCCTTAAGGCATCTCATCGAGGTTAACAGCAGATGGGCAAACCTACCGGTTTCATGGAAATTTCGCGTCAGGATCGACGCTATCGCTTGGTCGCTGACCGGGTCCAAAATTACCAGGAATTCGTTATTCCCCTGTCCGAAGACGAGCTTAAGAAACAGGGTGCTCGTTGTATGGATTGTGGTATCCCTTATTGCCATAACGGCTGTCCGGTCAACAACAGTATTCCTGACTGGAACGATCTGGTTTACCAGGGCAACTGGCTCGAAGCCATCGAAGTCCTCCACAGTACCAATAACTTCCCTGAATTCACCGGCAGAATTTGTCCGGCCCCTTGCGAGGCGGCCTGTACGCTTAATCTGACGGATGAGCCTGTAACGATCAAATCGATCGAATGCTCGATTGTTGACAAGGGCTGGGAGATGGGTTGGATTCAACCTCAGATAGCGCCTCACAAAACAGATAAACGCATCGCTGTCGTTGGCTCCGGTCCCGCTGGCCTGGCTGCGGCTCAGCAATTGGCCCGCGCTGGCCACGACGTCGTGGTCTTTGAAAAGAGTGACCGAATCGGTGGTCTACTCCGCTACGGTATCCCTGACTTTAAGATGGAAAAACATCTGATTGACCGCCGCATTGCTCAGATGCAGGCTGAAGGGGTGGTCTTCCGCCCTAACTGGCATATCGGGACGGATATCCCCACGGCGCAATTGCTCGAAGATTTTGATGCCGTGATTCTCGCCGGCGGTTCTGAACATTCTCGTGACCTCCAGTTGCCAGGACGTGAACTTGACGGTATCCACTTCGCCATGGATTTCTTGCCACAACAGAACAAGCGGAACGCCGGTGATACCCTCCGTGAGGACGTCAACTTCCTCGCCACCGGTAAGTCGGTTATTGTGATTGGTGGCGGCGACACCGGATCTGACTGTATCGGAACCTCTCAGCGTCATGGTGCAGCATCCATCACCCAGCTTGAAATCATGCCGAAGCCACCGGTCAAAGAAGACAAGGCCTTGACCTGGCCAAACTGGCCGAACAAGCTCAGGACCTCGAGTTCTCACGAAGAAGGCTGTGATCGACTCTGGAGTATCGATACCGTGTCCTTCGAAGGTGATAACGGCAAGGTGAGCACCATCCATTGTGTCAAGGTCGAGTGGACTCAGGAACAAGGTCGGTGGGTGATGAGCCGGGTTCCAGGGAGTGAATTTAGCTTAAAAGCGGACTTGGTTCTCCTCGCGATGGGCTTCGTTCATCCGGTGCGGGATGGCCTTTTGATGGATCTTGGTGTTGAACTCGATGAACGTTCAAACGTCAAGGCCAATACCCATGATTATAAAACATCGATCAATAAGGTCTTTACGGCTGGCGATATGCGCCGTGGCCAATCGCTCGTGGTTTGGGCCATTCGTGAAGGTCGTCAGTGTGCCCGTGCGGTCGATGAATTCCTCATGGGCCAAAGCGAACTTCCACGCTAATTCTGCGCCTTGTGTGTGGCCGGCACCTCCCCGGGGTGCCGGCCTCTCCTCCTTATTCTAGGTCTCCGCCTCCCGAACGCCTCCTAAAAGGGTCACGAAACCGTGGCTTCAGCCTTCTTTATTCTCCCGCTCCCACCCTGTCGACGGCTCTATCTGTAGGCCAGAAGCTTACAACATCTAGTATCCATAAATTTATTAGACACAACATCTAGGAGTTGAACTATAATCAACCCAACACTGTCGGATGGAACGATGGTCCCCTTTTTGTTATTTATCCTGACCCTGGAGCCAATGCCATGTTGAATTGGGAAGACCCCCTGACCGGATTGACCCCTCAAGCGGCTAAACCGAAGGCCCTATCGGCTTCTGACTTTAGTGATCTCCTCTCGGACGTCACGGAAGCACAACAGGCGCCAGCCATCTCGGCACCCACGAGACTTCCTCTAAATGAGCCTGTGCAGCAAGGTGCTACCGGACTGGAGCACATCGAGATTGGTGCCAAGCGCATTCAGGTCGACGATAAGAAGATTATCAACTGCCGTGCTGATCTCAATCAGTTGGTTCCCTTCAAGTACCGCTGGGCTTGGCAAAAGTATCTGGATGCCTGCGCGAACCATTGGATGCCGCAGGAAATCAACATGAATGCCGATATTGCTCTTTGGAAAAGCGCCGATGGCTTGACCGAAGATGAACGGATGATCATCAAGCGCAATCTCGGATTCTTTTCAACGGCAGACTCACTGGTCGCCAATAATCTGGTGCTGGCCGTCTACCGGCACATCACCAACCCGGAGTGCCGCCAATACTTATTGCGACAGGCTTTTGAAGAAGCTCTGCACACCCATGCCTACCAATATGTGGTCGAATCTCTTGGGATGGATGAGGGTGAAGTCTTCAATATGTATCGTGAGCTCCCAGCGGTCGCCCGCAAAGCGGAATGGGCGCTCCCGTTCACCCGCTCTCTTGGAGATCCCAACTTTGTCACCGGAACACCCGAAGCGGATCAGCGACTTTTGCGTGACCTGATCGCGTTCTACGTCATTTTTGAGGGTATCTTCTTCTACGTAGGTTTCACCCAGATCCTATCCATGGGACGCAGAAACAAAATGACCGGGACCGCTGAACAGTTCCAGTACATTCTTCGTGATGAATCCATGCACATGAACTTCGGTATCGACGTCATCAACCAGATTAAGATCGAAAATCCGCACCTCTGGGGCGCTGACTTCCAGCAGGAAATCACGACGCTGATCACCGATGCGGTGGATATCGAAATCCAGTATGCCCATGACACGATGCCGCGTGGTGTGCTCGGATTGAATGCGCCGATGTTTGAGGAATATCTGAAATTCATTGCCAACCGTCGCTGCAATCAAATTGGGCTCTCAGAACAATACGTGGGCGCGCAAAACCCCTTCCCTTGGATGAGTGAAATTCTCGATCTTAAGAAAGAAAAGAATTTCTTTGAAACGCGGGTCACCGAGTACCAGACCGGTGGTGCGTTGACCTGGGATTAATTGACATCCGATTGAAAAAGGTCCCGGAACGAACGAGCGTTCTGTTCCGGGTCACCCTCCCCAAAAATTCCCTCAATCACCGCCAGAAGATCTGCGCCCTGCTGCAAGAGGGTCTCACCGTTTTTTAACGTAATACCCCCGATAGCGACCACGGGCACCCGAATCATTGACCGGGCCCTTAGAAGCGTCTCCATGGATGCGGTCGGGGCACCCGGCTTGGTCCTAGAAGGAAAAAATCGACCAAAGGCCACATAGTCGACCCCCTGCTCCACGGCGTCTTTCGCCCGGTCGATGTCGTCATAACAAGAAACACCAATCAGCGCTTTTGGTCCTAATTGTGCGCGAGCGACCGAATAGGCCTGATCCATCGATCCAAGATGAACGCCATCCGCTCCAACCGATTGGGCTAAGTCGATATCATCGTTGATAATCAATGGGATGCCGGCGCTCCGGCATAAAGCCAATAGTGCAGTAGCCTCTGAGTAGGGATCTAATGGGCGTTTCGCCCGATATTGAATAACGGCCGCACCGCCTCGGACCGCTTTGGCCACTTCTTCCACTAAAGAGGCCCGATCACCCTCAAGATCACGGGTAATGGCATAGAGACCTTGTGCTGGAAATTTTGGAGCTTGATTCATCTTCATCATTCTCATTCTCATTCTAAGGAGGAGACGTTAGAAAGGGTCGGCAGCTCCGCCTGTAAGCCCTATAATGCGCTATTTCACTCAATATCAGGGATCGCTCTATGTCCAAGCAGACCGTCAAGAAAGTTGCTCTTGCCTACTCCGGTGGGCTTGACACTTCCGTTATCCTCCAGTGGCTCAGAGAAACCTATCACTGCGAGGTGGTCACCTTCACAGCGGACATCGGGCAAGGCGGCGAAGTCGAACCCGCTCGTGCCAAGGCACAGGCTATGGGCATTCAGGAAATTTATATCGATGATCTGACTGAAGAGTTCGTTCAAGATTTCGTTTACCCCATGTTCAGGGCCAATACCGTCTACGAGGGCGAGTATCTCCTCGGCACCTCCATTGCACGTCCCCTGATTGCAAAACGTCTCATCGATATTGTCAATGAAACGGGTTGCGATGCCATCTGTCATGGTGCCACCGGTAAGGGGAATGATCAGGTTCGTTTCGAATTAGGGGCCTATGCCCTTAAGCCCGACATCAAAGTGATCGCCCCCTGGCGTGAATGGGACCTCAACTCTAGGGAGACCCTGCTGGCTTACGCCGAAAAGCACCAGATTCCGATTGAGATGAAACGCGGAAAAGCGTCGCCTTATTCGATGGATGCCAATCTGCTCCATATCTCCTATGAAGGGGGCATTCTTGAAGATCCATGGTCTGAACCTGAAGAGGATATGTGGCGCTGGAGCGTGTCTCCAGAAGCAGCGCCTGACGCCCCAACCTACCTCGAACTGACCTATCACCAGGGGGACATCGTAGCGCTCGATGGGGTCTCGCTGAGCCCTGGAAAGACGCTTGCCCGCCTCAACGAGATCGGCGGATCCCACGGCATTGGTCGTCTTGATATTGTCGAAAACCGCTACGTCGGCATGAAATCCCGCGGCTGTTATGAAACACCCGGCGGCACCATCATGTTAAAAGCCCACCGCGCCATCGAATCATTAACCCTTGATCGGGAGGTGGCTCATCTTAAGGATGAACTGATGCCGCGATACGCCAGCCTGATCTACAACGGATATTGGTGGAGCCCTGAACGCTTATTGCTTCAACAAATGATCGATGCCTCCCAAGCCACTGTGAACGGCGTGGTCCGGGTTAAGCTCTATAAGGGCAACGTGACCGTGGTCGGTCGCCAGTCCCCGTCTAATAGCCTTTTTGACATGAACATCGCAACTTTTGAAGACGATCAGGGCGCCTACAATCAGCAAGATGCCGAAGGCTTTATCAAGCTCAATGCACTGAGGATGCGCATCGCCGCCAAGAAAGGCGTGACATTCCTTTAACTCCTTACTTGAGCCGGCAGGCCGCTTAACCCTCCTGCCGGCCCTTTCGACTTATGATTCCGAGCGGCCTGGCAAAAATCGCCACAAAGGCCAATGGTTGACATGAAGATACTTCCGGATGGGGGTCTTGATCACGGACACGCACAGGGCAATCGAAAAAAGGCACCAGACCGCCGCATACTCATTAGGATCATCCGTGGTGATATCGGAGATCCAAGGACCGACCAAATAATGAAAACCAACGAAGCGCCAGGAGCCATAAAAGATCGGCATCCAGAAGGCCGCCAAAATATAGGTGAAGGCGTGGAGCCCCCAGCGAAAGCCCAGGAGCTTGGTCGCGCCATCATCCGACATCAGTCCGTTCAGTGGCATCTGCCAGGCAATATGCCAGGCCCCTGAAACGGAGCAGACCCTGTCCCCACAAAACCCTTCAATACCCACCAGACAGTGGCCCGCCCAAGCGAAGGGATACATCTTGACCAACATGGCAACCGCTGCCACTGCGCAGAGCGCATAAACCGGAAGGGCGATCTTTTCTTTGACCCTGACGGGAATAAAGTAAAGGGCCACCATATTGGCAAAAAAAGGCTGAAAGGCGATGTGGAGATAGCCAAACAGCGTCAGTATCTGGTTTGGGGGGGCATCGCAAAGATTGATGTAGAGATAGGTCGCTGCCTGGAGGAGTTCCATGCAGGCGAAATAGGTCAAGGGAACCCACAATTCCTTCGATTCTCCTTGCTTAGCGACATAGGCCGCCGTTCCAAATCCAGCCATGGCCAATACCGCCGATGCCTCGCCACTCCAACACATAAGATCCCTCCTGTTTATTATGGTTATATTTTAGGTGATGCCGTGCTTTTGCATGCGATAGAGTAAGGTATCGCGGCTAATCCCCAGCAATTTAGCCGCCCTACTCCGATTACCATGGGTTCTTTCAAGCGCCTGACGAATCAGATCAATCTCGACGTCCTCAAGGTTAATGCCATACTCCGGGAGGGCAATCTCTCGAGGCATTTCGGAAGGCTCCTTCTGGATCTCCAAGGGAAGGTCATCGTCATCAATGGTCTGTCCGGCTTTGAAGATCGACAAACGCTCACAGATGTTCCTGAGCTCCCGGACGTTTCCTGGCCAAGAATAATTGTTCAGTCGCGCCATCGCAGCCTTGCTGATGATGGCCGGCTGAACACGATGTTCCAGCGCAAAATGACTCATAAAATGATGAATCAGTACCTGAACGTCGCCGATACGCTGACGTAAGGAGGGAATCTCGATCGGCACCACATTGAGCCTGTAGTAGAGGTCCCGGCGGAACTCACCGCGCTGAATGCGATCATGGAGATCGGCGTTGGTCGCCGCAATGATCCGGACATCCACCATCTGGGTTTTCGTCTCGCCAACCGGTTGGATCTCTCCCGTCTCAAGGAATCGAAGGAGTTTCGCCTGGAGGGTGATGGGCAGTGAATCGACTTCATCAAGAAAAACGGTTCCACCATGAGCGGCTTGAAGCCGTCCCGTTTGGTGACCGATCGCACCGGTGAAGGAGCCTTTCTTGTGGCCAAATAATTCAGACTCTGCCAGCGCCTCAGGGAGTGCTGCACAGTTGATCGTGATCATGGGCTGATGCGCCCTAGGACTTTGCTGCTGTAAGGCGTGGGCGAGAACCTCCTTGCCGGTCCCTGTTTCTCCAACAATCAGTACCGTGACATCGGTTGCAGCCACCATCCGTGCACTTCTTAGGAGCGACTCGAAATTGGGGGATTGTCCGATCAGCTTCTCAAACATAGCGCGGCAGAGCCACTCTTTAGTGCATCATGGTGTGACGCACCATAGGATTGAGTCCCGGGAATGCGGCCATCAGCGCCAGAAGGATCAGCGTCACGCCGGCCAGTTGGCGAAAACCTTTAAGGGAGGAGAGGCGGACCATCCAGGAAGTCATGATGCCAACACCCATCACCGCCGGCATGGTACCTAGACCAAACGCCAGCATGGTAAAGCCACTCCGAAACACATCGCCGGTGGTCGCTGAAAGCGCTAGGGCGGTGTATACCAGACCACAGGGTAACCATCCCCAGATCATGCCGAAAACAAAGGCTCTCGGCAGGGTATCGACAGGAATAAGCCGCCGCCCATAAGGTTCAAGGCGCCGCCATACACCAATGCCAACCTTCTCGATATAAGCAAAACGAGGGAACCAGCCTGCAAGATGAAGGCCAGCGCCTAGCATCACCAAAGCACTAATGATCTGTAATAGACGATGGCCATGACCCTCCCCAAAAGGAGACGTCAGAACCCGCTCAAGGATTCCGGCTAAAAGCCCCGCCAAGGTATAACTAAGGACTCGTCCCGCGTTATAGGAGGCCACAAACGGGATGAGTTCACGTTTACTATCACGGATCTCCCGCTTGAGACTCAAGGTTAAGGATCCGATGATGGAGCCACACATGCTAAGACAGTGCACCGCACTGAAAAGGCCCATGAGGAAGGCTACAAAGTAGGAGGTACTGAAGGCGGAATCAAGAGAGTTCATGTGGAAATAAACGGTGGAGCCCTTTGGCCCTCAGCAATACTTGGCGGTGACAAGAAGACTGACGAACAGCTTCAGGTAAAAAATCAACGCCCGTTCAAAGAAATAAGAATGGGCGCTGGTAATAGAGTCATATCATCCGATTATTGTCCCACACGGACAAACACCAAGGCACTATGGCTCGGCCGTAATCCACCTGTTGTGGATCGTAAACTTCCATGGTATCGGAGATGGTCAGCGTCTTCTTATCCTTTGACTGATTGAAAACATAACTCCGGGGGTCATCAGGCAGTAGGGCATCGACAAAATTGATGTAGTTACCGACATTTAGGATTTGGTGAGAATACCAGTAACCATCAGGGCTTTTTGTTGAGCCAAGCACCCCGACATTATGGTGATAGACGCCCTTGCCTTTTTTGAAGCTCATGGTGAGTATCTCGTTGTCCACACATTTTGAAAACTAAACGACGATCGCCGGGGTTCCTGGAGGCAAAGGAAACTGCCCGGGACAAGTAATGGTCTTCCCATTGCTCTCAATGTGAGTCAACTTCCATTGACCCACTAAGGCCTTCGGCGTTTCAGCCATCAACGACAATGGAGCCATCAGTGAGAGGGCAAACATAAACTTTTTAGCATCTTTGTGTCCTTGCCTCATCTAACCGCTTGGATCTTGGGCCTCTTATTGAGCCGCTATGCAATCTATCACACTCCGAGCAATCAGCAAATTGATCTAAATGGAACAGTGGATTCAAGCAAATCGAGGCCCAAGCACCACGATATTGTCTTTCAACCCGGTCGAATCACGAGTAATCAAGGTCAAATAAACCCTTGTAACACAGGTCACTTTAGCCTGAGAATGCAAGCCATAGGCTCCTCCGATAGCTAAGATCAACCCTAACCATTTCAACGCTTTTGTATCCTTCGCATTTATGGCTAGACCTGTCACTCCCGAGATTGCGGCCGATATCATTATCGAATTAGTTGACCGGCCAGGTCGGCCGATTGTGCTCATCGAAAGACTCTATGAACCCTTTGGCTGGGCCATCCCCGGTGGATTTGTCGATGTCGGGGAGCGGGTCGAGCACGCAGCCCGGCGAGAAGCTTTGGAAGAGGTTGGACTTAAGGTCCAACTCAAGGTCCTCTTAGGGCTTTATTCAGACCCCACCAGGGATCACCGGGGCCATACCGTGACAGCCGTCTACGTCGGTGAGGCTCGAGGCGTTCCCGTCGCCGCGGACGATGCGAAAGCCGCGGCGATTGTCGATATAGACGCCATCCCCTCACCACTGGCCTTCGACCATCGTCAGGTACTGGACGATTACCTTCAATACCGAGAGAGGGGCACGGTGACGCCGCTGCGCGGCTAGTCGCGCTATAACTCGACCATCAAACCCAGTTCGACCACACGATCGGCAGGGATCCGCCAAAATCGCATGGCATTTTCAGCATTCATGGCCATCCTAATGAAAAGTCGCTCCCGCCAGGTCGACATACCGTCACGGGAAGAAGCGATCATATGTTCTCTTGATAAGAAGAACGTGGTCGTGGCCAAATCAATCTCGAGCCCATGGGCCCCACATCGCATGATGGCATCCGGAATATCAGGTTCCTGATTGTAACCATAGTAGATCCTGACCCGGTAGATCTGGTCTCCAAAAGGGCGGATCTTGACGCGATCCTCCAGCGGTATCCAAGGTTCATCCTTGGTAACGACCGTCAATACAATCACCTGCTGGTGCAGAATCTTGTTGATCTGCATGTTTTGGAGGAGTGATAAAGGCGCCCCGAAACGACTAGCGGTGAGATATACCGCCGTTCCGGAGACCCTTGGCAACGGATGATCGTGCAACCGAGAAACCAACTCCTCAAGCGGAATCGCTTTGTCGTTGAGACGACGTAGCAACAACTCTCGCCCCAGCGTCCAGGTAGAAAGCATTAAATAGAGTGCGCCAGCGATGGCCAATGAAACCCAACCCCCTTGCTGGATCCTCGGGGTATTGGCTAACAAAAGAAGAAGATCCATCAGCAAAAAAAACAAGAACAACAACCCGGTAACCCAGCGAGTCGTTCGCCAAATGCGTCGCAGCAGTCCAAACGCCAATAGCGTGGTGACCACCATCGTCCCGGTGACGGCAAGTCCATAGGCGCCCGCCAGTTTTGAAGAGGCCCCAAAGCCGATTACCAACGCCGCCGTTCCGAGACCGAGAGTCCAGTTGACCGCGGGAACATAAATCTGCCCGTAACGCCCATCCGACGTATGCCGCACCAAAAGCCTTGGGAGATAGCGCATACGAACCGCTTGTGCCGAGAGAGAGAAGGCACCTGAAATAACAGCCTGGGACGCAATGATGGTCGCGAGCGTCGCTAGACCCAATAAGGGAACGAGACCCCAGGCGGGCGCCAGAAGATAAAAAGGGTTAGACACGGCCGCAGGGTCTCTCAACAAGAGCGCACCCTGTCCAAGATAGTTGATGATCAGGGCCGGAAAGACGAAGGTAAACCAGGCCACCCGAATCGGCTGTACGCCAAAATGGCCGATGTCAGCATACAAGGCTTCCGCACCGGTCACCACCAGGACCACGGCACCTATCACCAAGAAAAACTTCATCTTGGCTTCGAAAATAAAATGCAGCGCATGGATCGGATTGAGCGCTTCTAAAACAACCGGCGTCTTGGCAATACTGATGGCACCGAGAAGAGCGATGACGAAGAGCCAGAGCATCATAATCGGACTGAATAGGCCCGCAATGAAGGCGGTCCCTCGACGCTGAATCAGAAAGAGGATGGCGAGAATGATGAGGGTGATGGGGAGAATCAATTCTTTGAGCGATGGCGCCGCCAATTTGAGCCCTTCGACCGCACTCATGACGGAAATGGCAGGCGTAATGACCGCATCACCAAAGAACAGCGCCGCGCCCATGAGGCCGATCGAAAGGACGATCAGGCGAAGCTTTGGGCGATCAATCACGGTTCGCTGGACCAAGGACAACAGCGCCATGATGCCGCCCTCGCCTTTGTTGTCGAGACGCATGATCAAAAGGGCATATTTGAGGCAGACGACCACGATCAGTAGCCAAAAAACCATCGAGAGAACGGCCAAAACATGATCTGGGGTGACCGAAAGGCCACTACGCCCCCCAAAAGCGACCCGCAAGGCGTAGAGGGGGCTCGTGGCAATATCACCAAAGACAACCCCCATGCAGCTGAGCACCAAACCCCACTGGAGACCCTTAGAGCGGTCAGATCCACGTTTGATCGTCAACATGTGGTTGTACCGTTGGGCGATTGTGTGCTTTCCCTGTTCACCGGAGTCAGCCGCAGGCCCATTATTCAAGCACCCTTGTGGCCAGGGTTTGGTCGACTGGAGTGGGCCACCATACGCATCATCAGATGGGTTAAAAGGAGGGTCCCGATATAAAACAGGACTTCAATCCCATCTGGATGATCGACATAGCCCACCAGCGCATGAAGAATCTGGCCTATGAGACTTTTCTCCGGCAGCCATTCAGAGGTATCCCAAACACCCTGCCCCAAAGCCGGCAACCAGTCGGCTTCAACCAGAAAAGCGGCGGCCTGGGCGGCGAGACCTGCGGTGAGGAAGAGAATCAACAGACCGGTCACTGAGAAGAAATACCGGAGCGGAATTTTGGCTAGCCCGAAATAGAGCACAAGGCCTACCAGAGCCCCTAAGAGGAGACCCAGGCCGCCACCCCCGAAAAGGGCCATGAGCCCCCCTTCCTCGGCACTGACCAGCCCATAGAGGAAGAGAATCAGCTCTGAGCCCTCCCGAAGCACCGCCAAGCCAACGACGACCGAAAGGCCATGAAGGGGACGTTGCCCCTCCAAAACCTCTCGGCCCAATTGATTCATATCGCGGGCCATCTCACGGCCATGCTGCTGCATCCAGACGCTGTGCCAGGTCAGCATGCCGACAGCAACCAATAAGACCCACGCATTGAAAAGCTCCTGCCCTACACCCTCAACCGCTTGTGCGAGACGATCCGCTATGAGCGCCAAGACAAGAGAGCCCAAAAGGCCGAGGAGGACTCCCCCGAAGACCCAACGCCCACGGTGCTGAGCACCCCGACTGGCTGCCATCACGATAGTGATGATCAGAGCAGCCTCAAGGACCTCCCGAAACACAATGACAGCAATACCCCACATAACGAATGTTCCGCCTGAGACTAGCGAACCACTAAACGGCCTTTAGCCGTTGATTCGTGGAATTCCCCGACAAAGTCGTAAGTCCCAGCCTCGAGAGGGCCGAGGTTCATGACGATTTCGCCATGTCCTTTCACGACTTTCTCGCGCTTCAAGGTCTTACTTTCGAATTCTTCGGGCGTTGCATCCTCGTTACGAACGATCAGTTTGAATTTCTGCCCCGCAGGGGCCATCACTTCCTCAGGCTCAAAGTGATGGTTACGGATCACGAGCGTTGGACCCTCCGCAGCGAAGAGGGGTGCCATACTGGAACATGCAAGAACCAGAGAAGCGGCAGTCAAACGAAGAGAAGACATAGGGGTTTCCTCATGAGGGACAGCGAATTCAATAGATGGAGATCAAGTGGCCGGCATTATAGCCCAGCGTCTTCCAAAGAGCGCGGGGGGCTCTCGGCATGGTAGAGTCTTGGCTTCACACATTTTGAGGCAGCAACATGTCACAAGAGCGCACGTTCAAGCCCTTACATCTGGCCATCCTGACCGTCTCCGACACCCGAACGTTTGAAACCGACACCTCCGGCTTACTGCTCCAGCAAAGTGCACAACAGGAGGGCCATGAGGTCGCCATTCGGCGTATTGTGCCTGATGATCGCTATTTGATTCGCGCCGTCGTCTCCGCATGGATCGCCGATCCACTCATCACCGCCATCGTGACCACCGGCGGCACTGGCGTGACGGGACGTGATGGAACGCCAGAAGCTGTGGGCGTTCTATTAGATAAGACGCTCGAGGGCTTTGGTGAGGTCTTTCGGGCGCTTTCCTTTCAAGACATCGGCACCTCGACGATTCAGTCGCGAGCGATCGCCGGGGTTGCGAACGGGACCTTCATCTTCTGTCTACCAGGTTCTTCAGGGGCCTGCCGACTGGGCTGGGACAGCCTCATCCGGCCCCAACTGGACTATAGGACCAAGCCCTGCAACTTAGTCGAACTCATGCCAAGACTGCTTGAAACCTGATTATCTTCAACCACCGGTCGCATTCATGTGCCTGAAGATGACCGGTTGTGCCTTGAGATCAAACTCATGTTGCAAGGGCTTAAGATCCATCGCCTCACGAATCGCCTGTTGCAACGCCTCAGGATCAAAGGGGGTCTGACGCAGCCATGGCTTGAGATCCACCGCATGTTCGTTCCCAAGACAAAGCAGAAGGCGCCCTTCAGCGGTCACCCGGACTCGGTTACAGCTGCTACAAAAGTTATGGCTGTGAGGCGAAATAAAGCCCACCCGCGTCTTGCTTCCCGCGACTCGATAGTACTTTGAAGGGCCTCCTGTTGTCTCCGTTGAGGCCAAGAGCTCCACGAATGGGCGCAGTTGGGCCCGAATCTCGTCGCTCGAGACAAAATCCAAAGCCCTGTCGCGGCCATCAAGGATGCCGAGAGGCATTTCCTCAATAAAACTGATGTCGATGGCGCGATCGATCGCATAATGGACCAGATCCACCACCTCATCCTGATTGCGCTCACGAAGAATAACGCTATTCAGCTTGATGCCATCAAATCCCATCGCCCGCGCGGCTTCGATGCCTTGCAGCACCTGTGCAAGATCCCCGACGCGAGTCATCTCTCGGAACCTCTCAGGCCTCAAACTGTCAAGACTGATATTGATCCGGTTAATACCGGCAGCCTTCAGATCCTTGGCGGTCTCCTGAAGTTGGGCTCCATTGGTGGTGATGACCAGTTCCCGAAGGCCCTTGAGACGACCCATATCCCTCAGGAGTCCCAAAGCGCCTTTGCGAACCAAAGGTTCACCCCCCGTGACACGGATTTTGCTCACCCCAAGCGCAACAAAGGCCTCCGCGAGGGCCATAATGTCCTCAAGACTCAGAATCTCACTCCGGGGCAGAAACACCATCTTTTCGCTCATGCAATAGACACAGCGAAAATCACACCGATCGGTAATCGATAGCCGAACATAATTGACTATGCGTCCGAACCGATCAATGAGAGGCGGGGACGGATGAGGCATCAAGGGATCCAGATGAGGAAAGAAGGAATGGACTTTCATTGTCCCATGATCGAAAGCATTCACCAAACCCTACCCTCGTTCATCCAAGAGCATTACCGGTGATTGAACTTGGTCCATAATGGCATGACATAGAGCCACTCAATGACGATTATTGCGCGTCCATCATCGACCTCAGACCATGAATAAGCTACAGGAGTTATTTGAGGGATCAGCAGCCATTGCCGAAGACAACCTTGGTTTTCTTGAAGACCTGTTTGCCCGATTTCAGGAAGACCCTGAATCCGTCGATCGGAGTTGGCGGGATAAGTTTAGTGCCCTTCAAGGGGTGTCACTCGACAATCGATTCGAGCAGGATGGAAAAGACGGGATTTCATGCCCCGGGGCCACCGATGCCATGGCTTTGCGACAACAGGCGGCGGTTGACCGTCTGATGATGCATTACCGAACCCGTGGCCATCAGGTTGCTGAAAACAATCCCTTACGAAGTACCCAAGCTCCGGCCCTGAAGCATCTCGATCCGGCCTATTATGGTTTCACCGAGGCCGACTTTGATCAGCTTTTCTACATCGATATTCTTCATCACCAGCGGCAGCTCCCCCTCAGGGAAATCCTGAACCTTCTCAAACAGACTTATTGCAAAAGTATCGGCGCTGAATACATGCACATCGTGGATGCCGACGTCCGCGTCTGGATTCAGCAGCGACTTGAAAATTCAAGAGGCCAAGCCTTTCAAGACCCCGATCATCAAAAAGCGCTCCTCAAAACACTGACCGCAGCCGAAGGGATTGAACAGGTTCTCCATCGCCAGTACGTCGGTCAAAAGCGCTTCTCTCTGGAAGGCGCCGAATCACTGATTCCGCTGTTAGACGAGATCATCGAGCGGGCCAGCGAAAAAGGCGTCGGCGAAATGGTCATCGGTATGGCCCATCGGGGACGGCTCAATGTGCTTGTCAATCTCTTTGGCAAGCGCCCAAGAAGCCTTTTTCAGGAATTTGAAGGCACCCACCCCGCCTCGCCTTTAGCGAGTGCGGGAGACGTCAAGTACCACACCGGCTTTTCCTCGAATATCAAAACGCAGCACGGACCGGTCCATATTGCACTGGCATTCAATCCGTCTCACCTTGAAATCATTGATCCTGTCGTCGAAGGATCGGTGAGGGCGCGGCAAGATCGACGCAGTGGTCACGGTGAAGAGGGGGTGATGGCCATTTTGATCCATGGCGATGCCGCCTTTGCGGGGCAAGGCGTGGTGATGGAAACGCTCAACATGGCAGAAACGCGCGCCTACACCACCGGCGGCACCATCCATGTGGTGATCAATAACCAGATTGGCTTCACCACCAGCGCCCCGTTTGATGCACGCTCGACCCTCTACTGCACCGATGTGGCTAACATGGTTCAAGCTCCTGTTTTCCATGTCAATGGTGATGACCCTGAAGCCGTGCTTTTTGTCACCCGACTGGCCGTCGACTATCGAATGAAGTTCAAGCGTGATGTCGTCATCGACATGCTCTGCTATCGCCGTCATGGCCATAATGAAGCCGATGAACCGGCTGTGACTCAGCCGATGATGTACCGTTTTATCCGGCAACACGCCTCGGTCAGGCGACTCTATGCGCAGCGCCTGATTGACAATGGCTTGATCACCCCGGTTGATGAACGCCAGCTCGAATTAGACTATCAGATGGCCCTGTCTCAGGATGAGATCGTTTCAAGACCTCTGATTGAAGGCGAAGACGTTTTCCAAAAACCCTCCTGGCAGCCTTATCAAAGTCGCTCCTGGCGGGCACCCCACACCACAGCGCTCCCGCTGCAGCAACTGGCGTCAATCGCCCTTGAGATGCTGCGCCTCCCGGAAGGTTTTGCTCTCCATCCCCGGGCCCAGGCGATCTATGACAGCCGACGATCCATGGCCTTAGGTGAACGACCGATTGATTGGGGGTTTGGTGAAATGTTGGCCTATGCCAGCCTCCTCAAGGAAGGGACCGCCATTCGTTTGACCGGACAGGATGTCGGCAGAGGAACCTTCTTCCATCGTCACGCCATCGTTCATGATCAGGAGAAGGGGATCCCCTACACCCCTCTCCATCATCTAGCCGCCCCCTCGGCCTCCTTTCAGATCTTCGACTCCCTCCTCTCTGAAGAGGGTGTCTTAGGTTTTGAGTATGGCTATGCCAGCTCAGCCCCCGAGGTCCTCGTCATTTGGGAGGCCCAATTTGGTGATTTTGCGAATAATGCCCAGGTCGTTATCGACCAATTCATCGCCTCAGGCGAAAGCAAGTGGGGACGGCTGTGTGGCTTGACGCTCTTATTGCCCCATGGTTATGAAGGTCAAGGTCCTGAACATTCATCGGCACGAATTGAGCGCTATCTCCAATTGTGCGCCGAAGACAACATGCAGGTGACCATTCCGACAAATCCAGCACAGATCTTCCATCTTTTGCGGCGACAAATCAGGCGTCCCTTTAGAAAGCCCCTGATTGTGATGACCCCCAAAAGCCTTCTCCGCCACAAGCAGGCGACATCGTCACTTGATGAACTTGAGCAGGGCGCCTTTCTGCCGGTCATCGGCGACACCAGCCAAAAGCCGAAAGAAAACATTCGACGGGTCATTCTCTCCAGTGGAAAAATCTACTACGATCTGCAATCGGCCCGGGATGAGGCTTCCCTGGACCATGTCGCTTTAATCAGGGTCGAACAGCTTTATCCTTTTCCAGACAGCGAACTTGCAGCAGAACTGGCACAATATCCCTCCATGGACGCCTTGGTCTGGTGCCAGGAAGAACCGGAGAATCAGGGGGCTTGGCGCTACATCCAGCACCATTTCTTAAATCAGGCCCCTTTGGCCCTCCCCCTTCAGTACGCTGGCCGCGCCGTCTCGGCCGCGCCCGCCGTCGGTCAATACCAGCGGCATATCGTTGAACAAAAGCGCGTCATCGAAGAGGCCCTCAAAGGCCCCCTGACGCCCACCGGATGATCCCTTTAGGAAAGCCCTATGCGTATTGAAGTGCTCGTCCCTCAACTCCCGGAGTCTGTCTCCGATGCGATCCTTGTTAGCTGGCATTCAAAGGCCGGTGATGCTGTCGAGAAGGATCAATCTTTGCTTGACCTTGAGACCGACAAGGTGGTCCTCGAAGTGCCGGTTCCGGCATCAGGCACCCTCCTCGAAATTCGTCGCAGCCAAGGCGATGTGGTCGCCAGTGGCGATCTTCTGGCCGTGATTGAGACCACGACTGAACAATCGCAGATGGACGCCACGACCAAGAATCCCGACACTCCACCCTACCCCAAGCCGAACGCTTCCCCGACGGCGCTTGAACCCCCCGTCAGTCCTGCGGTCCGCCGCCTTTTGACCGAACACCAACTGTCACCGACCGATATCCCCGTGGAAGGACGCATCAGCAAACAGGACGTCCTCAACTTTATCGAACGACGTGCCCACTCGGCGGTGCCCAAAGAGGCCATGGAGCAGGCTCCCGTGAGTCCCATCCGCCCCTTGACGCCCCTTGAACGTCGAGTTCCGATGACCAGGATCCGGGCAAGAATTGCAGAACGCATGGTCGAAGCTCAAAAGACGACGGCGACACTAACGACGTTCAATGAAGTGAATCTAGAAAAGATATTCTCACTTCGTCAGCAACATCGTGCTCGCTTTGAGAGCGTGCACGGCGTCAAACTCGGATTGATGTCCTTTTTTGTCAAGGCCTCCATCGAGGCACTCAAACGGTTCCCCATCATCAACGCCTCACTGGATGGGCAGGACATCGTTTATCACGATTCTTACGACATCGGGATTGCCGTCACTACGGAACGGGGACTGGTGGTCCCTGTCCTCAAGGATGCTGACCATTTGGGATTTGCTGAAATTGAGAAGGCGATCAACGATTATTCGCTGAGGGGCCGTGATGGCAAACTTCATTTTGAAGAACTCACCGGCGGCACCTTCACTATCACAAATGGCGGTATTTTTGGATCCATGTTGTCGACCCCCATTCTGAATCCGCCTCAAAGTGCGATTCTCGGGATGCATGCCATCAAGGAGCGACCCGTGGTCGAAGAAGGACAAATTGTCATTCGTCCGATCATCTATCTTGCTCTTTCCTATGATCACAGGATCATCGACGGTCGTGAGGCCGTGTCCTTCTTATTCACCATCAAGGAACTCTTAGAGGACCCGTCACGGTTGCTGCTTCATCTTTAAGATCCCATCAAATGAAGGGGCCCCTATGGATTCTGGCCTTTCTTTAGCCGAGCATCCTCGCCATTACAATGGCATCTTCGCGCCCATGGCGTGCGGGATAGTAGCCTTTTCGGGTGCCGATTTCATTAAATCCCATACTGCGGTAAAGCTTAATTGCCTTGGGATTTGAAGGGCGAACTTCGAGAAACATGCTGTCAGCTTTGAATCGGGTCGCCTCCTGAATCAAGTGATTGAGGATCAAGCGGCCAACACCCCTTCCTTGATGGTCCGGGGCAACACAGACGTTAAGAACATGAGATTCCCCCGCACCGATCGTTGAAATACCATAACCCACCACATCACGGGCGCGCTCTGCAATCCAACAGTGATAGCCGATCTTGAAGCAGCTTCTAAAGGTCTCAAGCTCCCAATGAAATTCATAAGCAGCCGTCTCAATCGCGTACAAGCGATCAATGTCGGCCCGCACCATCGGTCTGAGGTTTACTTCGGCGTTTTCCACAAGCGAAGGAAAATGTTTGTAATAAAAAGAAACCTCCGCGTCATAAGTCATCCAACGACGCGCCTTGTCCAAAATATCAAAGAAGAAGTCCATTCGAGGCCCTCTTGACAGTGGCGCCGGCCAGGGTCTGCCGGGCTAGCTTCAAATCCTCCCAGGCTCTTCGCTTTTCCGTCTGGGCGCGCAAAAGGTAGGCTGGGTGGTAGGTCACCACCAATGGAATTCCATGGTAATCGTGAACAACGCCCCGAAGTTTTCCAATGGGCGTCGTGGTTTTCAGAAGATGTTGGGCGGCGATCCGACCCACTGCCACCAACATCGATGGTGCGACCAGGTGTAACTGATCGAGCAGATGAGATTCGCAAGCCTCCGCCTCAAAGGGCAAGGGATCCCGATTCTTGGGAGGCCGACATTTAAGGACGTTTGCAATATAGACGGATGAGCGCTCTAGCCCCAAAGCCTTGACCATTTCATCCAGCAGCTGTCCGGCACGGCCGACAAAGGGCTCACCCTTGAGATCTTCCTGTTCCCCTGGGGCCTCGCCAATAAACATCCAGCGAGCTTGCTCATCTCCGGCCCCAAAGACGGTCTGTGTGCGGGTCTGGTGGAGTGAACAGCGCTGGCAGTCCCGTACCTTTGCTTTAAGGGTCGTCCAATCTATCAGGCCATCAAGGCAGTCGCCTGCCGGATGGATGGCTTCCTGTAATCTTGACAGCGCCTGAGGACCATGAGGCGGCGAGAGATCCCTCAGGGTCCACGTATCGATCCCCATGATCTTGAGACGTGCGTTACGCTGAGATTCCATGCCCATCACTCCTGATCAGAAGACTTCAGACCTCGCCCGTCACCTGAGGGTGCATGCGGGTGGTGGGCAGCAAGAGCTTGTTGACTGCATTGAGGTAGGCCTTCGCCGATGCAACCACAATGTCGGTATCAGCGCCCTGTCCATTCACAATTCGTCCTCCCTTCTCAAGGCGCACCGTGACTTCTCCCTGCGCATCGGTCCCGGTGGTGATATTGCTGACCGAGTAGAGCAGCAGCTGAGCGTCGGTTTTAAGAACCGCCTCAATCGCCTTAAAACTCGCATCGACGGCCCCGCCTCCCGTTGCCGTCGCGGTGATTTCCTCCTGATCCACTCGAATCGTCACCCGAGCCATCGGTACTTCACCGGTCTCGCTACAGACTTTGAGTGCCACTAGTCGCGTCCCCTCTTCCTCCGAAGCGCCGGCGGCATCAGTAATCAGGGCCTGAAGGTCTTCATCGAAGATGTCATGTTTCTTATCGGCGAGCTCTTTAAAGCGGGCAAAGGCATCATTGAGCTCGGCTTCTGAAGTAAAGTCGATCCCGAGCTCATGCATCCGGGTCTTAAATGCATTGCGGCCGGAGTGCTTCCCGAGAACCATCCGGTTGGCACTCCAGCCAACATCCTCCGCGCGCATAATTTCATACGTTTCACGGTGTTTAAGGACACCATCTTGGTGGATGCCGGATTCATGGGCAAAAGCATTAGCTCCGACAATCGCTTTATTAGGCTGAACCGGGAATCCAGTGATATTCGACACCAGTTTGGAACAGGCCAGAATCTCCCGCGTATCGATCGTGGTATGACAAGGGAATACATCCTGTCGGGTCGTCACCGCCATCACCACTTCCTCGAGCGCGGCATTACCCGCCCGCTCACCAAGCCCATTGATAGTGCATTCAACCTGACGAGCGCCATTGATCACCGCCGATAAGGAATTGGCGACGGCCAACCCAAGGTCGTTATGACAATGAACAGAAAAAATAGCTTTATCGGCATTGGGGATTCTCTCGCGCAGCCGCCGAATGGTGTATCCAAAGGGTTCAGGCAGACTGTACCCGACAGTATCGGGAATATTGAGCGTGGTCGCACCCGCATCAATAACGGCTTCTAGGATCCGGCAGAGGAAATCCTCTTCAGAACGGCCCGCATCCTCGGGAGAGAACTCCACATTGTCGGTGTATTGGCGCGCTCTTTTCACGGCCTTAACCGCATGGGCAATGACCTCCTCCGGGGACATCCGAAGTTTCAGCTGCATGTGAATCGGGGACGTCGCAATGAAGGTATGGATGCGCGATTGAGCGGCCTCCTTTAGCGCCAATCCGGCCTGATCAATATCCCGATCGAGTGCTCTTGCAAGACCACACACCACGCTATCACGAATGGTTCGAGCCACCGCCTGAACGCCCTCAAAATCTCCCGGGCTTGCCGCAGGGAAGCCCGCCTCGATCACATCGACCCGGAGTCGCTCCAAGGCCTTGGCGATTCGAACTTTTTCATCACGGGTCATCGAAGCGCCGGGGCTTTGTTCCCCATCCCGCAAGGTGGTATCAAAAATAATGAGTTTCTCGCTCATGCACACTCTCTCAAATCAAATCGCAGCGAATCGCAAGTCCTTATGGCGGGCTCCCATGCGCCCTATCGCCTGACATGGCAACAACCATCAAACAGCCCCCATCGCGCCCCCTCAACACGCGTCCTTCACTATAGGCCGCCCGCACCTTTGAGACAACGAAAGGTATCGGGGGTCAAGCCCTCCTCAAGCGCGTCGTTCGGTCCGGATCCGGCGACGGCGCCCCAAGGTCAACACCAACCCCGATAACGCGTAAACGGTAAACAGGGTAAACAGAACCAAAGGGGGATTGGTGAAGAGAAACGCGAAGATGAGCATGACCAAAATAGCCCAGAGAAAGGAAACGCGACCATGGAGATCAATATCCTTAAAGCTGTAGTAACGAAAATTACTCACCATCAAAAGACCTGTGGACACCGTCAGGCCGAGGGCCGCGTAACGAATGGATTCAAGGGGCCATTCGTATTTGACCGAAACCCAGACAAAGCCCGCGAGAACAGCGGCGGCTGCCGGACTAGGTAATCCTTGAAAATACCGCTTGTCCTGGACGGCCAGCTGGGTATTGAAACGCGCCAAGCGGAGGGCAGCGCCCGCCGCATGCACAAACACAGCGACCCAGCCCGCTTTACCGAGACTGGCCAGAGCCCAGGCATAGATCACCAAACTCGGTGCCACGCCGAAGGAAACCATATCCGCCATGCTGTCGTACTCCGCACCAAAGGCGCTTTGAGTATTGGTCAGACGAGCCACTCGACCATCAAGCCCATCTAAGATCATCGCAAGGAAAATTAACTCGGCAGCGATCTCAAAGCTGCCGTTCATGGCCGAGGTGATGGCGTAGAACCCAGCGAAGAGGGCTGCCGTGGTTAATAAATTAGGGAGCAAATAAATGCCGCGGCGCCGGTGTTTCTTGGGAGTATCCTGTTGCATCGGGTGTCCGAAGGTGATGAATCCTTGAGGGTTAAACGCATCGAGACGGCGCTCGATGGCTGACTGAGGATGTCATGAGGGACCCCCGATAACCAGGAGGGCCCATAAAACAAAGGGTGAGACTAGCCCACCCTTTGTTGGAGTTCAAGACCTGAAACTAGTTCTTGGCCTTATCGACAATCTTGTTAGCCTTGATCCAAGGCATCATGTCGCGGAGACGTGCCCCGACTTCTTCAATGGGATGTTCACGACCCAAACGACGCTTCGCTTTTAAGGTAGCCGCTCCAGCTTGATTCTCGAGGATGAATTCGCGGGCAAACTCACCGTTCTGGATTTCCTTTAAGATCTGGGCCATTTCGTACTTGGTTTCTTCGGTGATCACCCTCGGACCCCGAGTCAGATCGCCGTATTCAGCCGTATTTGAAATGGAGTAACGCATGTTGGCAATGCCGCCTTCATACATCAAGTCAACGATCAGCTTGAGTTCATGGAGACACTCAAAATAGGCCATTTCCGGCGCATAGCCCGCTTCAACCAGGGTCTCAAATCCAGCCTGAACCAGCGCTGTTGCCCCACCACAGAGAACGGCCTGTTCTCCAAAGAGATCGGTTTCGGTTTCTTCACGGAAATTGGTTTCAATGATCCCGGCGCGACCACCGCCATTCGCTGATGCATAAGAAAGTGCAATCTGCTTGGCATGACCAGAGACATCCTTGAACACCGCAATAAGGCTTGGCACACCCCCGCCTTGGGTATAAGTAGAACGCACCAGATGACCGGGGCCTTTTGGCGCGATCATAATGACATCCAAGTCCGCCCGCGGCAGGATCTGCTCGTAATGAACATTAAAACCATGAGCAAAGGCGAGGGCCGCACCCTTCTTGATGTTCGGCTCGATCTGTTCGCTATAAAGACGGGCCTGATGTTCATCGGGCGCCAAAATCATCACCACATCCGCCGACTTCACCGCCTCTTCAATGGAGGCTACTTCAAGGCCTTGATTCTGGGCTTTGATAGCCGACTCTGAACCAGGACGCAGCGCCACAACGACGGAAACGCCGGACTCCTTCAGGTTGTTGGCGTGTGCGTGACCCTGTGAGCCATAGCCGACAATCGCAACTTTCTTGCCGCGAATGATCGAAAGATCGGCATCTTTGTCGTAAAAAACCTGCATGGAATGTCCTCGGTTTGAAAATGCAATAAAAGAAAAATCAGGCGGGTAGTCCGCGTTCTCCGCGAAGGATCCCGGTGGTACCGGAACGAACAACCTCGATGATATGGTCGTCTGAGATCCCCCTTAGGAAGGCATCCAATTTGGATTTTTCACCGGTCACTTCAATCACGAAGCTGGTGGGAGTTACATCCAGAATATTGCCGCGGAAGATATCGCACAGGCGGGTAATTTCCTCGCGCATCTCGCCCATCGCCCGAACCTTGACCATCATCAGCTCACGCTCGATGTGGGGCGACTCCGAGAGATCCACCAGCTTCACCACATCAATGAGCTTATTAAGCTGCTTGGTGATCTGCTCTACGATTTCATCACTGCCGGAGGTCACCAGCGTCATCCTCGACATAGAGGCGTCTTCGGTGGGAGCGACGGTCAGTGTTTCAATATTGTAACCGCGCGCTGAAAAGAGCCCAGCGACCCGCGACAGGGCCCCCGCCTCGTTTTCGATCAGAATCGAGATAATGTGTCGCTTCATGCGAGTTCCCTATCCGTGCTGACCCCCGGCGCCATCCGCATCTCATGATGCCCCTTACCCGCTTCAATCATCGGATAAACGTTCTCAGCAGGATCCGTGAGAATATCCAGGAACACTGTCCGATCCTTCAACCGAAAAGCCTCTTCAAGCGCCGGGCGAACATCACTGGGTTGATCCACCCGGATACCCACATGGCCATAGGCTTCAGCGAGACGAACGAAGTCGGGAAGGGTTTCGAGGTAAGACTCGGAATAGCGGCTTTCATAGGAAAATTCCTGCCATTGGCGAACCATTCCCATGTAACCGTTATTGAGATTAATAACCTTGATGCCGGTCCGGTACTGTAGCGCCGTCGCTAGCTCCTGGATGCACATCTGAATGCTGGCCTCGCCAGTGACACAGGCCACATCCGCCTCGGGATGTCCCAGTTTGACGCCGATCGCGGCGGGTAATCCAAACCCCATGGTGCCAA
>CAILMG010000159.1 GCA_903835265.1 uncultured Methylococcus sp.
CTGAAGCCATTTAGCTGCTGTTTTGGGCCCCACCTTGGGGACGCCCGGAATATTGTCCGAGGTATCACCGACCAACGCGAGGTAGTCGATAATGCGTTCTGGGGGTACCCCAAATTTATCGATAACCCCTTGCCGGTCCATGCGAATATTGAACATGGTGTTTTCAAGCGTGATGCCTTCATTCACCAGTTGCGCCATGTCTTTGTCGCCGGTTGAAATGATGACCTGAAAGCCCATTTTAAAGGCTTCTACGGCGAGGGTCCCGATGACGTCGTCGGCCTCGACCCCCGCTTCAATCAGAACCGGCAGCCCCATGGCACGAATCACTGCGTGCAGGGGTTCGATTTGGCAGCGAAGATCATCCGGCATCTTCGGGCGATGGGATTTATAGGCTTCAAAAAGGTCGTCCCTGAAGGTCCTTCCGGGGGCATCAAAGACCACTCCGATGTGGCTTTTAGGGTAGTTGGCCACCAGCTTTCTCAGCATATTAGTGACCCCCAAAATGGCGCCCGTGGGTTCCCCTTTCGAATTATTGAGGGGGGGGAGCGCGTGAAATGCCCGGTACAAAAAGGATGATCCATCGACAAGGATCAGGGACGGCTGGCCGGCGATGGTCATAGTGAGATGCGGCTGGTGGGGTGGGCCTCTATTCTAACAGTCAGCTGAAGGGCTCAGGGGGCTCCCGTTATGAGGGCTGAGGTTCCCAGATGATGGGTGCCAATAACCCCCTCCGGGGCGATGAAGCCTTGTATGATAGGGCCTGGAGGCCTTATAATTCAAGGCTTTCACCTTTTGCTGTCCAGGGAATGAGTCATGCGTAGCCACCACTGTGGAGAAGTAACCGAAAGCCATTTGAATCTCGAAGTCGATCTTTGCGGCTGGGTTCATCGGCGTCGCGACCACGGGGGCGTTATTTTCATCGATCTTCGTGATCGGGAAGGACTGGTTCAGGTCGTCTTTGATCCTGACTATCAAGAGGCCTTTAGCCTGGCTGAAACGGTTCGGAGTGAGTTTGTTCTGAAGGTTCATGGCAAGGTTCGACCCCGCCCCGAAGGCACCGAGAATATCAACCTCACGACTGGCAAGATTGAGGTATTGGCCACGGCGCTTGAGATCCTCAATAAGTCTGAAACCCCGCCGTTCCCCCTTGAAAGCGATATTGAGGTGAGTGAGGAGACCAGACTTCGCTATCGTTACATCGATCTGAGAAGGCCCTTGATGCAGCAGCGCATGAAGATGCGCCGGGATGTCACCCGCCATCTCCGTAATTTTATGGATGATCATGGCTTCTATGAAATCGAGACGCCGTTCCTCACCAAGGCAACCCCAGAAGGGGCTCGGGACTATCTGGTGCCCAGCCGCACCCACCCGAATCATTTCTTTGCCCTGCCCCAATCGCCCCAGCTATACAAGCAGTTGCTGATGGTTTCTGGTATGGACCGCTATTACCAAGTGGTCCGCTGTTTCCGGGATGAGGATCTGAGAGCTGATCGTCAGCCAGAATTTACTCAGCTTGATATCGAAACCTCGTTTATGGATGAACAGGCGATCACCGACCTCATGGAGGTGATGATCCGTGAACTCTTTCAGAAGACACTCGACGTCGAACTTCCAGATCCCTTCCCGCGTCTCTCCTATGCTGAGGCCATGCGCCGTTTTGGCTCCGATAAGCCGGATCTTAGGATCCCGCTTGAATTGGTGGATGTCGCTGATCTCCTGAGCGATATTGAATTCAAGGTGTTTGCAGGGCCGGCGAAGGACCCTGAGGGCCGCGTGGTCGCCCTGCGCCTTCCAGGGGGCGCTGAATTGTCGCGGAAAGACATTGATGATTTGACGCAGTATGTCGCTATTTACGGCGCGAAGGGTCTCGCCTACATCAAGGTGACCGACCGCAGCGCGGGTCTTGAAGGACTCCAATCACCCATTATCAAATTTATCCCCGGCGATGCGGTCCTTGAAATCCTCGATCGGGTCGGAGCCCAAACCGGCGATCTAGTCTTTTTTGGTGCCGACAAGGCCAAAATCGTCAATGAAGCGATGGGGGCACTCAGGCTCAAGATCGGTCACGAGCAGGGGCATGCGAAGGGCGCTTGGGCGCCACTTTGGGTGGTTGATAGATCGGAAGACACACGTCTGAACTC
>CAILMG010000160.1 GCA_903835265.1 uncultured Methylococcus sp.
GGACAGGTCGTATAGCTCACTGTCTCGTAGCGCGATAAGGTCCCGCTATCAATATGGGTGACCCTCGAGGTCCCCCGCCCCGGCACGGCAGGCAACATAAACTGGGAATTGCGATAAACGCCGCGCCCCGCCTTGCCGTCCATGAACCCTGAATCACTGGCCATAATCATGGTCTTATCTTGATATAACACATTGCCATGCGCATTGACCGCATCGGTTTTAAGGTTCCTGGTGATGTAGTCTGCCCAAAGATGCTGGTCCGCCTTGATCATCTCCGCAGCCCCTTTGAAATTAGTCACCTCATCACCCAAAAGCTCAAAGAAATCGGAATGAATATCGACCGGTGCCTTGTTTCGAGCTAACCGCTCCTCCGGCGTCAAAATAAACTCCATGAGGGGCGGCGGCGCCTTACGGCCGATTTTCGGGGCACAACTTCTGACCCAAGGATTGACTGGCAACTTACCCATCAGGCTCTCAAAGCGCTCTTCATCTTCCCGGGTAATATTCCCCGATTCCGCCCAATGCTCGGTCACCTCGCCAGGCTCACTGACCACATGGGCAAAACCACGAGGGTCCCGGCCATTCAGCGTACACGACCAGCCACGATCAGGCCCAGAATCCAGCCCAGGCTCACAGCTCCAACCTGAAGCACGCGCTTTTTCAGGATCACCGTTGGCCGTCGGTGCCGTAAAACCCGTCTTTTTGTTGAGAAGTCCCGGACGATCTTCAGCTCCTGTGTTATCGCCAGAATCTGGATTATTGAGAGGGTCATCAGAGTCGCCAGAAGGTTCTTCACCGAGCTCTACTCCACTCTCAGTCGCCTCCTGGGTCTTCAGAGGGGATGCCAAACGGTCCTTGGCGCCACAAACCCAGTGACCGTCTCGGTCTTTGTTGGCGCAATCCCAACCGGCCGCCAAAGCGTGATGGTTCCAACAAGAGGCAAAGAGCAGCCAGATCCAGAACGCTGATGGCGCAAGACGACCCATAGATAGACTAGGCAATCCGTGATGGGACAATGTTAGCCGGTGCCGCGAAAAGGCCTTTGAAGTTCAGGATCATGAACAGGAAATCCGTGAGACATGCTCGTCGGGCAGCACGCTTTGTGATGAAATAACCGGGTATAGGCCTTTCATTTTACCCCAACCGTTGGTTCGGGTAATTTTTTTTATCCGCTGACCACCGATCGACATGCCCCCCTCCGACGACCGCTACCAGCTCATGATGCAGTGGCTAGAAACCGACCTTGGTCTTGCCATTAAATCGATCCAACCCGCCTCCTCAGACGCGAGTTTCAGACGCTATTTCCGTGTAGAGATCGGACATCAATCCCATATTGTGATGGATGCACCGCCGCTTCAGGAAGATGTTCGGCCTTTCATCAGAATCCAAAGATTACTCGCAGAGGCCGGCCTTAAGACACCCATGATCGAAGCGAATGATCCCGAGAAGGGCTTTCTGCTGCTTGGTGATCTCGGGCATATCAGCTTTCTGGATGCGCTTAATGAAGACTCGGTTGACCGCCACTATGGAAGCGCCATGAGGAGCCTTCTGGCGCTTCAGACCAACCTCTCGATCGCAGAGAGTGGCTTACCCTGCTACGACGAGGCCCTGTTGCGACGCGAGCTTGATCTCTTTCCAAAATGGTGCCTTGAGGCCTTTCTCGGCCTTGACATGGCCTTGGAAGACCATGCCATCCTGTCAAGGACCTTCGATATCTTAGTCCAGTCAGCCCTCGACCAACCGCGGGTCGTGGTCCATCGGGACTTTCACTCACGCAATCTGATGATGAGCCTTGAGGATCGTCCTGGGGTTCTCGACTTTCAAGATGCCGTCATCGGACCGATAACCTACGACTTAGTCTCCCTCTTAAGAGACTGTTATATCGAATGGCCTCCTCAGCGCGTCGATGACTGGGTCAAAGACTATTACGCCAGCCTCTTAAAACATCAAGTCATCACTAGAGAGACCGATATTGCCCTCTTTAAGCGCTGGTTCGATCTGATGGGCATGCAGCGCCATCTCAAGGCTGCCGGCATCTTCTGTAGGCTCAACATCAGAGATCACAAACCTGCCTACCTTAAAGATCTTCCAAGGACACTCGGGTATGTGACCACCGTCGGGCAACACTATCCCGAATTCAGCGATTTCATTCATCTGATGACCGATCGCATCCTGCCGGCCACTCCAGGGAAGAGACCTTCATGAAAGCCATGATCCTGGCTGCTGGGCGTGGCGAAAGAATGCGGCCACTGACCGATCACACCCCCAAACCCCTCCTAATGGCCGGTGGGCAACCACTGATCGTTCACTTGATTCGGAATCTGGTGGCAGGCGGCATTTCTGAGATCATTGTCAACACCGCCCATCTTGGCCATCAACTCAGCACAGCACTCGGGGATGGAGACGCTTTTGGGGCTAACATCCGATATTCTCATGAGACCGAGGCGCTTGAAACGGGGGGCGGTATCTTGAAGGCGCTGCCCATGCTCGGCGATGATCCCTTTCTAGTGATCAACGGCGACATCGGCACGAATTTCCCCCTCGGCCGCTTGCAACACCAAGCCGTCGATCTGGCCCACTTAATTCTGGTCCCTAATCCTTTCCATCACCCAACAGGAGATTTCGGTCTTCGCCAGGGTAAAGCTCTGGGGGAGGGAGAGCCTCGCTTTACCTTTGGGGGGATTGGATTATACCGGCCGAGCCTTTTCGAGGCATGCCCCCAAGGCCGGTTTCCGCTGGCGCCTCTCCTGAGGAGCGCGATGGCAACCGGGAGGGTCAGCGCTGAACTTTATGAGGGTCTCTGGATGGATATCGGAACGATTGAGCGCCTGGAGGCTTTTGGCACCCTTATCGCTGAAAGCGCCTGACAACGCATCAGTTGTTCGATAGCCACTCCAGCCAGGTGCTCATCACGATCAGCGCCCAGAGGGCTCGGCCATGATCGACCTGCCGCGCGAGATGCTCCTCGAGAAGACCCCGCGCGGAAGGGGGATCGATCCCCACTTGAAGCAGCCTAGGATGACTCAGCGCATCCCGAGCAAAGCCCTCCAGGGGCCCCCGCAGCCAAGCGCTCAAAGGCACTGACAGCCCGCGTTTTTTTCGGTAAACGATGCTCTTCGGCAAATAGCTGCTCGCGTATCGCTTGAGGAAGCACTTGGTCTCAATGCCCTTCACCCGTTCAGTCGGCGGAAGGCTAGCCGCAAACTCCATGACGGCAAGATCCAGAAATGGGGCACGCAATTCCAGCGCCGAATGCATGCTAGCCCGATCCGCCTTGGTCAAAAGCCCCTCGGCCAGCGAACGCTCGAGATCATAGCGCTGGATCGTATCCAGCAGCGGCTCGCCCTCAAGGGCTGGCCAGTGATGCCCTCCCGGCTGAACACCGAGGCGCTCCATGAGACGCGGCGACAAACTGGAATTCCAGAGCACATGGCGCTCCAGTCCATCGAGATGATCGCCCTCGACAAACCGCTTTAATAGAAACGAAAGGGTCACCTTTTTATCGCTGGGGGGCCAGCGATGGACCTGCTTCCGGATCAACCCCCTAAGCCAAGAGGGAAGGCGCGCGTAGTGTTCAGCAAAGCCCGCGCCAAAATAGGTGGGATAACCCCCAAACAACTCATCGGCTCCTTCGCCTGAAAGCGATAGCCTGATATCTTGAGCCGCCCGCTCGGAGAGCAGCGCGGTGGGCATCCATGCCGGGTCCGCCAAGGGTTCACCGGACGTCCTCACGACATCGCGAAGCAGTCTTGGAATGTCCTCAGGTTCCACCCAAACGGGCACATAATCGATCCTGAGATCACTCGCCACTTGTTCAGCGAAAAGACCCTCATCAAAGGAATCCTCCCTGAAACGGAGCCCATAAGCCGTCAATGATTTATCCGGATGGAGATCTCGGGTCACCGCAGCGATGAGCGAAGAATCAACACCCCCACTCAAAAACAGACCGACCGGGACATCCACATCGCTCTGGCGACGGACGGCCTCCTTAAAAAGACCGTCAAAGACCTCAAGAGAGGGCTCCGATGGCTTGAATCGAGGCCAGCGCCAGTAATTCGTGCGGCGAACCCCTTCGGCATTGAGAATCACGACCTCCGCGGGACCCACCTTTTGGATACCACGCATGGGGGTATCGGGGGCTGCAAAATAGCCAAGCTGAAGATATCGAGCAAGCGCCTCAACATGAGGCACGCGGGGGGTCTCTTCGGCAGCGGCCATCGCCGCAAGTTGTGATCCAAAGATCGCCTTGCCTTGGTTCCAGGAATAAAACAGTGGGCGTTCCCCAGCCCGATCTCTCGCAAGAAGCAATTGCTGCCGGGAAGGATCCCAAACAGCAATCGCGAAGGCCCCAATCAATTGATCAACAAAAGCCTCACCCAATTCTAGATAGAGCCCCGGCAGGACAGCGACATCGGTATCTTCAAAAACCGGGCGGCCCCGCTCTTTCAGAAAGGCCCTCAAGGCATGATGGTTATCGATTTCCCCATTACAGACCACCATCACGCCAGTGGCCTCATCGACCAGCGGCTGCTGCCCGCTGGTCAAACCACGAATGGTTAGACGGGCCATACCAAACGTTGCTAGGGCATCGGAACGCACCCAATGGCCATCGGGGCCCCGATGAACCAGACGATCCAGCATGGCGGAAACCGGGTTCGTGGCCCCCTCTGCCTCCTGCCAAAGAATCTGTCCACAGATACCGCACATATCAGCGGTGTCCGGCCGGCAAGAGCACCCCGAAATAACCGTTGGCGAGGGCCACCACAGGCGCTCCAACCCGGTCTCCCCTGAGCGCCAACTCGTCTCGCCGTTCGCCGGTGGCCATCAGAAAGAGAGGATGCTCTGTCTTCTCAAGGTAGGCATCCCTTGAGGCCCAAGGCACCAATCGAGGGGGCCAGCTTTTCCCGGAAGCGAGCGAAAAAATCACGTAGTTACTGGTCAACTCCCTGCCTTCCTCGGTAAACACCGTCACCAACCGCCCAAGATAGAAAGGAACGCCAGGGGGCATGCAGGCCAGACAGGCGATCTCGGTCTCCTGGCTTACGGCCGGAGGCAAGCGATTCACCAGGGACTGACCCGACTTGATCTCGGCATGTCGGGGAATCACCTCAAAATTGAGGGTTAACAAAAGAACCGGAAAGATCAGATACGCCGCCACGGCGCCCCGCATGCTCTGCTTCCAGAAGGCGATAAAAGCCATCACCGTGGTTGCGCCAAGCGACAGGATAAAGCCTGGGATCACCGAAGCGAACTGCATCATGGCGACCGGTGTTAGCCAGCGTGGCTTTGGGACATCTTCCGGGGCAAACACGAACATCAGGAGTGGGCAAAGCAGGAGCAACGAGACAATACACAGCGTCAGCACACCTCGCCGAACCAGGCCCAGCGACACGGGATCAAGACCCTCAAGGGCACGGGCCAGGATTCTAGCCACCAACACACCCAGTGCGATGACCCCGGTCAAAATATAACCTGGCAACTTTGATTGAGACAGGGAAAAGAAAATAACGACCACTAAGGCCCAGACGATGAAAAGTCGATCAGCGCGATGAAGGTCAAACCGTCGCTTGATCAATGGACCAACGGCCCCTGGAAGCAAGGTACTCCAGGTAAAAAAACAGCCCCCGATAATCGCCGCGTAATACCAGGCGGGTTGGGTTCGACGAAACTCGGTCGTGGTAAACCGGGCAATGGATTCCTTCATGATCCCGTAGTAGGGGAAGTCCGGACATTCCAGTGAGAGGCCGACAAACCACGGCAAGACGACACCCAGGAACAGCACGATGTGCCAGGGATGAAAGAACGATCGAATCGCTCGTCCATGACGCTCTATTCCATGGAAAACAGCCATGACCAAGAGTGGAACCAGAAATCCCACCGGCCCTTTCACCAGCGTCGCTAACCCCGCACAAAGAGTCGCTAGAAGATAGCGCTGACGCCGTTTTGGGCCATCGACCTCCTCCGCAAGATAGGCGAGAAGAATGGCCGCCGAGACCCAAAGGGCCAACATCATGTCAAAGATGACGATTCTCGAAAACGCCATAAACAGAGGGGTTGAGGCGACCACGACCACGGCCATCGCGGCTGTAAGACGACCGTAAACCTTCCAGCAGAAGGCCAGCAATAGGAGCAGAAGAGCAAAGGCCGAAAGCGCTGAAGGGAGCCGGGCGGCGGCCTCGTTATCACCGAAGGCAGCCAACGACAGGGCCGTCGCCTTAAAAAAGAAAGCCGGCTTATCGAGATAGACCGCACCATCGTAAGTTGGGACCAACCAACGACCATCAACTTTCATCTCCCGGGCCACCTCCGCATTCCGCCCCTCATCCGGAGACAATAAGGGGAAATCGCCCAAATGAAAGAAGGTCGCCCAGCATGCAAACAACAGAGCAAGAAGGACGAAAGCCAGGCTGGTCTCCCTGGGAGACCTGTCGGAAAAAAATGTCTTCAAGAGCTTCTTTACTTTATAAAAACGTTGGGAAGGGGTGTTGTGGGAGCACCTCGACTTTTGGAGGAAGGCGAGAGGATCCAGAAGGCGTTAGGTCGAGAGCGACCCCGCATGAAAAACCAGTTGTCCAAGAAACTCTTCGCCTTGCTCAGAAAACTCCACACGGGTCACACAAGCCGTTCCGACCTTGATCCTGAAAAGATGCGATAACGGCACATCGAGGATCTGGGCAAGGACCATCCGGATGATGCCCGCATGACAAACGATCAGAAGATGCTGGCCCGCGTGACGTTCGAGAATATCTCTCAGCGCATCGGTGACGCGTTTTCGAAACTCCGCCAACCCTTCGGCGCCATCGGGCCTAGTTGTGGTCGGATCCCTATAAAATCGCTGAACCACCCCCGGATCAAAACGACTGATCTCCTCTCGGGTCTTGCCCTGCCATTCGCCAAAGCCAATTTCCTTTAGACGGTCATCCATTTCTAACGGGATGCCTGACCGTTCGCTCAAATCCTCAGAGAAGGCACGGCAGCGTAAAAGAGGGGAACTGATAATCGCGTCCCAGGGGGTTTCTCGACCTATCGCCTTACGCATCTCTTGCCAACCGGTGTGACTCAAGGGATCGTCCATCTGCCCCCGATAGCGGATACCCCCTACCGGTTCGCCATGACGGACGAGATCAATCAATGTGGTGATGCGCTCGCCGGTGATCAACGGGCTGCCTCGGGTTGTAGCCGCTCTCGAGCAGCCTTAATGGCCGCTCGGACCTGCGCCGGGGCCGTTCCTCCTGAATGATCACGGGCGCTCAAAGAGCCCTCCAGCGTCAATACCTCATAGACATTGGCCTCAATGATCGGCGCCAGCGCCTTGAGCTCCTCAAGATGCAGCGCGGACAGATCGCGGTCCGTATCAATCCCAAGTCGGACGGCCTTGCCGACCACCTCATGGGCATCGCGGAATGGCATCCCCTTCCGGACCAGATAGTCGGCGAGATCGGTGGCCGTCGCAAACCCTTTGAGTGCCGACTCCCGCATGGCCCGGTGGTTTGGGCTCAAATGAGGCACCATGTCCGCGAAGGCTCTGAGGCAATGCGTCACCGTATCGACGGTATCAAATAGCGGCTCCTTGTCTTCTTGATTGTCTTTATTATAGGCAAGCGGCTGCCCCTTCATCAGCGTCAAGAGGCCGAACAAATGGCCATAGACCCGTCCCGTCTTTCCACGAACCAATTCAGGGACATCGGGATTTTTCTTTTGCGGCATGATCGATGAACCGGTGCAAAAGGCATCAGGAAGATCGATAAATCCAAACTGAGCAGACGTCCAAAGAATCAACTCCTCGGAAAATCTCGAAAGATGCATCATGATCAGACTCGCGGTCGCCGTGAACTCAATAGCGAAGTCACGGTCACTCACCGCATCCAGCGAATTGGCCGATGGTTGATCAAATCCGAGCAGTGAAGCGGTCAGATCACGGTCGAGCGGAAAGGTGGTCCCAGCGAGGGCCGCAGAGCCCAAAGGCATGATGTTGACTCGTTTGCGACCGTCAAGGAGACGGGCATGATCCCGCTCCAGCATCTCAAACCAAGCCATCATATGATGGCCGAAGGTCACTGGCTGAGCGACCTGAAGATGGGTAAAGCCTGGCATCACCGTGTCTGCCTCCCGTTCGGCCAAATCCATCAAGGCCGACTGGAGCCGCCGGATCAGAGCGGCAATGACATCGATCTCATCTCGAAGGTAGAGTCTAATATCGGTGGCCACCTGATCATTCCTCGAACGACCGGTGTGGAGCTTCTTGCCGACATCGCCAATACGTTGCGTCAGACGCGCCTCGATATTCATATGGACATCTTCAAGCTCGACAGACCAGGGGAATGCCCCCTGGCGACTCTCCTCGGCGATCGTATTCAATCCCTGAAGGATGGCGTCACGCTCGGCATTGGTGATGACCCCAATGCTGGCCAGCATGGTGGCGTGGGCCTTGGAACCCAAAATGTCGTGCTGACCCAATCGCTGGTCAAAATCAATCGATGCGGTAAAGGCCTCGACGAAGGCATCGGTGGCCTCGGTGAATCGACCGGCCCACGGTTTGGGTTCGCTGCTCATTGATCTCCCGACAGAAAGGTTCTAAGGTGCATTATAGCGCGATCAACCACACCGTTCCTGCGGATTTTAGCCCAGAGGTATTCAAAGCCTTCTCTTAAGGGCCTTTAAGAGCGCGGCTAGCGGACGATGTAACGATGGATGATTCCTAAGGCTTCTCACGTTTGATAGGATCGCCACAAAAAGTCGGTATCGTAACGATGACTCAACCCACTCAACTTCCTGCCTGGCGTGCCCTTGAAAAACACCGACAGGAGATGGCCGGGGTTCACATGAGGGACCTCTTTGCCGCCGATCACCAGCGCTTTGAGCGCTTTTCACTGACGTTCAACGATCTCCTGTTTGATTTTTCTAAGAATAGGATCACCGAAAAAACGCTCAGCCTCCTCGAGCAACTGGCCGAAGAGTGCAAGTTGTCAGCAAAAATAGAAGCCATGTTTCGCGGCGCCCGCATCAATGTGACGGAGAACCGCGCCGTTTTGCACATCGCCCTTAGGAACCGCAGCAACCGTCCGATCCTTTTGGATGGCGATGATGTGATGCCGGATGTCAATCGAGTTCTCGGCATGATGCGACGCTTTACCGAAGCCGTTCGTTCCGGTCGCTGGAAGGGGTGCACCGGACGCTCTATCACCGATGTAGTCAACATCGGTATCGGCGGCTCCGATCTTGGCTCCCGAATGGTCGTAAAGGCCCTCTCCCCCTATGTAGACCCCTCGCTGCGGGTGCACTTCATTTCGAACGTTGATGAAGCCGATCTGGTGCAGACCCTTTTTGGTCTTGACCCTGAAACGACGCTCTTTTGCATCGCCTCAAAAACGTTTACGACCCTCGAGACCATGGCGAATGCCAAGTCGGCCCGCGAGTGGCTCCTCCATCAGGTGAGAGACCCTGGCGCCGTCGCCAAACATTTCGTAGCCATTTCGACGAACTCCGAAAAGGTTGCGGACTTTGGTATTGATACCGCCAATATGTTCGAATTCTGGGACTGGGTCGGTGGCCGCTACTCGATTTGGGCGGCCATCGGGCTGCCGATTGCTCTCGCGGTCGGGATGGACCGTTTTGAGGCCATGCTCGAAGGGGCGCACCGAATTGACGAACATTTCAGGACAGCCCCCTTTCACCGCAACATTCCGGTCATCATGGGCTTGCTCGGTATCTGGTATGACAACTTTTTTGCAGCCGATGCCTACGCGATTCTTCCTTACGATCAATATCTCGAGCATCTACCGGATTACCTCCAGCAAGGGGATATGGAAAGTAACGGGAAAACGGTCGACCTCGAGGGCCACCCGGTGAATTACAGCACCGGGCCGATCATCTTCGGCCAGCCGGGCACCAATGGCCAGCATGCGTTTTATCAATTGATGCATCAAGGCAGCGCGCTCATCCCCTGCGATTTTATCGCCGCAGCCCAGAGCCATCATAATCTTGGCGAGCACCACGAACTCCTCATCTCGAATTTCATTGCCCAAACCGAAGCCCTCATGCTCGGAAAAACCTTCGAGGAAGCCAAATCTGAACTCGAAAAGGAGGGAGTGACTGGCGAGCGCCTTCAAGAACTGGCGGCCGCTAAGACCTTCAGGGGCAACCGACCGTCGAACTCGATTCTCTACCGTAAACTAACGCCCGAGACCCTCGGAAGCCTCATCGCCCTTTACGAACACAAGATTTTTGTCCAAGGCGCCATCTGGAACATTAATTCGTTTGATCAAATGGGCGTTGAGCTTGGAAAGCAACTGGCCAAAAAGATTCTCAACGACCTCGGCGGCGAGGATCTCGCCCACTCCCATGACAGTTCCACCAATGCCCTTATCAATCGCTACAAGGCTCTTCGCATATGAATACATCACGTCAACTACACATTCTCGGCAGCGCCGATGATCTAGCCCGGGAGGCCGCGGCACGAATTATCGACCTCGGCACCCAGGCCATCACCGAACGCGGGCGGTTTTCGCTGGTCCTTTCTGGCGGCAGCACCCCGAGAAGACTTTATCAGCTCCTGACCCAGCCCCCTTATCGGCAAAGCCTCGACTGGTCGAAGGTCCATCTGTTCTTCGCCGATGAACGTTACGTCCCCTTTGATGACCCCGACAGCACCGTGCGATTGGTTCGAGAGACGCTGCTGGCGGGGATACCTATCCCCGCTGAGCAGTTTCATACCATGCCGACCCAAGACCCCGACCCGGCGGCTTCAGCCCTCGCCTACGCAAAAACTCTCGAGCTGTTCTTCGAAGGCCAGCCCTATGCCTTTGACCTTGTCCTCCTTGGGATGGGACCCGATGGCCACACCGCCTCTCTTTTTCCTGGCTTTAAAGACTCCCCCCTCCCCGTTTTCGCCGTCCAACATTCGCCCAAACCTCCCCCCATTCGGCTGACCCTGAGCCTTGATACCTTGAGACAAGCTCGCTCGATCCTCTTTATGGTCACGGGTGCCGACAAAGCTCTGACCCTTAAAGCCCTATTCCATCAGGACACTCAAAGCCTCACTGCCCTTCCGGCAGCCAGAGTCCATGATCGAGAGGGGCAATCGGTCTGGTTAGTGGACCCAGAAGCCGGTAGCCAGCTCCACGATTTCATTGCAGATGAAGCGTCTTAATCGAGAAGGCTTTTCCCCGAGGCCTCGAATCCATTATCCTTCCCTGTTTTTAAACCAACCTCTGACGACTACACCATGAGCAAGCCCAAGAAAGTTGCACTCCTCACCGCAGGCGGTCTGGCCCCCTGTCTCAGCTCCGCTGTCGGCGGCCTCATTGAGCGCTACACCGAAATTGACCCTACCATTGAAATCATTGCCTACCGAGGCGGCTATAAGGGTTTGCTGCTCGGAGACTCCTACAAAATCACACCGGAGATCCGCGAGAAGGCGCCACTCCTGCACCGCTTTGGCGGTTCACCCATCGGCAACAGTCGGGTGAAACTCACGAATGTGAAGGATTGCGTCAAACGCGGCCTCGTGGCCGAAGGACAGGATCCTCAAAAAATCGCAGCGGATCAGCTGGTCAAAGATGGCGTGGATGTCCTCCACACCATTGGGGGTGATGACACCAACACCGCCGCGGCCGATCTTGCGGCCTTTCTGGCTAAGAACAATTACGGGCTTACCGTGATCGGTCTGCCAAAGACCGTCGACAACGATGTGTTTCCGATCCGTCAGTCCCTCGGGGCCTGGACCGCAGCCGAACAGGGCGCGCGCTATTTCCGTAACGTCGTTGCAGAATCCGGCTCCAACCCCAGAATGCTGATCGTCCACGAAGTCATGGGCCGGAACTGCGGCTGGCTGACGGCCGCTACGGCGCTGGAATACCGGAAACTTCTCGACCGAGAGGAATGGGTTCCACAGATCGGGCTGTCGCGAGAGGCCTATGACGTCGCGGCGGTTTTCGTCCCAGAAATGGAGGTTAATATCGCCGATGAAGCGAAGCGTCTCCGGAGCCTGATGGATCAGCATGATGCGGTCAACATCTTCATTTCAGAAGGCGCGGGCGTCGATGCTATCGTTGCAGAAATGCAGGCCAAGGGGCAGGAAATCCCCGCGATCCCTTTGGTCACATCAAGCTCGATACCATCAATCCCGGAAAGTGGTTTGGTGAGCAGTTTGCTGAAATGCTCGGCGCTGAAAAAGTGCTGGTCCAAAAGTCAGGGTATTTTGCCCGCGCAGCCGCCGCCAACTCGGACGACCTTCGCTTGATCAAATCCTGTACCGACCTTGCAGTCGAGTGCGCCTTTAAGCGGGAGTCTGGGGTCATCGGTCATGACGAGGACAACGGTAACGTCCTCCGCGCCATTGAGTTCCCAAGAATCAAAGGCGGCAAGCCTTTTGATATTGATACGCCATGGTTTGTCGACGCCCTCAAATCGATGGGCCAACCTAAGGGCAAGAAGGTCGACGTCAGCCACTAAAAGCCTTCTTAGGATTTGAAAAAGGCCGGCCTCGCCGGCCTTTTTTTGCTTTCCCGGTCAGCCCATCCAACACCCACGCCCTGAAAATGCCTAAATCCAAACTGAAAACATAGAAGCGAACGCTCAAACTTGACATAATTCCCCCCTAAAGATCTTTTTAAGGACCCAAGGGTTGAGCGTTTTCAGCGGCAAGAAAATTCTTCTCGGCGTGAGTGGCGGCATTGCCGCCTACAAGGCGGCCGAATTGGTCCGTCTACTGGTCACTGAAGGTGCGATCGTCCGGGTGGTCATGACCGAGGCTGCGACCCAATTCATCACCCCATTGACCCTTGAAGCCCTTTCCGGGTCGAAGGTTCATCGCCACCTTTTCGATCCCTCAGAAGAGTCCGCGATGAGTCATATTGATCTCGCCCGCTGGGCAGATCTCATCCTGATTGCCCCAGCTTCGGCGGATCTCATTGCACGGCTCCGTGGCGGCCATGCCCAAGACCTACTAACCACCTTATGCCTTGCCAGCAAAGCCCCCCTTTGGGTGGCGCCGGCGATGAATCGGGTGATGTGGGAGCATTCCGCGACGAAAGAGAACATCGACACCCTCAGGTCTCGTGGGGTCCATCTGTTGGGGCCGGATCAGGGGATTCAGGCCTGTGGAGAGTCGGGACCTGGACGCTTGCTTGAACCCAACCTGATCCTTATGGCCCTGCAGCAAGCCTTTGGCCAAGGGCCTTGGACAGGTCTCCGACTCGTGATCAGCGCAGGTCCTACTAGGGAACCGATTGATCCGGTGCGTTATCTGACCAATCGAAGCTCCGGCAAGATGGGGTATGCTCTAGCCCAAGCCGCCCAAGACCAGGGCGCCGTCGTCACATTGATCTCAGGCCCGACCGCACTCACTCCACCCCCAGTCGATCAGTTTATCGAGATAGAAACGGCCAAGGAGATGCTGGAGGCGGTCCTCCAACACGTCCCATCCGCCGATATCTTCATTGGGAGTGCCGCTGTCGCCGATTACGCACCGATCATGGCCCCTCAAAAAATCAAGAAAGGGACACCCACTCTGACTCTCGAACTCCAAAAGACCGTTGATATTATCGGTCAGGTTTCCTCACTCGATGACCGGCCTTTTACGGTCGGATTTGCTGCCGAAACCGAGAACCTTGAGGCGCATGCCCTCTTGAAACTCAAGAATAAGGCCCTCGATTTGATCGCCGCTAACCACGTTGGCAACCATCAGGGCTTTGAGGTTGATGACAATGAACTCATGGTTTTTTGGGAAGGCGGACAGCGTTTATTGCCAATGGCCCATAAAACCGATCTTGCTGCAGAATTATTGACTCTTATTTTGGACCGTTACCATGCATCCCATTCAACTGAAGATCCTTGATCCAAGGCTCGGATCAGACTTTCCCCTGCCGGAGTACGCCACAGAGGGATCTGCCGGTCTTGATCTTCGCGCCTGCCTTAAAGAGCCGCTCACCCTCGGTCCCGGGGAAACGCAGCTGATTCCGACGGGTCTTGCCATCCATATCGGCGATCAGGGACTGGCCGCCGTTATCCTTCCGAGGTCGGGGCTCGGTCATAAGCATGGCATCGTCCTTGGCAATCTAGTCGGCCTCATAGATTCTGACTATCAGGGTCAAATCTTTGTTTCTTGCTGGAACCGGGGCCATGAACACTTCACCATCGCGGTCGGTGACCGCATCGCCCAAATGGTTTTTGTCCCGATCGTCAAGGTACAGTTCGAGAGGGTTTCAGACTTCACCGAAAGCGATCGCGGCGATGGCGGTTTTGGCCACACCGGCCGCCAGTAATTTTCATCGCCTTCTTTAAAGGATGTCCCTGAGCCTGTGAAAACTCAACCCCACCTTGAAATCGAATCAGCCGCTGAAGTCGCTCATGTCCTGATTGAGGCGCTTCCCTATATCCGCCGCTTCAAGGGCAAGACCCTGGTGGTCAAATACGGCGGCAACGCCATGACCGAAGAGCATTTAAAGCACAGCTTCGCTCGTGACATCGTCTTATTGAAACTGGTGGGCATTAATCCGGTGGTGGTTCATGGGGGAGGTCCCCAAATCGGTCGTCTCTTGGAACGGCTTGGGAAGACCAGCCAGTTCATCCAAGGGATGCGGGTCACGGATGCCGAGACCATGGATGTGGTTGAAATGGTGCTGGGGGGTCTCGTTAACAAGGAAATCGTCAACCTTATCAATCAGCACGGCGGGGCAGCGGTCGGCCTCACCGGCAAAGATGGCGACCTCGTCCGTGCCGAAAAGATTTCAGTGACCCAACGCTCGCCCGATAGTGACGAGCCGGAAGTGCTTGATCTAGGTCACGTCGGCCGAGTTCGGAGTATTGATCCTTCGATCGTAAATACGCTGGTCGCCAGCGATTTCATTCCGGTGATTGCGCCGATTGGAGTCGGCGAGGATGGCTTTTCCTACAACATCAATGCAGACCTTGTTGCCGGCAAAATGGCAGAGGTCCTGAACGCCGAAAAACTGCTATTACTAACGAACACCCAAGGCATCCTCGACAAAGAAGGCACCTTACTCACCGGGCTCTCACTGGCGGAGGTGGATGAATTAATCGAGGATGGCACCATCAGCGGCGGCATGATTCCAAAGGTCGGCTGCGCCACCGACGCCCTTCGGGGTGGCGTCAAGAGCGTCCATATCATCGATGGCCGCGTGGAACACGCGGTGCTGTTAGAACTCCTGACCGACCGCGGCATTGGCACGCTCCTGATGCCTTCAAAGATCGGGAGCGTCTCGGCCTGGATCTAGAAGCATCCACAACGATCAGATCCAGGACGACAGCCATGCCATAGGGCGACTCGAAGGAAACCCATAGATCCAAGGGGCGAAATAACCAAAGCCTGCGAGTGCAAAGAGGGCGATAGTGAAGGTGACGCGGCGGGAACCCGGCAGGCGCTCTGCGAGATAAACCAACAGCAAGATGGCGAAGACCAGCGCCGATAGATAGTGATAGATGAACATCACCCGCCCGATCCCCATAAATGGCAGGAGATTCATCAACCATCCCAGGAGAAGAAGACGACCGGTGGCGTCGAGATATCGAAGCCTGAGCCAAAGCGTGGTCTGAAAAATCGTCAACACCGCGATCGTCGACCCCCACCAGATGACCGGGTTGCCGAAAAGGGAGAGGCGCTCGAGGGGTCCACCCTGCCACATAAAAATCGGTCTGAACATCAAAGGCCAGGTATACCAGACCGAGCTATAGGGGTGACCTGTCGTCATCCTGGCATTCGCCCTGAACATTTCCTGATTAAGCTCAACAAATTTTTCGAAGAAATGAGGCCTTTGAAGTCCTCCTCGTTCAAGGGCATAACGACTCCCCTCAAGTGTCGCCTGAAACGCAGGCGTCATGAAGTCATCACCCGGACCTGAATGCGTCAATAGAGCGAAGTGGATCCAAAATTGAAGGGTATAGATCAGCATGGGAATAATCCCCAGAGCGAGAATGCCCTTGGCCATCGATAAGGGGCTAAAAGACTCTCGCTGAGTCCATAATCTTGACAGTTCAAGCAGGGCAATGAGCCCTAAGAAGGCTAATCCGGTCCACTTGATACTGACCGCGAGGCCCAAAAAAACCCCTGGGATCAAAAGCCCGAAGCCCAACCCGGTTTTAGACCAACGCTGATAGGACCACAGCGCAGCAAAGCCAAAAAAAAGTAAAAAAGGGTCGAGGAGAATGAGCCTTGAGATACCGATGAACGCCCCATCGATAGCGATTAGAAATCCCGCGAGAGCGGCCATTTTAGGTCGGTAACCAAGATCCAGGGCCAAGCCGTAGACGATGAGGGGAAGCATCGCGCCCATGAAGGCCGGAAGTCCCCTCAAGATCAAAGCCCACGCGCCTTGATAAGGAGCCGATAATTCAAAGATAAAGGCGGGGGTGAACCCCCAAAGATAGGCCCAACCCGCATAAATCAGTTTGCCGAGAGGTGGGTGAACATCAAAATAATAATTCCCGGTGAAGTAACTACTGAAGTAGCGCCCCCAATGGAGTTCATCAAAGACGACCGTGGCAGGAGTTCCTAAGCCCCAGAATCGGGTGATGAGCCCTACCGTCAGCAGAACCAAAGGCCAGGAAGTCCCGATGTTGAGAGGTCTAAAGCGCTCTAGTGTCTCTTTCAGCACCACATTCCCACCGGTGTTTTTCAACCATTAGGCCTGGCCGGCGACACGGTATTCTTCAATCGCTTTGAGCTCACGGTGCAATCCTGCCGCCTCGAGATAAGTCATGATATGGCCCAGGCCGACAATGCTCGTCACCCGAAGATCAAAGCTCTGGGCGACTTCCTCCACCGCAGTAAGATCGCCTTGCCCTTTTTCCTCCCGGTCCAACGCAATCAAAACACCACAAGGATGGGCGCCCGCTACGCGAATGATATCGACCGATTCGCGCACCGAGGTTCCTGCCGTAATGACGTCATCGAGGATCAAGACCTCACCCTTGAGGGGGGCCCCGACAATCATCCCGCCCTCCCCATGGTCTTTGGCTTCTTTGCGGTTGAAGGCGAAGGGAGTGGGCTCTTGGGTCATCCGCGCGAGAGCGATCGAGGTGGCGCACGCCAGAGGGATCCCCTTGTAGGCTGGACCATAGAGCACATCGGGCTTTTGACCCGTCGCGATCAGGGCTTCGGCATAGAATTCACCGAGCCGTCCAAGCCGTTCACCGGTATCGAACAGCCCCGTATTGAAAAAATAAGGGCTTCGGCGACCTGACTTTAGAACAAAGTCACCGAATCGAAGGACGCCCGCCTCAATGGCATAGCGAATAAAATCATGCTGATAAGGACGCATCGCGGGCTTCTCGGGGTTTTTAGAAGGGTCAGGGAACAGCAACGTGACGCAGCAGCGTCTCAATCACATGGTCCGCATCGATGCCATCGGCCTCGGCCTCATAGGTCAGAATGAGACGATGGCGCAGCACATCCTTTGCCACCGACTGAATGTCTTCCGGCAAGACAAAATCCCGGCCACGGAGCCAGGCCCTGGCTCTGGCGCAACGATCAAGCGCAATGGTCGCCCTGGGGCTTGCCCCATACTGCACCCAGCGAGCCAACGCAGGATCGTAGGCCCCAGGCTCTCGGGTTGCAAGAATCAGCTGCAAGAGATACTCCTCAAGGGACTCTGCAAGATAAAGGTCAAGCACCTCATCGCGGGCCTCCAGCAGGATCGCTTGGGGTATCGGTTCGAAGGCGGTTGCCGTGGATTCTTTCACCCCGCGCGCTTCGTTTCTGACCAGATGGAGAATCGTCCGTTCATGCCGCGGCTCAGGGTAACCAATCCGAATAAACAACATAAACCGATCGAGCTGCGCTTCTGGGAGCGGATAGGTCCCTTCCTGCTCAATCGGATTCTGCGTCGCCATGACCATGAACAAAGGTGGCAGGGGATAGGTCACCCGGCCAACGGTAATCTGGCGTTCAGCCATCGCCTCGAGCAAGGCGGATTGCACCTTGGCGGGGGATCGATTGATTTCATCAGCGAGGACGAGATGATGAAATAAAGGCCCCCGCTGAAACTCAAAGGTCCCTTCCTGGGGGCGGTAGATTTCGGTGCCAGTCAAATCGGCAGGCAACAGATCTGGGGTAAATTGGATGCGGTGAAAATCGGCCTCAATCCCGCGGCTCAAGACATTGATAGCCCGGGTCTTTGCAAGGCCTGGGGCTCCCTCGACCAAGAGGTGGCCATCAGCCAAGAGGGCCATCAGCATGCTCTCGATGAGGCGTTCCTGACCAATGACTTGAGCGCTGACGTGGTTTTGAAGGTTTTGAACGGCTTTTTGGGCCTTGGTCAGGCCGGTGGGCGTTTGCTGCTGTTCTTGAGTCATGAAAAAGATCCGTCTGCAGAATGAAAGAGGAGACCAGAAGGCCGGCCATCAAGGCGCCTACCGGCATGACGCAAATAAAATTGGAGATTAGCCATCAGGCTTCAGAATCCCGACCCATCATCTCGCGAACCCACTCGCTTCGCCGCTCGCGGTCAAGGAGTTCGACGCGGGCCCGCATCAACACGAGGGAGAAGTAATACAACTGGAAAGCCCCTGCCATCAAGAGAAGCGGGATCAACATCGACACATGGATGGACGGCTTATCCAGTTTGGTGACCGTCGCGCCCTGATGAAGCGTGTTCCACCACTCCACGGAGTAATGAATGATCGGAATATTGACGACGCCGACCAAAATGAGGACACCACCGGCCTTGGCCGCAGTCCGGGTATCTTCGATGGCATTGACCAGCGCAAGGTAACCGAGGTAAAGAAACAGCAGAATTAATTCGGAAGTCAGCCGTGCATCCCAGACCCACCAAGCTCCCCACATGGGTTTACCCCAAAGGGATCCCGTCGCAAGCGCCAGGAAGGTGAATGAAGCACCCAGCATCGCTGAACTTCGTACCATGACATCCGCCAGCTTGATGTTCCAAATCAGGTATATGCCGCTCAAGACGGCCATGAAGGTATAGATAAACAAGGACATCCAAGCGCTAGGCACATGGACAAAGATAATCCTGTAGCTTTGACCTTGCTGATAGTCAGGTGGCGCCACAAACAGCCCAAGGTAAAGGCCACCGAGAAGCAATAAGAGGGTCAGCGCCCATAGCCAGGGAATGACAGCGCCACTGAGTCGATAGAAATACCTCGGCGAAGCCCACTTGTGAAAAAAGACCCAAATCGCGTTCCACATGATGATATCAACTCAAACTGATGCGCAGAGCCTGCGCGGTTGCGAAGGGAGCCAAAGTCAGCGCCAAGACTAAAAGCGCTAGCAGAAAATCAAGCTGACCGCCCATCGGAAGTCCCGCCACAGCCGCCGATACCGCATTGGTAGAGAAAATCAGGACCGGGATATAGAGCGGTAACACAATCAAGGTCAGTAGAACGCCGCCGCGCCGAAGCC
>CAILMG010000161.1 GCA_903835265.1 uncultured Methylococcus sp.
GCTCATACATTTCCCTCCTCGTGCTAGAGAATGATTGTTATTGGTTTTATGGAATGATCTACCAAATAAGAAAAAAATTCTATTCGATGACGAAGATGCTATCACGTTGAAAAAAAGGCTTGAAGCCACCCGTTGATGCCGTGTCTTTCAGGGCCAACTTCAGAGGGTTGGAAACGGAGGCTGATTTGAGAGGGCAGGGGGATTTAATCCCGTTTTTGCACGAACTCCCACATCCACATTTGCCCGAGAGAGGTGACGATCATAATGATCGAGGCAAGACTCGATCCGACCCCGCCTAGCATCGTGAGCCAGGCAAACACAGGAAAATATTTAGTCAGCCACCATGACAAGACATCGAGCAGCAGGAAAACAAAGGGTGTCGCGATGAGAATAATCTTCCAGCGCTCTGGAAAATTGGCCATGCCGAAGATCCAACCGACAAACAAGAAGATGAAGGCGATACCGAAAAGATGAATATGTGAGACCCGAGTGAGGCTAGCGATACTGGCCCCTTCATCGACTTGGGCGACCTTTTGTAGGTTTTCAAACTGGTTAAAATTAGGAATGCTGGCCCCTTCGGCATGACAGCCTACGCAGTACTGCTCCATGATCGGCTTGATCTCGGGGAGCCAATCCTTGACGCTGCCACCCTCTCGGGCCCATTGGATTAATTTGAAGCGAACTTCATCCGGGGCCATCGGCTCCATCTGACCATTGAGCATCGATTCGAGCTTCGATCCACTGCGATTGCCGTAATAGCTGTAGACAATGTCATTGACCGAAAGACCCGGTTGGCCATCGGCCTTGCCATGGGTTTCCATGATTTGGAAACCGGCCATGTAGAGACCCATCAGGGTCACCAACAAAAAACCCGTAAAAAGAAGTCTGACGGGTTGTGAAATATTCGTAAGGTTGGCTTCGATCATGGTGTATCAGCGCTTGATGGTTTTGTTCACTAGAACATGCTGGTGTTCAGTTTGTGTGAAAGTGGGGGCTGATGACAAGCGATAATTGCTCATCTGTGATTTTTTAGCGAACAGGTCCATTCCCGCCATCATCATCCCTGCAGGTTTCGCTCACCTTAAGGTGACCTCAGTGGCTAAGGATCAATCTCTAAACAACGTGAGTCGATGACGGCTTTTTGACTGAATCCGGATCAAAACATTGCCCCTTCATTATAATTCGACTATTCTAGAAACATGGAAACGAATGAAATCCTTGTTGCCCTGACGGCTATTGCGCAATCGAGTCGGCTCGCCGTTTTTCGATTCTTGGTGCAAGCGGGAGAGGAGGGTAGGCCCGCGGGCAAGATTGCTGAGGCATTGGATATCCCCCCCTCTTCACTGTCTTTTCATCTCAAGGAACTCTATTCCGCTGGACTCATTCTGCAGCGTCAGGATGGAAGGTCTCTCATTTACTCTGCCAACTATGCCCGAATGAACGCTGTCATCAGCTATCTGACTGAGAACTGCTGCAACGGGCAATCCTGTTAAACCTTGGAGAAATGACTTGAAACGCCTTCATATCCATCTCAGTGTCGATAACATCGAAGCCAATGTCCGTTTTTATGCGGCCCTTTTTGAAGCTGAACCATCCGTTCTCAAGCCGGATTACGCGAAATGGATGCTAGCCGATCCTAAAGTGAATTTTGCGATTTCATCGCGTGGATCGAAGCCTGGTCTTGATCATCTCGGAATCCAGGTTGAATCAGACAGTGAACTTTCTGATATCAATCACCGGCTTTCAAATGCGGCTCTTCCGGTGATCGAACAAAAAGGGACGGCCTGTTGTTACGCTGAATCTGACAAATACTGGACTCAAGATCCCCAGGGAATTCCTTGGGAGGCGTTCCACTCGCTCGCCAGTGTTCCTGTGTTTGGTTCAAAGCTCGAGGTTAAAGAAAAAGTGGAAGCCTCCTCTTCATCTTGCTGCTCCCCATCCATCAAAGGAACCTGCGGATAAGGTTTTAAAGTGAAGGTCTGTAGGCTTAAGTGAGAGTTCACCCCTAAGATCATCATAAGAGAGCATCACGATGACTGGATAGGTGGGAATGATTTTTGACGACTACGGGCGAGGGATGTCCGCTGGATGACCATCAACATCTACCCCCTTCTTTATTTCGACAACACACCTATGAAAGATATGAGCCACGAGACAATCGATGTGTTGGTGCTTTGCACCGGCAATTCCTGCAGAAGCGTGATGGGCGAGGCGTTGGTCACCGCACTAGGTCAAGGCCGATATCAGGGGCATAGCGCGGGGAGTAAGCCCATTGGACGGATCAACACAGGGGCTTTAGCAACCCTTGCCCGCCATCAGCTTCCTACAGAGGGTTATTCCAGCAAATCGATGGATGCTTTTCGTGATCAGCCTATCGATATTCTTATTTCAGTGTGCGATTCCGCGGGCCAAGAGCCTTGCCCCGTGTTTCTTGGGCCAGCCATCCGTGCGCATTGGGGTGTGGAAGACCCAGGGCACTTAAAAGGGACACCTGAAGAGATCATCGCGGCCTTTGATAAGACGTTCGATATTCTGAAGCGTAGGGTCCAGGCGATGGTTGAGCTCCCAATTGAATCCATGAGCAAAGAGGCACTCACTGAAGAACTTCAGAGGATTGGGAGAGAAATTCAATAATTCCATCAGGAGTGATGATCATGGCTCAGCATCAAGCAACCGCTTTGGCGCCAAAGAAAATGAATTTTTTTGACCGGTATCTAACGGTCTGGGTCGGCGTCTGTCTTTTGCTCGGGGTCCTCATTGGAAAGTCCATTCCGGGTGCTGTCGCTGATCTTAGGAATCTTCAAATATCGGGGATTAACCTTCCGATTGCGGTCCTCATTTGGCTGATGATTTACCCCATGATGCTGAAGGTGGACTTTGCATCGGTCATGGGGGTCAGTCGTCATCCTAAGGGCGTCCTCATTACCGTTTTCGTCAATTGGTTAGTGAAGCCCTTCAGTATGGCCTTCCTCGGATGGCTCTTCTTTAAGCACCTCTTTGCTCCTTGGATCGGCGCCGATGCCGCCGATCAATATCTAGCAGGTTCGATTATTTTGGCAGCAGCGCCCTGTACCGCCATGGTTTTTGTCTGGAGTTATTTGACGGACGGAGATCCCGGTTACACGCTGGTTCAAGTGGCCATCAACGATCTCATCATGCTCGTGGCATTCGCGCCTATCGTGACCTGGCTCGTCACCGGCACGTCCAATTTGACGGTCCCATTTGATCTGTTGCTCTACTCGGTGCTGATCTTCATTGTGATCCCATTGGTAGCAGGCATCATGACCCGATCTCTTCTGGTCAAATTAAAGGGTAAAGTCTGGTTTGAAGGTGTGTTTCTTCCAAAGCTTCATCCTGTGGCCATTTGTGCCCTCCTTGGCACCTTGATACTGATCTTCGCTTTTCAAGCCGACAATCTCATCGGTCACTGGTTTCATGTCCTCTTGATCTCAGTAC